>JAIXYK010000014.1 GCA_027490225.1 Bacteroidota bacterium | reverse complement strand
TCATTATTCATTATAACCCCTACCTTTGCCGTTTTACAACATGAGCACCTTCCAAGACCTTAACCTCAATAAACCATTACTCAATGCATTGAGCGATTTAGGTTTTACGCAACCAACACCTATTCAGGAGCGCGCATTTTCGGCTATGATGGCAGGAAATGATGTTGTTGGAATTGCCCAAACCGGGACAGGAAAAACCATTGCTTACTTATTGCCTTGCCTGCGATTATGGACTTTTTCGAAAGAGAAAATCCCACAAATTTTGGTAATTGTTCCTACACGCGAATTGGTGGTGCAAGTGGAAGAAGAGATTAATAAATTAACCACTTACATGAGTTTTACTGCTGTTGGCGTGTACGGCGGTGCTAATATTCGTACGCAAAGAGAGACTTTAATGGGCGGTGCCGATATAGTTGTTGCAACGCCGGGCCGTTTGCTCGATTTGGCGCTCGATACAACCATTAAAATGAAAAGCATCAAACGCTTGGTAATTGATGAAGTAGATGAAATGTTGAGCCTAGGTTTTCGTCCGCAATTAGAGCGCATTTTCGATTTAATGCCACCCAAGCGTCAAACCTTGATGTTTTCTGCAACGCTTTCTGATGATGTAGATGCCATTATTGATACTTTTTTCAGAGCGCCCATTCGTGTTGAAGCAGCTCCTGTGGGCAGTCCATTAGAAAATATTCAACAAATTGGTTACCAAGTGCCCAACATCAACACCAAGTTAAACTTGCTGAACCATTTGCTTTCTCAGCCCGAAATGGAACGAGTGTTATTGTTTACAGGTAGTCGCGCATTAGCCGATAGATTATATACACACCTCGAGAATGAATTACCCGGTGAAGCTGGTGTAATTCACTCCAATAAAGCACAAAACACCCGTTTCAGGGCCTTGGAAAATTTTTCGGAAGGCAAGCACCGCATTTTAATAACTACCGATTTATTATCGCGAGGCATTGATATTTCTGGCGTTTCGCATGTTATAAATTTCGATGTTCCCGATAAAACCGAAAATTACATTCACCGCATTGGCCGAACGGGTAGGGCAGATGCTAAAGGAATTGCCATTACATTTATTTTGGAAAAAGATGCCAATATGATTGCTTCTGTCGAAGAACTCATGCAGAAATCTATACCAATTGAAGCAATGCCAGAAGATGTTGAAATCTCAACTGTTTTAACTCCCGCCGAGTTGCCGCACATCAATATGCCAACCAGCAAAGTGAAAATTAAGAAACACGAATCTGGTCCAGCATTTCACGAAAAAAGCGAAAAAAACCAAAAAGTAAATGTGCGCAAAACCCGTGGACAACAAATGCGGGAAAAATATGGAAAGCCGAGAAGGAAGAGTAATTGAGTAGAAAGTATAAAGTAGAAAGTACAAAGTGGAAAGTTAAAAGTATAAAGTACAAAGTGTAAAGTACAAAGTGTAAAGTGTAAAGTTTGAAAAGGGAAAGGCGAAACAACGAAAAGAAAACCACGAAGTGGTGACATTATAAAAGTTAAAAGTGGAAAGTATAAAGTTGAAAGGGGAAATTTGAGAAGCATTATAAGTATAAACAACGAAAAGAAAACCACGAAGTGGTGACATTATAAAAGTGAAATTATAAAAGTTTAAAACAGCTAACGTTTTTAAGCATTGACAATTTATTCATTCTTAGCGATACATTATTCATTAAACAAATGCCCGGCTTAAGGACTGAGCCAAATACCGCCCGACAGCAGGAGGGCAGTATGGGCGAAGGCCTGACCGCAGCGGTGTGCAAAATGTTGAACTATTTTTAATTGCCATAGGACCGCTGTGGGAAGCCCCAAAAAATGAAGAGCTTTATAGTTTAAAAAATATAATGAAAGCCAAATGGCTGCTAAAAGAAAGAATTAGAAATTTGGATAAAATTTAATTTAACTGCCAATAGAAATATATTCCTACCTTTGAATATGCTTAAAAACCTGTTTTTAATCGCTTTCGTTTTTTACCAAAGTCTTTCATTTTCCCAACATACTTTTCCTGCTAACAATGCTGCATTCTTGCAAAATGAAGTAGCAACGGTACGCATTATTATAAATCCTGATACCTTAGAACAACTGCTATCTTTAGGTGCATTCAACGAAGAAAAAGAATACCAGGCGCAGTTTCAATATCAAAGTTCTGTATTCAATCAAACCATTCCTATTGTTGGTTTTAGAATGCGCGGAAATACAAGTTTATATGCCCAGAAGAAATCATTCAAAATATCTTTCAATACTTTCACCAACAACGGTATTTTTCAAGGGCTTGAGAAAATGAATCTCAACGGAAGCCATAACGACCCCTCTATGATTCGTGCAAAGCTTTCTTGGGAAACATTTAATAACAATGACTTAGCGGGAAGCCGCTCTTCGTTTGTGAAATTGTATATAAATGATGAATACCGCGGATTGTACAGCAATATTGAACATATTGATGAAATTTTTGCCGCAGCATATTTTGATGGTACTGGAACTGGAAATCTATACAAATGCTTATATCCGGCAAGCTTAAAATTCTTAAGTAATAATCCAGATAGTTATAAGTTTGATGCAGGAGGAAGACGCGCATACGAATTAAAAACTAATAATTATGTAGACGATTACAGCGATTTGGCCAATTTTATAAAAGTATTAAACCAAACTGACATTGCTGCTTTGCCTTGCGCATTAGAACAGATTTTTAATGTAGACAATTATTTAAAATATCTGGCCTTAGATATATTAATGGGCAATTGGGACAACTACGCCTACAATCAAAATAACTATTATCTATACCACAATCAACTTACCGGACTTTTTGAATACATACCTTACGATGTTGATAATACCTGGGGCGTTGATTGGGTAAACCAAACATGGACTTCAAGAGAAATTTACAATTGGTCGTTCGATGGAGAGCCACGACCGCTATATACTAGATTGTTGTCAGTGCCAGAATACAAAGTACGATTCAGTTACTACATTAAGCAATATGCAACGAGCACTCTGCAAGAAAACACAATTGCAACAAGGGTAAACCAACTGCTTACTTTAATAACACCTGCAGCCACAGATGATGTTTACCGAACTTACGATTACGGATTTACCCTACAGGATTTTCAAAATTCAGGGACTATTGCCTGGGGAAATCAAATAGAAGATGCCATAATTCCCTATATTACAGCGCGTAACGCTTCAGCTATTGCGCAGGCCGATGAGGCTTCACAACCTGCAAGCAAAATAGCTGGTTGGATTGATGGAATATTAGATACAAATCCTGTAATTCGTGCTTATTGCAAAGATTGTACGGCCGATTCACTGGGCTGGGAGTACAGCGTCGATGGCACAAACTGGCAATTAGGAAGTGCCTTGCAAGACAATGGAGCTTCACCCGATGTAGTTTTTGGTGATGATATCTATTCCGCACCTGTTAACAGCGCGCTTACAGGCACAGAATTTCAATTTCGGTTTTTCTCAATCACTAACAATGTTACCTACAACTGGCCATGTGAGCCATTGGCAGCTAACTTGGCTTTTTATCCCGATGGAATAGTTATAAACGAAGCCATGAGCAGCAACCAAACTACCATAGCCGATGAAAATGGAGGATTTGGTGATTGGCTCGAACTGTATAATTCCAATACTGTTTCTCAATCGTTATCAGGCTATTACTTAACCGACGATGCAGATGAACCATTTAAGTTTCCATTACCTTCAGTAAACATTTCTCCTGATGGTTTTAAGCTTTTTTGGGCCGATAGCGATGAGGAATTTGGTCGCAATCATTGCAACTTTAACATCAGTGCCAATGGAGAAGCTCTTTGGTTAATTAAAGCTGTTACTAGAGGTTTCAAAATGGTGAATTACATAGATTTACCTGCTATGAATGCTGATGTTTCTTATGGAAGAATACAGGATGGTAGCACATCATGGATTTATTTTGCAGCATCAACACCCAATGCAAGTAATCAGGAAACTGGTTTTGAAGATGTTGCAATGCAAAAATGGTTGCCTTTTCCTAATCCCACCAATGCGTTACTAAATTTTAAGCAAAATGTTGAATTGGTAAAGGTGATGGATATAACAGGAAAAGTGATTGAAACCAAAGTTAACTGCAGCGCTATTGACCTTTCTCAATTAGCTAATGCTGTTTATTTTGTAGATATAGATGGAAAAGTTTTTAGAATCATAAAACTCTAAAGCTTCTCACCATGCTGGCTTAAATCAAGGCCCATTTGTTCTTGTTCTGCAGTTACACGCATAGGTAAAACTGCGTCCACTAATTTGTACAAGAGCCAACTTCCACCAAAAGTAAAAACACCAACAATCAATAAGGTCAACAAATGATAATTGAACAGTGAGGTTCCTCCAAATAACAGTCCATCTGCACCAGCCGGATTTATTGTTTTAGAGGCCAACACACCTGTTAGCAACATTCCTACAATTCCTCCAACGCCATGGCAAGGAAACACATCTAGCGTATCATCTAAGTTGGATTTCGATTTAAAATGCACCGCCAAATTAGAGCAAAGTGCTGCTACCGTTCCAATAAAAATACTCGAGCCTACAGAAACAAAACCTGCCCCTGGAGTTATAGCTACTAAGCCAACCACGGCACCAATGCAAGCGCCCAAGGCTGATGGTTTGCGGCCTACAAATCCATCAAAGAAAATCCAAGTAATCATTGCCGCCGCAGATGCGGTATTCGTTGTTAAAAATGCCTGCGCAGCAATATCATTCGCACCAAATGCCGAACCAGCATTAAATCCGAACCAGCCAAACCAAAGCATGCCTGTGCCCAGCATTACAAATGGAATATTTGCAGGCGCATGCGCTTGTTTATTAATGTGTTGCTCCCTTCTTCCTAAAACCATGGCTCCGGCTAATGCAGCAAAACCTGCAGCCATGTGCACTACTGTTCCTCCTGCAAAATCTAATACGCCCCAGTTTCTTAAAAATCCATTTGGGTGCCAGGTCCAATGCGCCAAAGGACAATAAATAAGCAGGCAAAAAAGCACCATAAACAGCAAGTAACTACTGAAACGCACACGTTCTGCAAATGAACCAGTAATCAAAGCAGGAGTAATAATGGCAAACTTCAATTGAAACAAAGCAAATAACACAAATGGCACAGTTGGCGACAATGCGGGATGCGTTTGTGTGCTTACATCCTTAAAAAATGCAAACGTCAGTGGATTTCCAATAATGCCATACTTTTCGGCACCTAAACTTTCTCCAAATGCCAGACTAAAACCAACCACCACCCAAAGTAAAGAAATCACACCCATCGAGATAAAACTTTGTAACATCGTCGATATCACATTTTTCCTGGAAACCATTCCACCATAAAAGAACGAAAGTCCAGGAGTCATAAGCAATACCAAACCTGTGGCGGTGAGCATCCAAGCCACATCTGCTGGATTAAATGCCGCACTTTCTTGCACCACCGAAACACTTGGAGCAAATAAAGCAACAATACTTATTACGATTACAATTAGCAAAGGAATGAGCCATTTTTTATCAAACATGCAGCAATAGTCTATTTAAGTGAATCAATTCGCAAATATATATTAAAATCATTGCGAATATATAAATTGAAAATTTTGAGCGCCTTTCGGGCTATCGCCGCTCGCTTTTTAAAATTGTGTTCCGTTAATTTCTCCAAAACAAAAAGCTGAATATCATTTGTTCATTGCGAAACAAATCATGCCCAGCTTTTCTACTGCTTTAAATTTCTTTTAAATCTTCACCACTTTAAATCGTCGGGTTGCTTGTCCGTTTTCTCCTTTTATCACTCCAAAGTAAACTGCCGAACGAAAAGAACTTAAATCCAATTCTCCATTCACACACATTTGCCTTGCAACAACTTTTCCACTCAAATCGGTCAGTGTAACCGATACAGTTTGATTCGCATATTCTATCAGTTTCAAAGTTGCATTGGTTGGATTTGGATAAACCAATACATGCATGTCTGTATTATTCAAATCCAAACCGCTTGGTAAGTCAAATACCGTTTCTGCAGTATTTGTTATAATTGGTGCATTAAAATCAAAATAAATATAAGCAGTATTTTGAATTACGCTTCCCAATTCTAAACCCGGTTTTAAGCGAATGGCATATTTCACAAATCCATGACTAAGAGGTTCATTCGTGGTAGAATCAAGCAGGAAAATATTCGGGAAATTAAAATTCACCAATTGGCCGTCATCAAATGTAACATGCATCGTATCGCTTGCACCAATAATCCGCAAAGTCGCTAAATCAAAATATGAACTAATCGTATCTTTAATCACCACATTTTCGGCGTAATAAGTTCCAGTATTTTGGAACCTAATCAGGTATTCAAATTCGTTAGAGATGCTGAGTTGAGTAGGAGTGAGGATCTCTCCACGCGAACAAGCCTTATCGTTCGGGTCGTAAGAACCCACAATAATCGATTCGTTTGTAACCGAGTTATTCGCCAAGTTATCATCCGTTACAGTAGAATTAATATTTACTACAAAGGTTGCTGTATCTCCTAAAACAGCCGAAACATTTGTAAGCAATTCTACTTGAATATGCTGCATTTCAAAAGTAGCTAATTCGCCAATCGTCCAGCTTAAAACATTTGCTGTTTGGCTTGTTGGAGCAACCGAAGCAGTTGTAAAACTAACGTTTTCTGGTAACGTAAAAGTTAATTCTCCGCCTTGTTCAACATTCCCTAAATTTCTCACCATCAGCGAAACACCGGTAGAAAAACCTGGTCTGAATGGAGTATTCAAAACAGCGTCTGTTGTTAAATCAGAAACGGTTCCAATAATTTTTATACCAATGAATATTTCTTCAATGCCATTTACTGTAATGCTCGAAGGATCTGCCATATAATTTACATTGTTTACTTCAACAGTAATCTGGTCTTCTTCGCCAGAGTAACTCAAGATAAAACTGCCTGTTGGTCCTGACATAGCATAGGTTTCAGAATTTTCTGAATGAATCAATATCTCAGGAACACCCGGTTCACCGTTGTCGTAATTGCCATTTCCATTGTTGTCGTAATAAACCAAGCCTGAAACAAATTGAGGTGCTGCAATTTTCCAAATCGATGTGTTATATCCACCATAAACAAAGAGTTCAGATAGGTGATTGACCATTTTTGTATTCATGCCCGGAGGAACTGGAACACCGGTTGATTGCCAAGTTTCGCCATAATCTGCAGAAGCATACATCATGGTATCACTCAACCCGTAAACAATGTTTCCAACCTGAGCCACATCGTATAATGGAATTCCAGTATTTATCCATGTTACTCCATCCGAAAGTAAAATTACACTTTCATTTTCGTTGTTCACCATCCAAAGATTATTTCCAATAGTGCGCAATTTCCTATCATAATTACTCGTAATTAGGCTATTCTCTAGTGGCGAATTAAGGTTTGTCCAGGTGTTATTTTGTTCATTAAATCGGTAAAGATCTTCCGCGTATAAATAAAGAGAGCCATTTGCAACATGCAGTATTCCCGGCCATACTGTTGGACACTGAATGGTTGACCATGTTTCTCCAAAATCATCACTCATCAAGAGAACAGGAATATCAATAGATTCTCCAAAAATGGTATATATCTTATTATTCAAAAAAGCAGATTTTTGATTACTAAGGCTATATGATAAATCTGGCCCACCAAACGGGAAGCTCTCATACGTTAGCCCATTATCATATGACCTGTAAAACCTGTAATACGTTTGATTATCACCCGATTCATAAAAGATAGTATCTCCCTGATGGAGTATACCTCCCATGGGATATTTATTCTCCGCAGAAATATCTTCGAAACTCAAACCATTGTCCTCCGATTTTCCAAATGCAGTAACATTTGCAGAAGCATAGAGGGTATTGTTAACAGAAGTAACACAAACCACATTTTTTACAATAAATCCATCTGTAATTTCCTCATACGATTGGTAATCGCTTGGTAATATGTGTAACCTTTCTCCTCCAACAATCAATTCTCCCGATTCCAAAGGCCAAATCCCCAAGAAAATATCCATTGTGTAGGGTATTGTAAATGTATTTTGATACGTAAACGTTTGGGCAGTGTCTGTTGAAATGTAAAAATCAACCGCACCAAATGGCGTTAAAGGATCATCAAAAATCAAGACCATTTGTCCATTGCTTTCAAAAAAACCGTAGTTTCCATAAACATTAGTATCTGAATATAACATTTGAACATCGCTTCCATCCAATGCAGTTGAATAAATAGTAAATGAACTGCTCGTTTCTGCCTTTGCGTAAATCCGGTTGTTAAAAATTTGAGCACCAGGTTCATTATACGTTTCTGATGTATTTGGAATTGCATGCCAGCTTCCCGAAGCAACATCGTAACTGTATACATCGCTGGTATCTATTGAATTTGCAACATGGTAAAGAATATGCGTTTCATTTACATCCAGCACTTTCGGTATAACTTCAAATCCCGGAGGGTAAACCTCAGTAATCCATGTTTGACCATAATCTGACGATTTTCTTAGGCAATCGAGGTTGTCCATGTACCCAGCTACAATTATTTGTTGGTTTACGAAAGCCACTTTAGGGCTAGCTCCCCAACCGTTAGCAAGAAACCAAGGTGTTTCCCAAGTATTTCCTTCGTCATAACTGGCACTTAAATAGAGTCTTGCAAAAATATCAAAGCCTTGGTGAACCACAAACAAGGTGTCATTCTTAGCCGCAACAGAATACATCGTTATTTGATTAAACAGCGGAACTTCTTGCCAGATCCGCGTAGTTTTATCAGCCAGATAAAGCCCTTTTTGGCCTATGCCAATCAGCTTATTCGCAGACTCAGTAATTGAAACAGTAGGATTACCGCCCTGAAACGAAGTAATTTGTTCCCATTGTGCCTTTACCGACAAAATGTTTAGAAACATCAAACACATACTAAAAATGGAGAAACGTAGAATAGAATGCATAGCGTTAGATTTATAAATCAAACCTAAGGATTTATAATTGTCTTTCAAAGGTTTTTTATATACTTTTTTCAAAAGATTTTTTTAAGAATCCACTCAGATAAATCCTCTTTTTTGAAGCATTTATATTTTTTGGGCGCCTTACGGGCTGTCGCTACTCGCTTTTTAAATTACCTTGGATAAAAACCCAAGGCAATTTAAAAGAGCTCAAACAGGCCGCTCCATCCCGGGCGCGGGCTGCACGTTTCAAAAATAAATTTTCAAATTACCCGTCATTAAGTTTATTTTATATATTTATAGCCTAAAAAGTTAAAAAGTTTATACTATGCTTCTACGTTTCCTTTCTATCCTGTTTTTTGCTACAGTTGCCATCAAAGCAAACTCACAACAATTGTTCTTTTATTTTAACGATGCTTCCGTGCAAATGTATTCCATTGCAGAAGTGCGCAGAATGAATGTAGATGCTACCAATTTAACCCTGCATTTAATTGATGAAAGCATTGTTACCTTCGAGCTCAATACATTGAACTATTACCGTTATTTTGCAGAAGACGTTACCAATGTTGCTGAGCTTAACAATCGTCCAACACTTACTTTTTACCCAAATCCTGCCGAGCAAGAACTTAATTTAAAATATGACTTGCCTTATGCTACGCAAAACCTAAGCGTAACCATTCACAATTTAAAAGGCGAAAAAGTATTGGTAAAACAACTAACACCAAGCAAAGAAGGCAAAGTAACTTTGGCATTAAACAACCTTGCAACAGGTCAATATTTCTGTACGCTTATGGCGGGTGATATGGTGATTTCGAAGGCTTTTATGAAACGATAAGCTAGTTAAAAGTTGAAAGTATAAAGTTGAAAGTACTTTCGGTGTAAAGGAAAAGGCATTATTTAACATTTAGAAATCTTATGCGGATAGAAAGATTTGAGGATGCAATTGCGTGGCAAAAGGCGAAACTCTTGTGTGTGGAGATTTATAAGGTTTTTGAAAGTAGCAAGGACTTAGGTTTTAAAGATCAAATTTCAAGAGCTGCAGTTTCCATAATGAACAATATTGCTGAGGGTTTTGAAAGAAAAGGTATCAAAGAATTTGCATATTTTCTCTACGTATCCAAAGGCTCCTGCGGAGAAGTACGTTCCATGTTAATTTTAGCCAAAGAACTCAACAAAATCTCTGACGAAAAACAAAAAGAGCTAATCGCTTTAGCAGAAGAAGTCTCCAAAATAATCTCCGGCCTAATCAAATCAATATCACCCCCAAAAATCTCCCTTAAAAACCTAAAAACTTCCCTTTAACTCTCCTCCTTTCAACTTTATACTTTTAACTTTATACTTTCAACTTGCCCCTTTCTCCTTTCTCCTTTTCCCTTTCCCCTTTCCCCTTTATACTTTCTACTTTTAACTTTCTACTAAAGTGAAGCCCATGAAAAACCTTTCCGCCACAATACTCCTAATCTGTTTGAGCATTTTCGCAGAGCTCCCCGCCCAAACCATCAAAAACATCTACCGCCACAACCTGCCGGTATTGCGCATTCCTACCGCTTTAATTGATAAAGTAGAAACTGCCGATATCGACGGTCAGCGCACTTTGCGGGTAATTCAGTTCAACGGTTTTGTGAGTCAAATTCCAGTTGCACTGATTGATAGCATTACTCATACTGATGGAACCGCGCTCGATCCAGCACAATTGGGCAACCTGCGCACAGCAAGTGTTATGGGCGTGGTGCGTGGTCCAACCGGCGCTTTAGTAATGAATGCAATAGTACGTTCTCTTTACGGTGGAGAAGAAACCCACACCGACGCAAATGGTGTATTTTTCTTGAATAACATTTTGGTGTACGACAAACTTGGTTACATCACCATTACCAAACCGGGATTCCACCAAGGTTCGCGCAGCTTTTTACCACTCGAAACAGGCAGCAATCGGGTAAATGTGCAACTCTTAACTATGACCCAATCGGGTACATTCATAGCAACAGCAGGTGGAACGGTTACTTCAGGATCATTGCAACTTACATTTCCTGCAAATTCCATTCAACTTAACGGACAACCTTACACAGGAACTGTAAATGTTTATGCCCAAGCTTTAGACCCAACAGCACCCGAAATGTTCGACCAAATGCCTGGTGAATTGTTAGGAGGTATGAACGATTCTTTGCGTTTACTCCGCTCATTTGGAATGGCGTCTATAGAACTTCGTGATGCCAGCATGAACGAATTGCAATTGGCAAATGGACAATCCGCTACACTTAAATTTAACATTCCAACCACTTTGCAAGCCGATGCGCCAGCAACTATCGACTGGTGGAGCTTTGACGAAACGCTTGGCTATTGGAAACACGAAGGGGTAGCGCAACGACAAGGAAATAAATATGTTGGCTTAGCAAGTCATTTTTCTTGGTGGAATTGGGATATACCTCAATACTACAATAATTTTCAAGGTGTAGTAAACACTTCTAGCGGCAGCCCAATTTCAGATGCACAGATTAAAATTATTTCTCAAACATTGGGCTCAGGAACTATTTATACCAATTCCGATGGAACATTCACTTGCAGAGTTCCTCAAGACCAAAGTTTAACTTTAAATGTAAATCTCACATGTAACAGCACTAATGATTGGGTTTTAGCGCATTCTGAAACAATTACCAGCGAACAAGATTCAATAGTCGGATCTTATACGGCCGAAATAAGTAATTATTATCCTATTTCGGGAACTGTTGTAAATTGTTCAGGACAGCCTGTTGCAATTGGATATGTAAAAATTGGGTCTCAGATATTTATTACTGAAAATGGAGAGTTTACTATTCAAACTTGCTCTACAGGTAATTACCAAATTCAAGGTTTTGATACCTCTATTCCAGATTCAGTTAAAGTAAGTACTTTAAATTCTGTTTTTGTAGATAATGATGGTATTGAAATAGGAAATATTGAAGCTTGTTCAGAAATTTATGGGATTGTTGCGGACATTGATGGTAACATTTATACAACAGTTATAATAGGGAGCCAAAAATGGATGGCAGAGAACCTTAAAACAGAAACATTTTCCGAGGGTTCACAAATTCAAAATGTAACAATTAATAGCGGTTGGACTCAGATAACTACTCCGGCATGGTCTAACTATTCAAACAATACAATTAATGATACCTTATATGGCAAGTTGTATAATTGGTTTGCTGTAGCTGATCCGCGCAATGTTTGCCCTACGAATTGGCATGTTCCGACAGATGAGGAATGGAATACCCTAATTGGCTTTATTCATCCTGCTTACAATCCATCAAATAGTGGTGTCCAAAGTAACATTGCAGGAGGGAAAATGAAATCGATTACAGGCTGGGGTTCGGAAAATTTTGGGGCTAATAACGAAACTGGTTTTTCAGGTCTCCCTGGTGGTACTCGAAGCCATCAAAATGGACTATTTTACGGAGTTGGTAGCGAAGGCTACTGGTGGAGCTCTACAGAGTCTAGTGTTACTACAAAAGCTTGGTTTCGCTCTCTGTTTATATCAACTCCAGCATCAAGTAGGTCTTCAAATTATAAGAATAGTGGTTATTCTGTCCGTTGTATCATGGATTAAATGGAGTAAAAAGTAAACGGTATTGAGTTCAAAGTATAAAGTTGAAAGTAAAAAATATCAAGTGAAAAGAATAAAGTAAAAAGTTGAAAGTGAGTTTCAAATCAAATTAAACATGAAAAAACACATACTATTTCTTTGGTTTCTATTGATGATCCTGGATTTGAGATTAGACCCGCAAACGCTAAACAAGCAGTTTTGTAAGACAAGATAAACTATACACTTAATTGAAATCAACACTTTCAACTTCCCAAAGATCTCCTCCTTTTAACTTTATACTTTTAACTTTATACTCCCAACTTGCCCCTTTCTACTTTCTACTTTCAACTTTATACTAACATAAAGCCCATGAAAAACCTCACCGCCACAATACTCCTAATCTGTTTGAGTATTTTCGCAGAACTCCCCGCCCAAACCCTCAAAAACATCTACCGCCACAACCTGCCAGTATTACGCATTCCCACTGCTTTAATTGATAAGGTAGAAACTGCCGAAATCGACGGTCAGCGGACTTTGCGGGTAATTCAGTTAAATGGTTTTGTGAGCCAGATTCCGGTTGCGCAAATAGATAGCATTACCCATACCGACGGAACTGCGCTCGATCCAGCACAATTGGGAAACCTACGCACAGCGAGTGTGATGGGCGTGGTGCGTGATACAGGCAATGCACCCATTAACATGGCTATTGTGCGTTCACCTTACGGAGGAGAAGAAACCCGCACCGATGCCAATGGTGTTTTTTACCTTAACAATATTGTTGTTTACGATAATTTAGGGTATATCACCATAGAAAAGCCCGGATATTACCAAGGTTCGCGAAGTTTTTTGCCAAATGAAGAATCTCTAAATCAGGTTAATGTTGAGTTAATGCCAATGGTTTCTGCAGGATTCTTTGTAAATGCTAATGGTGGAGTTGTGAATGCAGGTTCTTTGCAATTGACATTCCCGCCAAATTCCATCCAGCTAAATGGTCAGTCGTATACAGGACAAGTTATAGTGTATGCAAAAGCGCTGGATGTTACGTCCAATAGGATGTTTAACCAAATGCCCGGCGAATTACTCGGTGGTATGAACGATTCTTTGCGTTTGTTGCGCTCTTTTGGAATGGCAGCTATTGAACTGCGTACGTATGATTTGCAGCAACTTCAATTGGCTACGGGCGTTTCAGCAACCATGCGTTTTACGATTCCAACTTCCTTACAAGCCAATTCTCCTGATGTGATTGATTTATGGAGTTTTGACGAAGTACTTGGATATTGGAAACTCGAAGGACAAGCGCAAAAACAAGGCACACAGTACATCGGTTCAGCAAGTCACTTTTCTTGGTGGAATTGCGATGTGCCGGCTGATTTTGTAAATTACAGTGGAACAGTAAATTCAGAAGATGGAAACCCTATTTCAAATGCGCAAATAAGGTTTATTTCACCTACCATGGGTACTGGTGTTGTTTATACCAATGCATTTGGTGAGTTTAACTGCAGGGTTCCAAAGAATGAAAGTCTAAATCTTGAAATTTATCTAACTTGCTATACAGCTAGCGATTGGACTTTGGCTTATTCCCAAACTATTTCAAGTGGCATTGACCCAATTATTGAAACGTATACTGCCAGTCTAACTGGTTACTATCCCATTTCGGGAACACTGTTAAACTGTCAAGGCCAACCTGTTACAGCTGGTTATGTAAGAATGGGAAGCCAAATTTATTCGGCTGATTCATCAGGAGCTTTTTCTTATCTCACATGCACATTAGGTGAAAATAACATTCGCGGTTTCGATGCATCAAATCCTGATTCGGTTCGTGTTAGCGAGTATTTATCAATAAACGTTGAAAATACTGGAGCCAATGCTGGAAGTATAGAGGTGTGCGAAGAAGTTTATGGAACTGTAAGCGATATAGATGGAAACATCTATTCTACAGTGCTTATTGGTGGGCGCTGGATTATGGCCGAAAATTTAAAAACTGCTCATTTTAGAAATGGTTCGGTGATTTCTAACTTAGTTGCTAACGCTTCTTGGACAGATACAATTCCTGCTTGGTGCCACTTTCAGCATAATCCAACCTATGAGAATACTTTTGGAAAATTGTATAACTGGTATTGCGTTTCAGACACCAGTGGTTTGTGTCCTGCCGGTTGGCATGTCCCTACGGATGCTGAATGGACAGCTTTAGCTGATTCATTGGGCGGACAAACCATTGCTGGAGGTAAAATGAAGGCCTTAACTGGATGGACTCCTCCAAATGCATTGGCAACCAATGAAAGCGGATTCACAGGTAAACCTGGAGGACACCGTGATGGGTATGGTACATTTTATTTAATAAACAACAACGGTAATTGGTGGAGTTCCACGCTAAACGGTCCAGCAGCTCCTTGGTTTAGACTCATTAATTACAATAGTGGAGCAATTAATAGAATGACAAATTTTAGTGTCAATTCAGGGGCGTCTGTTCGTTGTATGAAGGATTAGGGGAGTATAAAGTATAAAGTTAAAAGTAAAAAAGGGAAAGTATTGAGTTAAAAGTGAATTTTGTTTGCAAGTATAAATCTAACTATAAATGAAAAAGAGTTTATTCCTTCTTGGGTTTTTATTCATGGCGTTGGGGTTTCAGTTTCAAGCCCAAACCCTTAAAAACATTTACCGTCATAATCAGCCGGTATTGCGCATTCCTATTGCCTTAATCGACAAAGTTGAAACTATTGATTTAGATGGACAAAAAGTAATGCATGTTTTACAGTTTGATGGTTTTGTTAATGAAGTGCCAGTTTCTCAGATAGACAGCATCACCCATACAGATGGAACAGCAATCAATCCTGCACAACTTGGGCAATTGAGAACAGCAAGTTTAGTTGGTGTGGTGCGAGATCAAAACAATGCTCCGGTTTTCAATGCCTTGGTGCGTTCTCCTTTTGGTGGAGAAGAAACCCGCACGGACCCTAATGGGGTATTTTTGCTGAACGATATTTTGGTTTACGAAAAACAAGGGTTTGTAACAATAGAACGCCCTGGTTTCCACAAAGGTTCTCGCAGCTTTTTGCCTTTAGATACTGGTAGTAATCGCGTAAATGTGCAACTCTTGCCGATGACGCAGTCAGGCACTTTCAACGCAAAAACAGGCGGAACGGTTTTTTCAGGATTGCTTCAATTGAACTTTCCTTCCAATGCCATCCAACTCAACGGACAACCATATACAGGCTCTGTTCGGGTGTTTGCCCAGGCTTTAAATCCCAGCTCCACTTCGATGTTCGACCAAATGCCAGGAGAGCTTTTGGGTGGCATAAACGATTCTATTCGTTTCTTGCGCTCCTTCGGAATGGCAAGTATCGAATTGCGCGATGCCAATATGAATGAATTGCAATTACGTCCGGGTTTTTCGGCAACGCTCATTTTCGATATTCCTTCAGAACTTCAAGCCGAGGCCCCTGCAAGCATCGACTGGTGGAGCTTTGATGAAAATTTAGGTTATTGGATTCATGAAGGTGTAGCCCAGAAACAAAATAATGATTACGTTGGCTTAGCCAGTCACTTTTCTTGGTGGAACCTTGATTTACCATCAACGTTCAATGAATTTCACGGCACGGTTTATTCAACCCAAGGAAATCCTGTTTCGGAGGCGATGATCGAAGTGTTTTCCCCAACATTAGGTACCTCAATTACCTACACCAATTCCGCAGGAGAGTTCAGTGGCAGAGTGCCTAAAAACCAATTGTTGACCATGAATATTCACCTTGTTTGCGATACAATAAATGCATGGGCAGTTGTATATACAGAAAACATTGCAAGTGGAGTCGATTCAATTTTAGACACATTCACGGTTCAATTAACTGGATATTTTCCAATAACGGGCCAAGTGGTGAATTGTGCAGGACAACCTGTTGAATCTGGTTATGTGAAACGAGGCTTCCAAATTTTCTTAACCGATGGGGCTGATTTTCTCATTCCAAGTTGCACGCAAGGAGATTTTTTTCTTCAAGGTTACGACACTTCCATTCCTGATTCTGTTAGATCCAGTGCTTTGTATTCAATTCAAGTAGGTCCTTCAGGAGCAGAGGCAGGAGCCTTACAAGCGTGTTCTCTTTTTCTGGGAGCTGTTGCAGATATCGAAGGAAATAATTACACCACGGTGCTCATCGGTAATCAAGAGTGGATGGCCCAAAATCTGAGAACTGCATTTTATGCCAATGGCGACTCAATTCCAAATTTAACCGACAATACCGCTTGGATGGCATCGACCTCTGGTGCCTGGTGCTATTATAACAACAGTATTAACTCAGGCCAAGTATACGGAAAGCTTTACAAGTGGTACGCTACGGTTGATACCCGAAATTTATGTCCAGCTGGATGGCATGTGCCTTCTGACGCAGAGTGGAATACCATGATTGGTTTTATAGACCCTTTGTATTTTCCCGATACGCTTGGCGAAGTGCAAAGCCACATTGTCGGCGGTAAATTGAAATCTGTAACTGGCTGGAGTGCGCCAAACACGGATGCAACCAACGAGACGGGATTTTCTGCTTTGCCAGGAGGCTACCGCAACTATTGGAATCAATACTCTTACAATTTGAATACTGCTGCTTTATTTTGGACATCTACAGAAATCGATGCAGATTGGGTTTATACCCGCTTCCTGAATCACACTTCTGGAGATATTTATCGGGATGATATGAATAAGCGAGCCGGATTTTCAGTTCGTTGCGTGAGGAATTGAGTTTAGATGAAAGTGAAAAGTTGAAAGGTATTTTCAAATCAAATTAAACTTGAAAAAACACATACTTTTTCTTGGATTTATCATGATAATCATGGGGCTGCAGGTTGACGCCCAAACTCTTAAGAACATCTACCGCCACAACCTGCCGGTTTTGCGCATTCCTACTTCTTTTATTGATAAAGTCGAAACTGCCGAAATTGACGGTCAGCGCACCTTGCAGGTAATTCAATATTTAAAGACTAATCAAAATTTACTATAATTGAAATAAAGACATCAATAATTTTTTAAATTTGAAGATTAATCTTTTTCTATGAAACAAATTACAATCAAGCTTCCAAATGAACAATTGGTTTTTTTTAAACAATTAGTTGAGAAGCTTGGCTTTTCAATTGAGGAAGAGCAGAATATTCCTGAAGATCATAAAGACTTAGTAAGAGAGCGAATAAAAAAAAGTAAGCCTGAAGAACTAATTTCATGGAAAGCAGCAAGAAAACAGCTTCATTTTAAAAATGAGTGAGCATAAGTTTGAAATTATATTAGAGCCAGATGCATTGATTGATATTCAAGATGCTATTGATTATTATGAAAATGAACAATCTGGTTTGGGAATAAAATTCGAACAAGCTTTAAACAAGCTATTTTTATCTTTAGAAAAATCTCCATTTTATGCAGTTAGATACGATGAAGTATTATGTTTACCAATGAAGAAATTCCCTTATATGATACATTATACCTTAAATGAGCCAAATTTTAATTTTGTTGTAAGAGCGGTTCTTCATACATCGCTCAATCCTGCAAAATGGAAACGATAACCACAATTTAAAAGGAATTTATTCTACTTTTAGCTTAAAAAATAATTTTAAAAATATCTTGATAATGCTGAAAAAATTACACTTTCTCGTTCTTATTGGCTTGGCATTATTTACACAGCTCCCCGCCCAAACCCTCAAAAACATCTATCGCCACAACTTACCTGTATTGCGCATTCCTACTGCTTTAATTGATAAGGTAGAAACTGCCGAAATCGATGGGCAGCGCACTATGCGGGTAATTCAGTTCAACGGTTTTGTGAGTCAAATTCCTGTTGTGCAAATTGATAGCATTACCCATACCGATGGAACTGCGCTCGATCCTTCACAATTAGGCAACCTGCGCACTGCCAGTGTAATGGGCGTGGTGCGAGGACCAACCGGCGCTCCTGAAATGAATGCCATTGTGCGTTCTCCATACGGCGGCGAAGAAACCCGCACAGACCCAAATGGCGTATTCTTCCTCAACAACATTATGGTGTACGACAAACTTGGGTACATCAGCATCACCAAACCGGGTTTCCACCAAGCTTCTCGCAGCTTTTTACCTTTAGAAAGTGGCAGCAACCGCGTAAATGTGCAACTCTTAACCATGACCCAATCGGGTACATTTAGCGCTATGGCAGGCGGTACGGTAACTTCAGGATTGTTACAACTTACTTTTCCTGCCAATGCCATTCAACTTAACGGACAACCATACTCTGGAACTGTTCGTGTATTTGCAGCCGCCTTAGACCCAACTTCACCTATTATGTACGACCAAATGCCAGGTGAATTATTGGGTGGAATGAATGATTCTTTAAGATTATTGCGCTCATTTGGTATGGCATCCATAGAACTCAGAGATGACAACATGAATGAACTCCATTTGGCAAACGGTGTTTCCGCTACTTTGACCTTCAACATTCCAACGGACTTGCAAGCCGAAGCTCCAGCAACTATCGACTGGTGGAGCTTCGACGAACTCCTCGGTTATTGGAAACACGAAGGCGAAGCTCAAAAACAAGGAACACAATACATTGGCGCAGCAAGTCACTTTTCTTGGTGGAATTGTGATAGACCAGAAAATTTCAACGATTTTCATGGTGCTGTAAATACTGTTGGCGGAACTCCAGTTTCAGATGCGCAGATAAATGTGATTTCTCCAACTTTAGGTACAGGAGTTATTTATACAAATGCAGAAGGTACATTTACCTGCAGAGTTCCTAAAAACCAAAATTTAACATTAAATGTAAATCTAACTTGTAGCTCGACAAATGATTGGGCATTGGCACATACCGAAACAATTGCTAGTTCAACACAACCTCTCAACAATTTAATTACAGCAAGTTTAAGTGGGCGATATCCAATTGCAGGAACTGTTTTAAACTGCGTTGGACAACCAGTTGATTCAGGCTATGTTAAAATGGGACCTCAGATTTTTATTACTCAATACGGTTCATTTAACATTCAAACTTGTTCATTGGGCGAGTATGTTATTCGTGGTTATAATATCACCAATCTTGATTCTATCAAAGTGAGTGAAATGATAACATTACAAGTCGATAGCACGGGAGCAAATGCTGAAAATATTACTACCTGCTCAACTATGTTTGGTGCGGTTGCAGATGTAGATGGAAATATTTACGAAACTGTATTAATCGGAGATCAATGGTGGATGGCTGAAAATTTAAAAACAGCTCATTTTACTGACGGTTCGGAGATTCCCAATGTTACTACTAACTTAGCATGGAACCAATTAACTACACCTGCATGGTGCAATTACAATAATAGTGTGACTAATGATTCAATTTATGGTAAATTGTACAATTGGTTTACAACTGTTGATTCAAGAAATGTTTGCCCTACAGGATGGCATGTACCAACTGATGCTGAATGGATAATTCTTAGAGATTATTTAGGTGCAATTGGACAAGGAGTAAAGATGAAGACTGTTAATGGTTGGGGTTTATCAAATAGTTTAGCCACCAATGAAAGTGGTTTTTCAGCACTCCCTGGTGGTATCTTTAGTAACATCGATGCTAATTTCATAAATGCTGGTTACTTTGGTAACTTTTGGAGCTCTACAGAATATTTTCTCTTAACAGATAATGCATGGTTAAGATCCATGAATTATCTTAATGGAAATGTAACCAGAGTCGACTATAATAAACGAAATGGAATTTCAATTCGTTGCATTAAAGATTAAATGAAGTTAAATGTAAAAAGTGAAGTGAAAAAACAGTCAACGTTATTTAGGCATTGACAACTTTCCCCTTTATACTTTTAACTTTCAACTTTTCACTTCCCCCGATTGCTCCCCACATTTATCAAAGCCACACTTCCCAATACTACCAACAAACCAATAATCTGTGTGGCCGAAACATGCTCGTTTCCAATAAAAACTCCAATTAAAACCGCAACTACAGGATTTACATAAGCATTCGTGCTCACTTGTGCTGCAGGCCTTACGCTCAGCAACCATACAAAGGCGCTGAAACCTATGATAGAACCCATTATTACCAAGTACCAAAGTGCAAACCAAGAAGCTCCCGAAATGGTGCTCCAGTTAAATCCTGTCCATTCGTTGTGAATAAATGTTGCGGGCACAAAAATAAGTCCAGCAACAATCATTTGCCAACTGATATTAACCGTTGCAGGCGTTTTTCCAGTTTTGTATTTTGAATATAAAGAACCCATCGACCATGAAGCAGGGGCGAGGAGGAGCAGAAATAAAGTTAAAATGGGTATTTCCTGTGAAAGTGCTTGTTGCTGTTGAATATGCTCCCAGAAAAGCAATACAATTCCCGCGAAACCAATCAGCAAGCCTGTAATGATGTATCCGTTTGTGAAATTGCTTTTCCATTTCGGGTAATCAAACAACACAAACCACAAAGGACCAGATGATAGCATCACAGCCACAATTCCGCTGGCTACACTTTGTTCAATCCAAATAACAGAACCATTCCCTACATTCAACAATAAAAATCCACAAACCGCAGCAGGAAGTATATACGACAACTGAAAAGGCTTTTCTTTTCTGTAAATAGCCCAACTCATCATTAATCCACCAGCAATTAAAAAGCGCAACATTCCCAAAATAAATGGTGGAAATCCTTTTACAGCTTCCTGAATGTAATAATAAGTGCTTCCCCAAACAATGTAAATAATGCCAAATGCCAGAATAACCTTCCAAATGGGCGCTTCTGCAGGTTTTTTGAAATCTGTCATTTATTGAAAAATAATGTCTTGTATTACAACTTTACCCGCAGCTTCGTTCAAGCGCTCTACAATCTTCGTTTTGGCATAACTCAATTCACTTTTCAGCGAAGCAGAGTTCAATTGAACAATCAATACATCATTCACAATTCTCAAATCTGTAGTTCTGTTGGCTATCATGGGTCCCATCATTTGCGACCAGGCTTGCAGCAACTTAAATTCCCCATATTTCTTGCCCAATCCATATTGATTCATGAATAGTTCTATGAGTTCCGACACGCTGTTCTCGTTGCTTTTACGCTTCATTTCTGGTAATACTTCCTTGTTCTACTAAAAAGTGCGCAAAGCTACAGTTAATTCCCCGAAGGATTTCGGCAACTCTTTCAACATGTGCATCAGTTATGAATATTTGTCCAAAATGTTGCTGACTTACCAGTTTCATCAAGGCGGTAGTTCGCTGCTCATCAAGCTTATCAAAAATATCATCGAGCAATAACAATGGTTTCAACCCTTTTTCTTTAGCAAGAATATCGAACTGAGCCAATTTTAATGCAATCATAAACGACTTTTGTTGACCTTGACTCGCATACTTCTTCAAAGGAAAACCATTCATTTTCATTTGTAATTCATCTTTATGAACACCTAAAGTTGAATATTGCATCATGCGGTCTTTTTGTCTTGCTTGCAACAAGGCATCTTCAAACTTTTGGTTGTTCAGCTGGCTATCGTATTCCAGTTTCACTGCCTCCGCATTTCCGCTAATCCATTCATAATAATGGTGAAACAAAGGTTGAATTTGTTCTATAAAAGCAATGCGCTGTGCATGAATATAATTTCCTTTATCTGGCAATTGCATGTCTAAAATATCCAGCAATTCATCGGTTAAATTGCCCTGTTTTAATCCTGCGTTTCTTTGCGCAACAATGCGGTTATATTGTATAAGTTTATCAAGGTAATTTCTGTTGTACTGTGCAATTACACTATCCATCCAGCGCCTGCGTTCTTCGCTTCCTTCTAATATAATGGTGGCATCGGAAGGTGAAATAATTACTTGAGGAAATTGTCCTATGTGCTCCGCCAATCGCTCATAATCTTTTCCATTTTTCTTGAAAATCTTCTTTTGACCTCTTTTTAATCCGCAATAAATGGCCTCGGTTTTATCGTTGTTTTCAAAACTTCCTTGAACCACAAAAAATGGCGCTTCATGTAAAATGTTTTGGGTGTCAATAGGATTGATAAAACTTTTGCAAGCACATAAATAGTGGATGGCATCTAATAAATTGGTTTTTCCTGAACCATTTTTACCTGTAAAAACTACAACAGATTCATCAAAATGCATGGTAGCTGATTCATAATTCTTAAAGTTTATGAGTTGGAGCTCTTTCAAATGCATGCGCAAAGATAGCTGATTTATTTTCTGTTAAAATAAGTTAATTAGTATGCATGCATAACAAATATTTTTATAGATTTACCCCGATGAAAAGAGCAGAAACAATTTGTTATACCATTAAAACTGCATGGCATGCCATCAATAGAATGTATAACAACATTGCTGCAACAGAAGGTATTACTACATCAATCGGTTACGTATTGCTCAACATAGATGCAAAAGAAGGAACGCCAGCTACCAAAATAGCTCCGCTCATTGGCCTGGAAGCAAGAAGTCTTACCCGAATGTTAAAATCATTAGAAGAAACAAAATTGATTTACAGAGAAGCCGACACTGCTGATAAACGCTCTGTTCGGATTTTTTTAACCGAAAAAGGCAAAGAAAAAAGAGAGATTGCTCGTCAAAGTGTGAAGAAATTTAACAACCTTGTATTCGATAAAGTAAGTTCTGAGAAATTGGCCATTTTCTTTGAAGTTGCGGCCATCATTCAACAAACAACAGATGTTAATAAACCCTAATTATATGATAAAGCGAACCATTCGTAAAGTTGCTGTGCTCGGCTCAGGTGTGATGGGTTCCCGTATTGCCTGCCATTTCGCTAATATTGGTGTGGAAGTGCTTTTACTCGATATTGCTCCAAACCAGCTAAATGAAGCCGAAACTGCAAAAAAGTTATTGCTCGATTCTCCTGAAGTAAAGAATAGAATTGTAAATGATGCATTAGCATTTGCGTTGAAATCTTCACCTTCACCAGTATACCATGTAAATGTTGCAAAATTGATTAAAACAGGCAATTTTACTGATGATATGCCTAAAATTGCAGCTGTAGATTGGATAATTGAAGTTGTGGTAGAAAGGGTCGACATTAAGCAACAAATTTTCGAGCAAGTAGAAAAGTTTAGAAAGCCCGGAACGCTTATCACATCTAATACCAGTGGAATTCCAATTCATTTAATGACTGAAGGCCGAAGTGAAGATTTTGCAGCGCATTTCTGTGGAACACACTTTTTTAATCCGCCAAGATATTTGCGCTTATTAGAAATAATCCCAACACCAAAAACCAATTCGGAAGTAATTGATTTCTTAATGCATTACGGGGATTTGTACTTAGGTAAAACAACTGTTTTGTGTAAAGATACGCCTGCATTTATTGCCAATAGGATCGGTGTGTTCAGCATTCTTGCATTGTTTCACGCCGTAAAGAAAATGAACTTTACTGTTGAAGAAGTTGATAAGTTGACAGGCCCAGCACTTGGTCGACCAAAATCTGCCACTTTCAGAACTACAGATGTGGTTGGTTTAGATACCCTGGTAAATGTTGCAAAAGGATTGAAAGCCAATTGTTTGAACGATGAAAGAAAAGAATTATTCGATTTGCCAGATTATGTAAGTAAAATCAATGAAAATAAATGGCTGGGAGATAAGACAGGTCAAGGCTTTTACAAAAAAGTAAAACTCGAAAATGGGAAAAGTGAAATTTTAGCCCTCGATTTAAATACACTGGAATACAGAACGCAACAAAAAGCAAAATTCGCGACCTTAGAAGCTGCTAAACCCATTGAAAAACTAAGCGAACGGTATAAAGTTCTAATCAAAGGAAAAGACAAAGCAGGAGAATTTTACAGGGAAATGTTTTATGGACTTTTCGCTTATGTAGCAAACAGAATCCCTGAAATTTCTGATAATATTTATCAAATAGACGAAGCCATGAAAGCTGGTTTTGGTTGGGAAGCTGGTCCTTTTGAAAGCTGGGATTTTATAGGTTTTAATGAAGCAATTTCTGCCATGGAAACGGAAAATGCGTCATTACCAGTTTGGTTAAAAGAAATGCAAGCTGCTGGAAATCAAAGTTTCTATAAAATTGAAAATGGAAAGAAATTGTGTTACGATATCGCATCCAAAACTTATAAATCAATTCCTGGTTATGAAGATTTTATCATTCTAGATAATATCAGAAGTTCTAAAACTGTATGGAAAAATGCAGGTGCTACGGTTTTCGATTTAGGTGATGGTGTTTTGAACTTGGAATTTCATACTAAAATGAATTCCATCGGCACAGAGGTCTTACAAGGCATTCAAAAAGCAATTGAAATAGGTGAGAAGGATTTTCGTGGTTTGGTAATAGGAAATGATGGACCCAATTTCTCTGCCGGAGCAAATCTGGCAATGGTTTTCATGATGGCTGTTGAGCAAGAATGGGAAGAAATTGATTTTTCTATTCGTGCTTTTCAAAATACGGTAATGCGCATACGTTACTCAGGAATTCCAGTGGTAACAGCTCCACATGGATTAACTTTAGGTGGTGGTTGCGAAATGAATTTACACGCCGATAAAGTCGTTGCCGCTGCTGAAACTTATATTGGTTTGGTTGAATTTGGTGTTGGATTAATTCCAGCTGGCGGCGGTTCTAAAGAATTTGCATTGCGCCTGTCCGATAATTTTAAAGATGGAGAAATTTTACTTCCTTCCTTAAGAGAAAAATTCTTAACAATAGGTCAGGCAAAGGTGAGCACTTCAGCTGCCGAAGCTTTCGACCTTGGCATCCTTAGAAAAGGTCACGATGTGGTAGTTTTAAATCAGAACAGATTGATAGCAGAAGCAAAACGTGCCGTGCTCGAAATTGCAGATGCAGGTTATACAAAACCTGTAATGCGCAAAGATGTGAAAGTGCTAGGTAGATCTGGTTTGGGAATGGTTTACGCAGGTGCAAATACCATGTTCAGTGGACACTACATTTCTGAACACGACAAAAAGATTTCAGAAAAATTAGGATACGTGCTTTGCGGAGGAGATTTATCAGCTCCAACAGAAGTTTCCGAGCAATATTTACTCGATTTAGAAAGAGAAGCATTTTTAAGCCTTTGCGGTGAAAAGAAAACCTTGGAACGCATTCAAAGTATCTTAACGTCTGGTAAAGTTCTCAGAAACTGATTATTAACCTTATTCACTTATACGATGACAACAGCATATATAGTAGCAGGATTTAGATCACCCGTAGGAAAAGCTCCAAGAGGCGTTTTTCGTTTTATGCGCCCCGACGATTTGGGAGCTGCAGTTATTCAACATTTAATGAAATCTGTGCCCGGTTTGGATAAAGACAGGGTAGATGACGTGATAGTTGGGAACGCTACACCTGAGGCAGAGCAAGGATTAAACATTGCCAGAATGATATCATTGATGGGATTAAAAACCGATAAGGTTCCTGGAATGACCGTGAATCGTTACTGCGCATCTGGTTTGGAAACAATATCCATAGCAACTGCTAAAATTCAAGCAGGAATGGCAGATTGCATCATTGCAGGTGGTGTTGAATGCATGTCGCCCATTCCTTTTGGAGGCTGGCGAGTAGTTCCCAATTACGAAGTAGCAAAAAACAATCCCGATTATTACTGGGGAATGGGTTTAACAGCAGAAGCTGTGGCCAAAGAATACAATGTGAGCCGCGCTGACCAGGATGAATTCTCCTTCCATTCACATATGAAAGCAGCAGCAGCAATTTCCGATGGTAAGTTTGCTTCTGGAATTGTCCCAATTAATGTGGAAGAAGTTTATTTAGATGAAAAGGAAAAGCGCAAAACCCGGGTAAACTTTGTAAAAAAAGATGAAGGTCCTAGAGCAGATACTACAGTGGATAAACTCGCAAAGTTGAAACCTGTTTTTGCTGCCGACGGTGTTATTACTGCAGGCAATTCTTCTCAAACATCTGATGGAGCAGCATTTGTGCTGGTAATGTCAGAAAAAATGGTGAATGAATTAGGCCTAAAACCCATTGCAAGAATGGTTAGTTATGGTGTAGCTGGATTGCCACCAAGAATTATGGGTGTTGGACCTATTTACGCCATTCCCAAAGCACTAGAACGCGCAGGAATGAAATTAAGCGACATTCAACAAATAGAATTAAATGAGGCATTTGCTTCTCAGTCATTGGCCATTTTAAGAACATTAGACATCAATCCTGAAATTGTAAATGTAAATGGTGGAGCTATCGCATTAGGACATCCATTAGGTTGCACAGGTGCAAAATTAACTGTGCAACTGATGAATGAAATGAAAACCCGAAACCAAAAATACGGCATGGTTACCATGTGTGTTGGAACGGGACAAGGCGCAGCAGGAATTTTCGAAATATTTTAAAAACAGCATTAAACTCAATATAATCATGGAAACTAGCAATAAAATCGCAATTAAAGGAGGTGAATTTTTAATCAAAACCACCGAAGCAAATGATATTTTTATTCCTGAAGAATGGACAGAAGAGCAATTAATGATTGCTCAATCTTGCAGAGATTTTTTACTGGCGGAAGTCTATCCAAACCTCGATAGAATTGATAAAATGGAGCCAGGTTTAATGAATGATATCATGACAAAAGCTGGAGAATTAGGCTTGATGGGTGTTTCTGTTCCTGAAGAATTTGGCGGATTTGGTAAAGATTTTAATACATCTATGCTTGTTGCTGAGGTAGCTGGTGCTGGATTTTCCTTTGCGGTTGCCCTTTCGGCGCATACTGGTATTGGTACTTTACCAATATTGTATTATGGTAACGAAGCTCAAAAACAAAAATACATTCCCAAATTAACAACAGGAGAATGGAAAGCATCTTATTGTTTAACTGAACCTGGTTCTGGTTCAGACGCTAACAGTGGAAAAACAAAAGCAGTTTTAAGTGCTGATGGTAAATTTTATTCCATTACAGGTCAAAAAATGTGGATTACCAATGGTGGATTTGCCCATGTTTTTACAGTTTTTGCTAAGATTGATGATGACGAAAATCTAAGTGCATTCATTGTAGAAAGAGACTTTCCAGGTATTTCATTCAATGAAGAAGAGAAGAAAATGGGAATTAAAGGTTCTTCAACTGTACAGGTTTTCTTTAATGATTGTCAGGTTCCAGTTGAAAATTTACTTTCCGAAAGACAGAGCGGATTCAAGATAGCTGTAAATATCTTGAATATCGGAAGAATAAAATTAGCCGCTGCTGCGGTGGGTGGTTGTAAACAATCAATAACTACCTCTGTAAATTATGCAAATGAGCGCGAGCAGTTTGGCAGACCGATTTCTAAATATGGCGCGATTCGTTATAAACTCGCTGAGCAATCCATTCGCACTTTTGCATGTGAATCGGCTTTGTACAGAATTGGTCAGAATATAGACGATGCTTATGCCGATTTAGTGGCTAATGGCATGGACACAGCCAAAGCTAAATTGAAAAGTGTGGAGCAATTTGCGGTTGAATGTGCCATTATGAAGGTACATGGTTCGGAAGTATTAGATTATGTAGTAGATGAAGGTGTACAGATTTTCGGAGGAATGGGTTATTCAGCCGAGGCACCAATGGACAGAGCTTACCGTGATGCGCGTATTAACAGAATATTTGAAGGTACCAATGAGATTAACAGAATGTTAACCATTGACATGATGTTGAAACGCGCCATGAAAGGTGAATTAGATTTGATGGGACCAGCTATGGATGTTGCTTCTGAATTAATGGCAATTCCTGAATTTGGCGAATTAGATGAAAGTCCTTTTGCAGCAGAGAAAAGAGCCATTGCTGGATTTAAAAAAGCAGTTTTAATGGTTGCTGGAGCTGCAGTTCAGAAACTAATGCTTACACTTTCCAAGGAACAAGAAATACTCATGGACATTGCAGATATGTTGATTGAGTTATATATCTGTGAATCTGTTCAGTTGCGCGTTGAGAAATTAAGAAACCTTAAAGGAGAAGCTGAAACGGCTTTACAATATGATATGATGCAGGTTTATATCAATGATGCTGCAGATAGAATACTTGTGTCTGGTAAAAATGCTATTAATGCATTTACTGAAGGTGATGAACAAAAAATGATGCTCATGGGAATGAGAAGATTTACTAAAGTGTTACCTCTGAATTCAAAAAATGCACGCCAGCGTATTGCTTTAAAACTGATTGAAAAAAATAGCTATGCGTTCTAATGGGTATTAATACCTAAAAATAAGGTTTAATTCTCCTTTTTTGTAAGTAGATAAACGGTTAATTAAGTTACATTTTTTACATAACTAGTTAATTTTCAACAGGTACATGTTAATATAAAAAACTGCGATGTAAGTAAATTGTTTTATTTACATTTGTTTAAGTTTTAATTGTTAGTAATGTTGCATTAGGAACTTGTTTCCTTCACCTTATGGTGAAAAAAACAATAGAAAGTTAAGGTTAGGTTAATTTTATTGTTTCTCCAATCCTCGCCTATGGTGGGGATTGGTTTTTTTATGCCTTTTCGTGCGGAGAGGACACAAAGGTTGTTTTTCAAAGAAGTAGATTTTTTAGTTCTCTTTATGCTAAGTTTTTTTGGCACAGAGAACACAGAGGTTGATGCACGAAGTACACTGAGTTTTTTCAATGCCCTCCGTAAAACAACTTCCTAAAACTCCATGTTAAATTTTTAAGTAAAGAAAACATAATTGCAAAAGCATAAAAAAGAGTTTTTCTGTGCACTCAGTGCCATAAACTCACTTCTACAAGCTCAGTAACCGCAGAGAACTCTGTTTTTATAAAATTGAGCGCTGCGAAGTCAATAGCAATTAACAGCAAAACTCTGCGACCTCCGTGCAACAATCTCCGTGAGCTCTGTGAAATAAACATTGAGCGCAGCGAAGTCAACAGCAATTAACAGCAAAACCTCTGCGACCTCCGTGCAACAACCTCCGTGAGCTCCGTGAAATAAACATTGAGCTCAGCGAAGCTATCAGATATTACCAGCAAAAATCTCTTATGCTTACTAATTTAAAACTCAACCTCCAGAACCATCACTTCTTTATCTCTAATCAGCTTCACTTTGGTTTTATCCCCTTTATTGAATTTCCCCAAAGCTTCCATATAAGTTTGAATTTCTTTAACAGGATAATCTCCAATTTGTGTGATGATGTCTCCGTCTTTCATTCCTGCTTTCATGGCTGCTTTTCCATCTAAAACGGCTTCAACCTTCAATCCATTATCTGTGTTGGCGTAGGAAGGCATAATTCCAAGGGTGACTTTAAACTTAGCAGAAGTTCCCATTGAAGGATTGCGTGTTTTTAGAAATGCCAGCTTTTCATCTTTTGGCAATTGCTCAATCAATCCCGCAATTATCAATAAAATAACTTCTTCACCTTGTGCATTTATTTTTTCAATATCGTCACTTGGTTTATGGTAATCGGCATGTGTGCCTGAAAAGAAATGCAATACCGGAATTCCTTTGTTATAAAATGAGGTGTGGTCAGATGGACCGACTCCAGCAGAATCTGTAGTAATTTTTAAAGCCCCATTTTCAAAACTTTTTACCAATTTTTCGAAAGGTGCAGCTGTGCCAGTTCCCGAAACGGCTAAACTTGCATTTTCTTTTGGCAATCTTCCAATCATATCCATGTTAATCATGCAGTTTATATTGGAAATATCAATGGTTGGGTGCTCGCAGAAATAAACAGAACCTAAAAGCCCTAGTTCTTCGCCAGAGAAACAAATAAATAAAAAATTAAACGCTTCTTTTTCATTGTTTTGAGAAAAATACCTCGCCAATTCAATCACTCCTGCTACGCCACTTGCATTGTCATCTGCTCCATTATGAATTTTTCCTTCGGGATGTCCATCTAAAGAATGCCCGTCAGCACCATCACCTAAATGGTCGTAATGTGCACCAATTACAATTGTATATTTTGCTTTGTTATCCAGAAACCCAATAACATTGTTAGCTTTTCCTGTGCGCCCACCTGTACCATGCAAACCTGCCGAAAAGTCAAATTGTTGCAACCATGTTCCATTTTCGCCTTTGGGCTGAATTCCATTAGATTTCAATTGTTTGATAATATAGTTCGCAGCTTTTTCTTCAAACTTTGAACCTGTAGCTCTTCCACCTAAACTATCGGCAGCTAGAATTGAAATATGCTGAGTTACTTTTTGAGCCGAGAACCAATCTTGAGCAAATGTGCTACTGCTAATCAGGATTGTAAATAAAATGGTGCTTTTTAATTTCATGGTTTCCAGTCTGCTATAAATACATTGGTGTCTCTAGTTCCTCCATTGTTTCTGTTTGATGAAAAGACTAACTTTTTGCCATCAAAAGAAAACATTGGAAATGCATTGAACTTACTTTTTCTTGTTATTTGTTCTAGGTTTTTACCATCTATTTCAATTGTAAATAACTGGAAATCATAACCTTTAGTTGAAAAATGATTACTTGCAAAAATGATTCTTTTACCGTCTGGAGTGAAAAATGGCGCCCAATTAGCTTTTCCTAATTTGGTAATTTGCTGTAAGTCACTTCCATCAACATTACAAGTATACAATTCCATATTTGTGGGAGCAACCAGACCTTCTTTTAGCAATGTTGTATATTCATCAATCGCTTCTTTTGTTTGAGGACGAGAAGCCCTGAAAACCAATTTCTTTGAATCTGGAGAAAAGAAAGCTCCACCGTCATAACCCAAACCATTTGTAATTTGTTTAACATTTTCACCTTTCAAATCCATTGTGTATAATTCCATATCGCCTGAACGGTCCGAGGTAAACACTATCATTTTTCCATCAGGAGAAACCGTTGCTTCCGCATCATAGCCCGGAGAATTTGTTAATTGTCTTACAATATTTCCTTTTAAATCGGCAACAAAAATGTCGAAACTACTATAAACTGGCCAAAGATATTTCCCATCTTTACGAGGTGCGGGTGGGGGCGGACAAGCTTCAGAAGCTGCATGTGTAGAAGCATAAAGTATTTCTTTGTTTCCGGGTAAAAAATAAGAACAAGTTGTACGTCCTTTTCCATTGCTTATTCTTGGAAGTTCGGATTTGTTAACTTCCTGATTTAAATCTAAAAGATAAATCTGATCGCATGGGACTTTCCAAGCTGGATTTGTAATTTGTAATGTAAGATAATTGTTATCAAAACTAAAGTAAGCCTCTGCATTATCTCCTCCAAAAGTTAACTGCTTAATATTTTCTAAATGTGGCTCAGGTAAGGTATCTTGTCCATTTACCGAGCATCCAAATGCAGTAAATAGAATTAAAAATGAGTAAAATTTCATGCTGCAAAACTAATTCAATTGTCGAATACTACGCAGGCTTTTTTATCAAAAACATTACTCCAAATAGGCTTAAGCCAGATAAAACACCTGCCAAACCTGGAATACTTCCAATCAATTCATTTCCATTTGAACAAAATAGTATGCTTAAACTTGCAACAGCATTAATACATCCATGAAAAATGGATGGACCTAAAACCGATTTACTTTGCTGACGAATCCAATCCATCGGATAAGCTAAAGCAACACAAAATAGAACCATCATTCCAATTCCTATTATTGGGTAATTCATGTAATTGTGTCCTAATAAAATTAAAGGTGCGTGCCAAAAACCCCAAATAGTTCCTGTAACAATTACTCGTAAATGAAAGCCCCAATGCTGCCATTGATTATAAAGAAATCCTCTCCAACCAATTTCCTCACCCAATGTAAATAGTAAATTAAAAGTGCAACCACTAATGAATCCTATAATGATAACAATACCAATGATTATTATAGGTTGGGGTAATTTAATATCAGAAAAATCAATGGTGTAAACTGTCAAACCTTCAAGTTTTTCTATCATTCCAGCGTAACTTAAATCTACATTTCCCATTAATTCCCATTGCAATAAATTACCGCCAATAAATACCCATAAAAAGAAAAAAGTAATAAAAAGAGTAATCCACAAAAGATTCATTGCTAATTCTCTTTTATTTGCATTTAAATAAGTAATTTCTAAACTTTTAAAAGATTCATTTTTGATGTATTTCTGAACTATAAATGTTGCAAATGCAGGAGCTGGCATACAGATAAAAGCAACTATTAATGTGGAAGGCAATGATCCATATTCAATATTCGAAACATAAATAATTCCAGTTGCTAACCAAACAATAGAAAATGAGATTAAAAAATACGCCAATAATGGCCTATTTGATAGTTGAAATATTTTATTCATTTTAAAATGTAGCCTGCAATCGTAAATTAAGTAGCCTATTTGTTAGGTAATTTGGAATTCCATATTGCCTGTTGGTAACATCTTTTATCCAAAGATAAGAAACTGTGTTATTTACGCCTAACAAATTAAACACTTCCAAACTCAAAGAAAAAGTTTTGAAATTTCTAAATGGAGAAGTCTTTTTCGCAGGTTTATCTGCTGATATAAAATGCTTTGAAAATCCTATGTCCACTCTTCTATATGGAGGTATTCTCAAGGTATCTCTGTATCTGTTAAAATCTGGTGGACCAATTGGAAGTCTTGAACCAAATACCAAGGTAATTTGCATACTTAAACTTGGATTTTTTGGCAAATAATCTTGGAAGAATAAACTAAAATTGAATCGCTGATCTGTTGGTCTTGGAATATAGCCTGGTTCAACTCTTTGAGAATCCACAACTTCATTATTATTTGTATATCCAGCAATTATTTTTTCTCCTTTTGCATTAAAATAGTTGTAATAAAAATCATTTCTGATGTCTTCTTTTGTTTGCATAATGCTCATGGAAGCCCAACTTTGAACGCCTTTTACAAACTCACCATTCACTTTCATATCTATTCCTGCAGCATATCCATCACTAATGTTCTCGGCATAATATCGCACTCTTACATTGTCAATTTCATAAGGAACCAGATTTTTCAAAATTTTAAAATACGTTTCAGCATAAAAACTAAATGGCCTGTTCCAGGCTTTGAAGGTAAAATCAACTCCCGAAATAAAATGTATACTTTCCTGGGCTTTTAAATCGGTATTAATTACACCTTTTAAATTTCTTAATTCTCGGTAAAATGGAGGTTGCACATACCTTCCTGCTGCTGCTCTAAAAGTTACATCTCTGTTCCAATGTAACGGACGCATAGAAAGGACTAACCTTGGGCTTACAATAAATTGTTCGTTTAATGTCCAGTAATTAGCTCTAATACCACCAGTTATTGAGTATTCTATGCTATCTTTTCGCCATCTGTAATTGTCTTGAAAATACCCCTGGAAACGGTTTGAGCTTAAAGTTGTTTCTGAACGAACCACGTCATTCAAAACAATTGAATCGCCGTTTAATGGCATAGAATATCCGGCCGAATCTATCATTTTCCATTCGTTCAATCGGTCTTGAATAGCTTCGTGTTGTGCACGTGCTCCCCATTGGTAGAAATGATTTCCTTTTTCTAAAAAACCTTTTAATTCAACATTATAAACTTGGTAGTTAAGTTGGTTTCTTAAATAAGTTTGATAAGACCCCACACCTCTGTTAAACGCTACATCTCCAAAATTTTCCTTACTTAAATCTCTCTCTAATTCGTTTATAAAATACTGACCTTGAACGTCAGACTTTTCAGATTCATCGCTGTTAAATGCTGAGGCAATGAGTTTTAATTTGAATTTATCATTGAATCTGTATGTGCTTGTAATTGCGCCCATTGAGGTAGCGAATCTTGTTTGTTCTTTGCCATCAAAAAATACCCTTAATTGCAATGCTTGATTAATACTTCCAAATTCGGTAGTTTGATTGGATGGAAAAATCCTATAGTTATTTACAGCGTAATTACTCAAGAAATCAACATCCCATTTATCAGTTATATTGTATAAAACATACGCCTGAATATCTGTAAATGCTGGTCTGTATTCACCTTGAACATCTAAACTATTCAATAAATACTGTGTCGTTCTGTATCTTGCGCCAATCATTCCCGAAAGTCGGTAGTTTTTGGTTGCACTTTCTAATTGAAGTGAACCACCTAAAATACTTGCTGAAGCAGAACCTGCGAATTTCTTTGGTCTTTTATAAGTTATATCCAAAACAGAAGATAACTTATCTCCATATTTAGCTTCAAAACCACCAGCCGAGAATTTCAAACTCTCTACCATCGAAGGATTTGCAAAACTTAAACCTTCCTGTTGGCCAGCACGAACCAAAAATGGACGATATATTTCAACATCATTCACATAAACTAAGTTTTCATCATAGTTTCCTCCTCTTACCGAATATTGCGAACTTAATTCATTGTTAGAATAGACTCCGGGTAATGTTTTTAAAACCATCTCAATACCGCCACCAGGACCTGTAATTGAGGAGGCAATCATTGGATCTAACCTACTCATAAAACTCTCCCTTTCACTACGGTCAACAACTTCAAATGTAGACCTGTCGTAGGTTCTTTGACTCAAAAATTTATTGATGGTTCTTTTTTCATCATCATTTACATTCACTGTAATGGTGTCAGATATGTATCCAAATAAGTAATACACTACTTTCACTGGTTTTCCAGATGGAATGCTCAATTTATAAACGCCATCTGCATCTGTATTGTTAGCGGTTCTGGTATCGTTTAGTAAGAAAACTGCAACACCTGAAAGCAAATTTCCTTGTTCTCCAGTAACTTTTCCTTGAATTATGGCTTTTTGGCCAAAAAATATTGATGGATAAAGGCAAAATGAAAACAATAGCGCAAAAAGAAACCTCATTAAGATATTTTGGTTGTAAGTGTGTTTTTAATTATTTATCTGTTGATTTTCTTTTAAAATCGCCATTTTTCCAAGCCTGAACAAATTTAGCCCAAGCAATAGGATTGAGCAAATTGTTCATAGGAATTTGTCCCGCATTGTACAATTTTGTATTAAATTGTTGTGTTGAATTCTTGTAGTTCATACTAGCATCCATAGGCATTGTAGACGATATTGAAATAATCTTGTCTTGCGATAAATTTTTTCTAGCTCTTTCTAAATCATCATCGGGAACTTGCAGTTCCACAAATGCAATTTCAAATTGCTCTTTTGTAGGCCAAGGAAAAATTACTGTTTCTCTTAAAAGAATTGTATCTTTTTGAAGCATTTGAATAATGGAATAATGATTTTCTTTTAAATCACCCGGAATAATATATTGTGAACGTCTAAAACCCATAGATGAGAAAACTATTGTGTCGTATGATTCTGCAACCACCGAAAAGAAACCAAAATAATCACTCATAGTGCCATGATTAGAACCCTTGAGAGAGATATTTGTATATGGAACTGGTTGTAAACTATCACCATTTACCACAACTCCTGAAAATTGTATTACTTTTTTGTCTATCTGAGCATTACTCAATTGAATGAAGCAAATCAACAATATAATAAGAGAAGAAATCTTTTGCATATGTAAAGCAAATGTAAAAGAAATAAGGGCTTTAATGTTGTTTTATTGTTTTTCAATTAACTTTTTTACACACAATCAATCATTTTGCATAGGTTCGCAGTCATGAAATCACCTCTTGTTAAAAAATTACTTAAAATAGTTGGAATATTCTTGCTTTTTATTTTGCTAATGGTTTCCTTTCGAAGGCCGATAATGAGATGCGTTGGCAATTATCTCATAGATGAAGATCAATTGAGAAAAGCAGATGCAATTTTTGTTTTAAGCGGAAATCCAGGTGATAGAGCAAAAGAAGCAGCAAAGTTATTTACTTCAGGATTTGCCCCCATGATTATTTGTACAGGAGAATCTGTTCCTACACTTTTTGAAGTCATAAATGTTAAAATGGATGAAGCTACTTTAAGTGAAATTGCACTAAAAAAGGAAAAAGTTGACAGCAACAAAATTGAAGTAATACATGAAGGAACAAGCACGCGTGAAGAAAGTCATGTAATTTTGAGGTATTGCAAGCAAAATGGATTGAAGAAAATAATTGTTGTTTCAGATAAATTTCACACAAACAGAATAAATTATGCTTTTCGCTCCATTTTTGAAAAAGGTGGAATTGAAGTAATTTTAAGAGGTGCGCCAAGTAGTGGTTATAAAGAAGACAATTGGTGGGCTGAAGAAGCTGGTTTATTAATGGTGAATAATGAATATGTGAAGCTATTTTATTATTATATTCATTACTAAAACATATCCGCTAAACAATTTGATTTTATTTATGTTCTTTGCAACATATTACATTAAGAATGAAATTTACAATATTATCAGCCACAAATCGCCTAGGGAATTTAACTGAAAAAGTTGCTTTAAAGTATGCAGAAAATTTGAGTTCAAAGGGATTTGAAGTTGATTATAAAGACCTTACAAATGTTCCTTCGGAAGCATTAAATGATGGAATGTATAGAAAACCAGCACATCCATTAAGAGATTTCGGACACGATATATTCCTATCTTCCGATTACTTTATTTTGGTAATTCCAGAGTATAATGGAAGTTTTCCTGGTATTCTAAAATTAGTTGTTGACGCTTGTGACCCTAATATTTTTAAAAATAAAAGATTTGCTTTAGCAGGTGTAGCTTCAGGCAGAGCTGGCAATTTGAGAGGAATGGATCATTTTACTGCTGTTTTACACTACTTTCAAGCAGAGGTTTACTCAGTTAAACAACCATTTTCCCAAATTAGAGGATTACTAGATGCTAATCAAGATTTAAATGATGAGAACTCTTTGCAAATGATTGATAATCAAATAAAAGGGTTTTTAAATTTTATTAAGTAAACCAATAAATATTTACCCTAAATATTAAATTTAAAGTATATTTGACCCGTATACAAACGTTTTATGGATCAAACAATTACTTTTTCCGCAGAATCGCTTCAAATAGCAAGAATCGCAATTGCCGTATTTTTTGGGATTTTGTTTATTCAATCAGGTCTTGATAAAGTATTCAACTTCAGAGAAAATCTTTCCTGGTTGGTAACTCACTTTAAAGATACCTTCATGAGCGGTGTAGTTCCAGTTATCTTCTTAGTTATTACAATAAGCGAAACAGCTGCCGGTATAATTTCAGCTTATGGTGCGATTGATATTTACATCCACAAAACAACGAACATTGCCTTGCTGGGACTGGAACTTTCGGCGTTATCATTAATATTCCTTTTCTTTGGACAACGAATTGCCAAAGATTATGCTGGCGCAGGCAGCCTTGTGACTTACTTTACTGCCAGCATAATCGGAATTTTATTACTTTCCTAGAATTAAATATTTCCTAAGTCTTCGAATTCTATATTCGACCAAGAATCTTTTTCAGAAGCAACTGTTTCAGAATTTTCTTCAAATGATTCAGGTTTTTTTACCTCAGATTTATTATTTGTTGAAATAAAATCTAAAGCATCATTTAATCCTTCAGTAAATTTCTCGAAATCTTCTTTATACAAAAACACTTTATGTTTCTCATAAAAGAAAGTTCCGTCGTCTCTAAATCTTTTCTTACTTTCCGTAATTGTTAAATACAAATCTTCACCTTTTGTGCTTTTTACATCGAAAAAGTAAGTCCGTTTTCCTGCTCTTACTGGACGAGAATAAATTTCTTCTCGTTCTCCCTGTTCATTATACTCCATATACTTATTTTGAGTGATAGTTTGATAAATTGTAGCGCCCAAATATATCTTAATTTATTCTAATTTGCATAACATTCTATAAAATCTCATCCATTTATCAACAAATACTTCAGTGCTTCAATTGTCTTTCCTTCTGTAATTAGCTGTTTAGCAACACGGTGGCTCGCAAAATCAGAGTTAACTTCAGATTCCAAGCTAATTTCATATTCTTCTGAATCTTTAAAGTACTGTAATTCTTCTTTATTTGGCAATGTCTGAATATTTCCCAATTTCCCCAAATCATTTCCTGTTAAAATGGGTGAATACCTTATTGAATGCGGCAAAGCGTCCACCCCAATACCCATAGTTGTTAACGGCTTTTCAACTTCAAAAAGTGCAGTTCCATTTGCCCTGCAGTACCAATTTCCTCCCATTCTTGCAACAAGGTCAAGTTTAAACGGGTCAATCTGCTTATTTTCATTGAGTATATTGTCATGAATGTGCACCTTTAATACTTCACAGAAAATTAAATTACCTGCTCCGCCTTCACTACCTAATGCCATTACATTATTTACTTTACATTCAAACTGCACTGGCGATTCTTTTACCCTGAATGGTCGTATCAAATCACTCTCAATGGCAGTAAATCCAGCCTTTTCAAACTCGTTTACTTGTTTTGGATATTCAGTGCTCGAAAGTGAAGTTTGCTCAACCATTGAAAAGTTAACCACATTAATTACAACCTCAGGTACTTCAAGTACATTCTCTAAAGTATGTTTTGTGGTGTTATCTCTTACACGTCTTGCCGGAGAAAAAATTAAAATTGGGGGCGCTGCACTAAAAACGTTAAAAAAACTAAAAGGACTCAAATTCGGAATTCCGTCCTTATCTATTGTACTTGCAAAAGCGATTGGCCTAGGTCCAATTGAGTTTTGTAGAATTTGTTGCACCTGCATTGTATTCAGGTCTTTAATTTCGTATTCCATCTTTTTTTCTAATAAATTAATTCAATATTTTTGAAAATATACATGCTGCTTGATGTCCTCCAAATCCTGAAGTATTGCACAATACATGAATAAGTTCTGCTCGTTCGTTTTCATAGCTGAGATTTAAGTCGCTGAATTCGATTTCATCTTTTTCTATTCTATTGGGTATTACATTTTGCTCTTTTATCGATTTTACAGCCATTACAGCAGCTATTGCTCCAGAAGCACCAAGTAAATGACCGATTGAATTTTTAATGCACATTAAATAAACATCTTTTAATTTCCCTTGAAAAGTGCTTTTTAAGGCAAGATATTCGGCATTATCTCCAAGTTGAGTTGATGTTGCATGCGGAAAAATAGCATCAATTTCTTTATAACTTAATTGTGCATTTTTTAAACAATGTTGAATGTTGATACTAATGCCATTTTCATTAGGATGCACAAAATGATGCGCATCATTGGCACTAGAACAGCCACTGAGTTTGGCAATAGTAGTCATTGAATGCGTTTTTGTTTCTCTTTCTAATCCAATTACCATGGCTGCAGCGCCTTCTCCCACAACAAATCCATCTCTAAATTTTGAAAAGGCCCTTGCTGAATATTCTGG
>JAIXYK010000061.1 GCA_027490225.1 Bacteroidota bacterium | reverse complement strand
AATGAATAATGAATAATGAATAATGAATAATGAATAATGAATAATGAATAATGAATAATGAATAATGAATAATTTAATTCAAAGAAACCTACATACAAATAAAAACCACGAAGTGGTGAAATTATAATAGATGTTTAAATTATAATAAACACCAAAGAAAAATCTCACCAATTAATTTTAACCCCAATGCCCGCGTAAGCGATTGAGGCAGGTACCACGTACCGCCGAAAGCGCGGTGACGCTGCATGTGGAGCTTTTCGCGGAACCTTGCAGCGGCATACGCCCCGTAAAATTTCCGAAATATTTAATTTAACGATACATTTGCGCATCTTGAGTCGAAAAGCAAATTATATTTTACTAATTGTTTTATCACAACTAATGCTGAGTTGGAATAGTGCTTTTGCTCAAAAGTTATTGGATAAATTATACAGTAAAAACCTTAAATTTATAGTAAATCCCATTATTCAAAGTAGCCCCGAAACGGGATTTAAATTCGGAATTGCTGCTAATTATTATTTTAAAATTTCGAAAGATTCTACTATCCGTTCTTCTAATGCTTTCATACAAGTGGGCTACACGACTAAAGCCCAATTTATTTTAGAACCATTTTGGAATTTGTATACCAAACGCGAGAAATTAATAATTAGAGGCCGAGCGGGTTTTTTAGATTTCTCTGATTATTATTGGGGAATTGGCAGTAAGTCTGAATTAAATGCAAGAGAATCATTGCGATACAATAGATTATACTTACAAAATAGGATATTAAGAAAAATAAAAAACAATTATTATTTCGGGGCGCAATTTAGATATTCGAACATTCAGAATATTGAATGGTATGAAGATATTCCCGATGTTTTAGGTGCTCTAAAAAGCAATGTGCTGGGAATTGGACCTAATTTACAAGCAGATTTCAGGGACAATCAATTTAGTCCACAAAAAGGTTGGTATGCTGATTTTTATTGGAGTTATTTTGGAAAATGGAACGCCAACTATTCTGAGTTTAATGAAATTCAATTGGATGTTAGAAGGTACATTTCATTTAAAAAGAAATACCAGATTTTGGCTTTGCAGGCTTTTGGGTTGTTTACCAATGGAGATGTACCTTTTAGAGAATTGCCAAGATTAGGTAGTGGTGGATTGATGCGTGGATATTTTGAAGGCCGTTTCAGAGATAAAAACTATGTGGCCATACAAGCTGAATGGAGACAGCCTATTTGGAAATTAATTCACGGCTCTGCATTTATGAGTATTGGTGAAGTTGCCGATAATGCTAAAACATTTGGAATTAATAACCTAAAATCTTCGGCGGGTTTGGGCTTAAGAATATTATTCAATAAAAAAGAAAATTTGTTTGCCCGATTCGATTTCGCATGGAACAACGAGGGGCAAACAAATTTTTATATTAGGGTAAATGAGGCATTTTAATGTTTAGTATTTTATAATTTTTTGAGTTATAATTTCTTTATTGTTAATCAACTTTACAAAATATATTCCGCTTTGGAATTCAGTTAAATCTATTAAAAATGAAGCATCTGTATTTAAATATTGTTGAATTACCTTGCCATTTAAATTGTAAATTTCTATGTTATTTTCTGTTTTTAAATTAGCAGATTTAATTTTACAATTAAAGTTTCCATTAGAAGGATTAGGATAAACGGTAAATATATTATCAAGTTTTTCAATATTTAAATCGGTAACTATATCTGTTGTAAATGTCCAAACTGTTGACCAGGGCGAAAATCCTGAACCATTGCCAGCTCGTACTCTCCAGTAATAAGTTGTTTCGCCTAATAATTGACCTGTAAATTCACTTAATTCAGTTGTTGAATTAAATAATGGACTTGAAAATTGAGCATTATCGTCCACTTGAAACTGATACAAAGTAGCTGAAGGAACCGCTTCCCATTCGAGCAATGCTCCAAATGCAAGCAAGCTATTAGATGCATTTGCCGGACTTAACAAAACAGGAGCAGTAGTTAGTTGATAAAGAGTGGTAAATGACCAAGGAAGACTCCATTCTGAACTATCAGTAGCATGAAATGCTCTTACTTGCCAGAAATATTCTGTTCCAAAGGTTAAATTAGAAAGTGTGGCTTGGGAGGTTGTAGAAACTGAAGTATTAACAATTGGATTTTCGAAATTGGCAACAGTACTGTATCTATATTGATAACCATTAATTCCGGAAATAGGGCTCCAATCTATTATAGGATTTACTGCTATACCTGTAGCATTGTTAATGGGAGAAACATGAATAACAAAATCTATGGTTGTAAAATTAGAAACAAATGACCATTGTGTTGTATCTGCAGCATGGCGAGCTCTTACACGCCAATAATATTTTGTACCGAATCTTAAATTAGAGGTAGTAACTTGCGATGTTCCCGAGGCAATAGAATTATAATTACTAAGTGGGGAATTAAAAGTTGCTGAGGTATCCCATTGGTAATCGTAAAATGTGACGCCGCTTAATGCGCTCCAGTCAATTACTTCGTTTGGAGCTTGGTTTATTGCTCCATTTGTTGGTGCGACAAGAAAAATAAAGTCTACAGTTGTAAAATTTGAAACGAATGACCATTGTGTTGTATCTGCAGCATGGCGAGCTCTAACGCGCCAATAATATTTTGTTCCAAATCTTAAATTGGAAGTAGTAACTTGCGATGTACCCGAGGCTATAGAATTATAATTACTAAGTGGAGAATTAAAAGTTGCTGAGGTGTCCCACTGGTAATCGTAAAATGTGACACCGCTTAATGCACTCCAGTCAATTACCTCATTTGGAGCTTGGCTTAAGGCTCCATTTGTTGGTGCAACAAGAAAAATAAAGTCTACAGTTGTAAAATTTGAAACGAATGACCATTGTGTTGTATCAGCAGCATGGCGAGCTCTTACACGCCAATAATATTTTGTACCGAATCTTAAATTGGAGGTAGTAACTTGCGATGTTCCCGAGGCTATAGAATTATAATTACTAAGTGGGGAATTAAATGTTGCTGATGTGTCCCACTGGTAATCGTAAAATGTAACTCCACTTAATGCACTCCAGTCAATTACCTCGTTTGGAGCTTGGCTTAAGGCTCCATTTGTTGGTGCAACAAGTAAAATAAAATCTACAGTTGTAAAATTAAAAATTGCTGACCAATCGGATGAATCAGCTGGTATAGTAGTTTTTATTGCTCTAACCTGCCAATAATAAACAGTTCCAAAAAGAAGATTGGAAGTAGTAACCTGACTAGAACCAGTAATAGTTTGAGCATTAACTCCTGCTAAACTAGCAATTGTTCCTAATTTATATTGGTAAGCAGTGGCACCAGTTGAAGTACCCCAATCTAAGATTTCGTTTGGTGCATTGTTGGTTGAACCATTTATTGGAGATAAAAGAGTAGGAACATTTAAAATTGCAAAAGTTTGCAAATTGCAAAAAATGCTAAAAAGAAGAGTGATGGTTGTTTTCATGGGAGAAAAATAGAAATAGTAAAACTTAAAACTTCGTCTCCAATATATAGGGCATCATTTTACGCCATGTTGGCCAATCGTGCGTAATGTCGTGGCCCCAAACAGATAAATCATGATCAATGCCTTTATGCGCCAATATTCTTGAAAATCTGCGACTTGCATCAGGGTCTTCGTAATCGCCGCTTCCGGTATAAATATGAATATGCTTACTTTCTCTTATTTTATTTAAATAAGCTTCATCATTTAAATTATCAATGTAATGCTCCGGGCTATTAAAATAAACGGCATCTTCCCAGTGACCTTTGGTGTATTCTGCTAAATTATACACGCCACTCATGCTAATTACACCTTGAATTTTATCGGGATTTTTTAAGAATAAATTCATGGCATGCAAAGCACCAAAACTGGCACCACAGGTAATTATTTGAGTTTCTTCACTGCTTGTAGATTTAATAAATGGAATTACTTCATTTACAACATAATCGTTAAATTGATTGTGGCGAATGGCTTTATGTGGAGGGTACATCTCATTATTTAACCAGCTTTCATTATTAATACTATTGATAGAATAAATTTTACATTTTCCACTGTCCAGATAAGGAGCTAACACATCCATCATTTGAAAACGTTCATATTCTAAGTAATCTGCAGCTGCTGTAGGAATTAACAAGATTGCAAATCCATAATGTCCGTAAGTAACCAAAGGCATTTCTTGATTTAATGAAGGGCTGTACCAAGATGTAATTTCTCTTTTCATAAGTATAAAATGTATATATCTGTTGTGGGCTAATATATTTGATTTTATTTCACAAAAACAAAAAACCGCCTGTAATTTCTAAAACTACAAGCGGTTTGTCGTTCAGAGGGCCGAAATTATTAACTTAAACCCTATTCAACCTCACATTTTCGGACAAGTCTTCACGACTAATACTATGATAATTAACGATTGAAGTTCGGGATTGTTTTGAATTTTAAAAAAAAATACAATCTTGGTGATTTTTCACTTGTAACAAAAATGTCAAATATTAACTTTACGGCCTTATGAAAAACAACGAAGCCACAGCAAGGGTAGTAATAGAAAACGTAAGCCCTGTTATAGACGGAGGAATTTACGCTATTAAAAGAGTACCCGGAGAGAAAATAAATATAGAAGCCGATATTTTTGGTGACGGTCACGATCATATTAGGGCACTGATACTTTACAAAACCAGCAATGCTAAAAAGTGGAAAGAAGCTCCACTTTCGCATGTTGTAAACGATAGCTGGAAAGGTGATTTTTATGTAGATGAATTAGGCTTTTACGAATATACAATTACCGCATGGATTGACCATGCAGAAACATGGCAAGCCGGATTTGTAAAGAAGGCCAATGCTGGAGAAAATATGGAATTGGAATTGAGAATTGGAGCAGAATTCTTAAAGAAAATGGCAAAAAAAGCCAAAGGTGAAGATGCGCAATTGATGAAAGATTTGGCCGCTCAATTTGATAAACCTACAGATTATCACGCAACGGTTGAATTAGGAAAAAGTCATAAGCTGGAGAGATTAATTGCCGATTATCCTTTAAGAGAAAATCCTTCTCAATCTAATACTTACAAAGCATTTGTTGAAAGAAATAAGGCGCTGTTTAGCACATGGTATGAGTTTTTCCCGCGCTCATCATCTCCTGACCCAAATAGAACAGGTACTTTTAAAGATTGTGAGCGCATTATTCCGCGTTTGGCGAATATGGGCTATGATACGCTGTACTTCCCTCCTATTCATCCCGTTGGTGAATCTTTTAGAAAGGGAAAAAACAATAGCACCACATCGCAACCAGGCGAACCGGGCTCTCCTTGGGCCATTGGTAGTAAATTAGGAGGACATAAAGCCATTAATCCAGAATTGGGAACTTTAGAAGATTTCAAAAGTCTGGTAAAAGTTGCAGACCAACATAACATTGAGATTGCATTAGATATTGCTTATCAATGTTCTCCCGACCATCCTTATGTAAAAGAACATCCGCAATGGTTTAAATGGAGACCAGACGGAACTGTGCAGTATGCTGAAAATCCACCTAAAAAATACCAAGACGTTTTACCCATTAATTTCGAAAATGATGATTGGGAAAATTTATGGAATGAATTAAAAAGTGTGATTGAATATTGGATTGGTCATGGAATTAAAATCTTTAGGGTAGATAATCCACATACAAAACCTTTCGTTTTTTGGGAATGGCTGATGGGCGAAATGCGTAAAAATCATCCAGAAGTTATTTTCTTAAGTGAAGCATTTACAAGGCCAAAGATAATGGCAAAATTGGCCAAAGTTGGTTTCCAGCAATCTTACAGTTATTTTAGCTGGAGACAAACAAAAGCCGAATTAACGGAATATTTAACTGAACTCACAAAAACAGAATTAAGAGAATATTTCAGGGCTAATTTCTGGCCTAATACACCAGATATTTTGCCGTTTTACCTTCAAAATACAGGTTATAACCATTCAGCAGCAAGATTTGTACTGGCTGCTACACTCTCCTCTAATTATGGTATGTATGGGCCTGTTTATGAATTACTCGAAAACGAACCAATGCCCGGTAAGGAAGAATATTTTAATTCAGAAAAATATGAAGCGCGCCATTGGGATTGGGAAACTGTAACACCTTTTCACGAATTGATTGCAAAAATTAATCATATTAGGATTGAAAATGCGGCATTTCACAGTACATATAACATCGAGTTTTGTGAAACAGATAATGCCAATTTAATTGCATTCTTCAAGCAAACAAGTGATGGAAGTAACAGGATTTTAACTGTAATAAACCTTGACCCAAATCATAAACAAAGTGGTTGGGTAAAACTTCCTTTACAGCTATTAGAAGTGCAAGAAGGGCACACACTAAAAATGCACGATTTAATGGATGGAACAGTTTATAATTGGAACAGACAATGGAATTACATAGAACTTGACCCTCGTTTTATTTCTGCTCATATTTTTAGAATTACTTTAAAGTAAGTTACTATTTAAAAATCTAACTGAATATGGAATTAAGGATAAAAGATACAGCTCAACCAACTTTGAATGTTGAATGGAATGACTTATTCCAACAGGAAAAAAGCATTCATCAACTGGAAAATCAGGTTTTAACTACTTATCTTAAACGGATGCGCTGGTTTGGCGGAAAAGCAAGAGCCGTGAATGCTGTGAAAGTTTATCAGAACATTCAAATAGAAACCAGTGAAGGTTTTGCGCATTATCTTTTATTAAAAGTTCGATATTTAGATGGTCCTACCGAAATTTATGCGCTTCCGGTTGTATTTATTTCTGATAGGCAAGCTGAATTGGGAGAAATTCCATCAGAAGCTATTATCTGCAGGCTCGAAAATGAAATTCAGTCGGGATATCTAATTGATGGAATTTATTCGGAAAATTTCAGAAATGCTTTGTTTATGCTTATTGCCAAAAACAAAACACTACAAGGAAATCATTATCCTGTTAAAGCTACGGCCGGAAAATTTTTAATAGAAAAAGGAATTCCTGAAAATTTATCTTCCAAAGTTTTAAAGGCTGACCAAAGTAATTCTGCAATAGTTTTCAATAATACCTTTTTTGTAAAACTGTTTCGAAAGGTGGAATACATGGTAAATCCAGATTTTGAAATAATTAATTTCCTCACCGAGCAACACCAGTTTGAACACATCCCATCTTATGGTGGTTCGGTAGAACTGCAACATCCTGAAAAACCTAAAATGCTATTGCTCATGTTGCAGCAATTGGTGCCGAATAAAGGTGATGCATGGCAATATTTTATAACAGAATTAAAAGAATTTTTCGCAAAAGTTGTTTCTGAAGAGTACCATTTGCGTCCGCTACCAATCAGGCCACATACGCTTTCACTCACTTGGGAGAATACGCCTGCCTCATTACAAGATTTAATTGGTAAACATGTAGCTGAAAGAGCATCTTTACTTGGAAAACGCACTGCTGAAATGCACATGGCTTTGGCGAACGCTCCCAATAATTCAGATTTTTCACCACGTGCTTTAGATGAAGACTTTCAAAATAACCTGTTGCAAAATCTCGAAAAACTAGTAAAAAACAAGTTCGAGCTTCTTGAAAAAAATATTGAGAAAGTTCCTATTTCATTGAAACAGGATGCGCAAGAAATGATTCAAGAGTACGATAGAGTGATAGCATTTTTGCGCAGGGTCTTGGGAAAACCTTTAGAAGGAAATAGGATTAGAATTCATGGTGATTATCACTTAGGACAGGTATTGGTTACCGATAATGACTTTTGCATCCTCGACTTTGAAGGTGAACCTGATAAACTACACGAAGAAAGAAGAGATTTGTATCCGTCATTAAAAGATGTTGCCGGTATGATGCGCTCATTTAGATATGCAGCTTATGCAGTGTTGTTTCAACAATTTGAAAACGATGCAGATTTAAGAGATAAGTTAATGCCTGTTGCAGATGTTTGGTATCATTATACAAGCCGATATTTCTTGGGTGCTTATATTGAAACAGCGCGTGGAAGTGGAATAATTCCGGGTGACGAAAAAATAAATGATTTATTACAAATTTATTCCTTCAAAAAAGCAATTTACGAATTGGGTTATGAGATAAATAATCGTCCCGATTGGGCAGTTATTCCGCTACAAAGCTTGGTAAAATTCGTAAAACATTACTTAGATTAATATTTTTTATACACTATTTTCAATACCACAAAAATGGCTAAAAAGACCGTGAATGCAGAAAAAACTGAAGTAAAATCAGCTGTAAAAGTTGAGGCAAAGTCTCCTGCAAAACAAGTTGTAAAAAATACAGCTGAAACAATTTCGAAGAAAAAACAACCTGAAAAAAAAGAAGTAAAAAAAATTGAAAAGGTTGTACCGCATAAAATTGTAAAAGAAGAAAAAGTACCCGCGAAAGTGAGCAAAAAATCTTCATTTGAAGTAAAGGCAAAGAAAACTGAAAAAGTGAATAAAACAGAGCATTTTAGCTTATTTTCTGAATTAGATATTTACTTGTTTAAACAAGGAAAACACTTCAAATTGCACGAAAAATTAGGTGCGCACGTTACCGAAAATAAAAATATAAAAGGTACCTATTTCGCTGTTTGGGCGCCAAATGCAGCTCATGTGAGTGTTATTGGTGATTTTAATAATTGGAATCCGGAAATCAATAGGATGGATCCCCGTTTAGATGGGAGCGGAATTTGGGAAATCTTTTTGCCATCAGTTGGCCATAAAGATTTGTACAAATACATGATTAGAAACGCCCAAACTGGTGAAGTATTGGAGAAATTTGATCCATTTGCACGTTTTAATGAATTACCGCCAAAGCGTGCTTCTATCGTTTGGGATATCAATTACACTTGGAAAGATAAATCATGGCAAAATCGACCTAATACCGGAAATTTAAATCAGCCATTCTCAGTGTATGAAGTGCATTTAGGTTCTTGGAAAAAGAAAAGTGGAAATGAAGAAGATTATTATTCATACAGAGAATTAGCTTCTGAGCTCGTGCCTTATGTAAAAGAATTGGGCTTTACTCACATTGAATTTATGCCTTTAACAGAACATCCTTATTCAGGTTCTTGGGGATATCAAACAACAGGGTTCTTTGCACCAACTTCAAGACATGGAGAACCCGAAGATTTTATGTTTTTGATTGACGCTTTTCACGAGGCGGGAATTGGTGTAATTATGGACTGGGTGCCTTCGCATTTCCCTGAAGATACTTATGCTTTGGCAAATTATGACGGAACAAGATTATACGAACATCAAGACCCAAGAAAAGGCTTTCACCCAGATTGGAAAAGCTTAATATTTAACTACGGAAGATATGAAGTGCGTTCATTCTTAATTAGTTCTGCTATGTTTTGGGCCGAACATTATCATATTGATGCATTAAGAGTAGATGCTGTTGCCTCTATGCTTTATCTTGATTATTCAAGAAAAGAAGGTGAATGGGAGCCTAACCATTACGGAGGAAACGAAAATTTAGAGTCTATTTCGTTTTTAAAAGAATTAAACGAAACATTGTATACCAATTTCCCAGCAATACAAGTAATTGCCGAAGAATCTACTTCATGGCCAATGGTTTCACGGCCTGTTTATTTAGGTGGATTAGGTTTTGGAATGAAATGGATGATGGGTTGGATGAACGATACTTTGCAGTATTTCAAAACTGATCCATTATACAGAGAACATCACCAAAATGACATTACATTCTCTATTTATTATGCATTTACAGAAAACTTCATGTTGCCACTTTCTCACGATGAAGTAGTGCACGGCAAAGGTTCGTTGATTGATAAAATGCCAGGAGATCAATGGCAGAAATTTGCCAACTTAAGAGCAATGTACAGTTATATGTTTACACATCCTGGTACAAAATTGCTTTTTATGGGTTGTGAATTTGGCCAATACGGGGAATGGAATTACAAACAAAGCCTCGATTGGTTCTTATTAGACTACGAACCACACAAAGGAATGAAGGCCTTGATTAAAGATTTAAATGTATTGTATAAAAACGAAACGGCATTGTTTGAATATCAATTTGACCAAAAAGGTTTTGAATGGATAGATTTAAACGATCATAGAAACAGTTCTGTAAGTTATATCAGAAGAGGGCGTTCGGAAGGCGATTTCTTGGTGGTTGTGTGCAACTTTACACCTATTCCAAGAGAGAAATATAGAATTGGAGTGCCTGCAATGGGCGATTATGAATTGATATTAAACAGTGATGATAAAAAATACTGGGGAAGCGAATTAAAAATTGAAAGCAGCTATTCTGCAATTGAAGCAGAGCAACATGGAAGAGATTTTTCTATTGCATTAACATTGCCTCCACTTTCAGTAATTGTTTTAAAACCAGTTAAAAAAACTAAAAAAGCAGTTTCTACAAAAAAATCACTCAAATGAAAGAAGCTTTTGTAAAAGCAATAAACGCTTCATATACAACAGATAAACCACATATTTTTCTTGGCTGTGGAGTTTTAAATGGTGAAATCTTGTCAGATGCAAAAATAAATATTGCATTAAGTATGATGAACCGTCATGGACTTATTGCAGGTGCAACTGGTTCTGGAAAAACTAGAACACTACAGGTGTTAGCCGAGCAATTGAGCCATGCAGGTGTTTCAGTTTTTTTGAGTGATGTAAAAGGAGATTTAAGTGGATTAGCAAGTCCTGGAGTAAGCAATCCAAAATTAGAGCAAAGGGCCCAAGACTTAGGAATCAACTTTTCTCCAGAAGGTGTGCCGGTTGAGTTGTATTCATTGAGCGGAAAAAAAGGTGCTCAAATGCGCGCTACTGTGATGGAATTTGGTCCAATTCTTCTTTCTAAAATACTGGAATTAAACGATACACAAACAGGCGTTTTGGCGATTTTATTTAAATATGCTGATGATAAGCAATTGCCAATTGTTGATTTAAACGATTTAAAAAAAGTACTCAACTACCTAAGCGAAGGAGCTGGAAAAGCGGAAATAAAGGAGAGTTACGGTATAATTTCTACAGCTACATCTGGAACAATTCTAAGAAAAATTGTTGCCCTAGAACAGCAAGGGGTAAACAATATTTTTGGAGAGCCTTCATTCGAGATATCTGATTTGTTGCAAAAAGTAGATGGAAAAGGTGTAGTTAGTTTACTAAATGTAAGCGACATGCAAGATAAGCCAGCAGTTTTTTCTACATTTTTATTGAGTTTATTGGCTGAGTTATATCAAACTTTGCCAGAAGCTGGAGATTTAGACAAGCCTAAATTGGTTTTCTTTTTAGATGAAGCGCATTTGCTTTTTAAAGATGCTTCAAAGGCATTTCTAGAGCAAATAGAACAAATAGTAAGACTAATAAGATCTAAGGGTGTGGGCGTGTTCTTTTGCACGCAAATGGCCCAAGATATTCCCGACACTGTTTTGGCTCAATTAGGAAATAGAATTCAACATGTATTGAGAGCTTTTACACCAAACGATGCCAAAGCATTGAAAGACACAGTAAAAACTTATCCGAAATCGCAATTTTACGCAATTGAAGAAATTCTCACTCAAATGGGAATTGGACAAGCCCTAATTACTGTGCTCAACGAAAAAGGAATTCCAACAGCTGTTGCTCATACCCATTTAACACCTCCACAAGCTATCATGGGGCCTTTGCCTGAAAACGAATACTCAGCTATACTCAAACAATCTGAAATGTTTCAGAAATATGCGCAAAGTATCGATTCAGAAAGTGCGTATGAAATACTTAATGCAAAAATTCAAAAGCAAGAGGTAGAAGTTCAACAGCAAACAAGAACCACCACAACAACAAATAGAAAACAAGAAAAAACAGTGCTAGAAGAAGTAATGTCTTCTTCAGTAACAAAAAGCATTGGGAGAGAAATTGTTAGGGGTATTTTTGGGATGATATTCGGAAGTAAACGCAAGAGGTAAAGATTAATAAATAAAAGAATTATGGGAAATTTATTGTTCCGATTTTTAAGCAATCCAATTTTTTCAAATGGGATTTTGATATTTTTAACAATTCTTTTTTTAAGCTATTATTTTTTAATAGATAAAAAACAATCGTTAAAAAAGTATTTTTGGTTAGTTGCAATAATCTATTTTTTTGCAAGCAGAAGCTTTGACTTTGCGCTTAAAACATTAAATCCTGATGAGGAACAATGGATTGTTTCGGCCGAAAGTTTAATATCAGATATAAAAGGATATTACTATCACTATTATCTAATTGATTTCACCAGGATTCTTACTATTTTACCACTTGCATTGTTTGGTATTTTTACTGACTTCTTATCGTATGGAGAAAGTAGGTTGTTAAACATAAGTTTAATATTTTTTTCGATTTATTTAGGATCTAGAATATTAAAAAATACATATTCAGAAAAGACTTCCTTATTTGTAGCCGCATTCTTTATTATTGTTTTAGGCAATACTTCTAATATTGATATTATTTCATATAACAGTGAACTTCCTGCAATAGTATTTTTTTTATCGGCTGTTCTGCTATTTGAACCGTTTTATAAAAAAAATATTTCTGTAAATAAAATTAAGTTATTTCTTTCTGGTTTTTTGCTAGCTGTTATGCCTTTTGCTAAAGAACAAGCTGGATTGATAGCAATTTTTTCATTTGCATTTTTCTTGACACTTCTTGTTAAAAATAAACAGAAATATTATACAATTTATTTAATTGCAGGAGGGATAATAGGCTCAGGATTGTTTTTAATTCCATACTTCATTCAATTTAACTATCATTTAGTATTTAGTTTGTTAGAAAACAATCTAAACTATTCAAGAAACGGCTTGAATCAAGCACCTGAGTTGTCTGCATTTACAAACATTTTTAAATTCACTAAGCTAATCTGGTTAAACCCTCTTTATATCATAGCGGGTATTTTGACCTTATCTGGAATAAGTTTGTGCTTGATAGAATACATAAGAAATAAAAATATAAAAAACATTGAAGTGTTATTTATCTTTATTTTTTTAATAACGCTAAAGTCCATTTATGTGCCCAATAATATGTTTTACCACTATACAATATTTTTGTGGCCTGTATTTTTTGTTTTTATTGGATTGTTTTACCATTCTATAGAAAAATATTCTTTTAATCATTTAAAAGGACTATCCATTATTTGTACAGCATATCTTACCATTTCATTTTCTTTTTCATTCATTAAACCCTACCCCTTTTTCAAATTATTTGATAAGCAAACACTTGTTCAAAATGATCCTTTAACAGAATTAATTATTAAAAATTCAGAGCCTAATGATAAAATGATTATTTGGGGATGGGCAAATAGTTTTTATTTAACAACTAAACTTAAAAGAGGTTGTACTTACTTGTATCCACAACATACTACTAAGAATTATCCCGGAAGCAAATACGTTATCGACATCTATTACCAAGATCTAATCAGAGAAAAACCTAAAATTATATTGCAACTTGTTTGTAAAGATTGTTTTTACTTTAATGATAAAAGTATTTATTCTATTGAATCAGTTTCAACTAAATTATTTAATTATATAAATTTAAATTATGAATTAGTTGAATCTGACCCTAATTTCCTTTTATATAAGCTAAAAGATAAATAACAAATTTGAAAGCTTTTTTAAGTAAAGCATGAAAATTATCGTGTTTCTTTTCAAAATGCTTTCAAACAAATTGCAATGATTTGATAATAAATTTACTGAAAAGGAACTATCAAATTAATTTCTTCAACCAATATACAGGAAAAGAATCCTTATACCAGTATTCTGCAGGCCAATCTGTGCATATAAAAGCAGGAGTTGTAAAAAGGCACAACAATAAACAAATAAAAGATATCCTTCTATATAAAACTAATACCTCATTGTCATACAAGTACTTAAACATTACAAATACAATAGGTAAGATATATGTTCCGCTTCTTGTTAAATCTGCAACAAAAAAAGTAACTAATAATTGGCAAATTAAATAAATGAAAAAAATACTGAAATTCAAGTATTTCTTATTTACGAGAAATGTAAAGAATCCGAGTAATACTATAATCCAAAAACCTTCCAGGAAATTCCATAATGCCAAAGAAATATAATGAAAATTCTCAATAAATAAATCATAATTAAGGTCTTCTGAAGGGGTTTTCATATTATATAAATAACCCAATAGATACCTTAAAGACAAGTACATTAACATACTTAAAATAACAACAATCCCACTTTTGTTTGGAATAAGCAAAGTTTTAAATTGAGACTTATTCTCATTGTTAAATTGAGGTTGCAACTGATGATAAAAGTAAATAATTGGTAAGGCAATAAACCCCCGCTCATCAATCCAAGCTGCTAATGTTGAAAATAAAAATATTAGAATCCAATTCGTATTATACATTGCACATATTATAAATAAATATGCAAAACCATCAAACCATGGCGCTAAATCATAAAAACAAGCTCTTCCAAAATAAGTAAATGATATTGAAGCTGTTAACAATAACGAAATGGTATTATCATTTGAAATTTTAAATACTAACTTATAAGCATAGATAAAAATCAACATTCCACATAATACCTGAATAATATATATCAAATGTGGGCTTGCTCCTGTAAAATGGATAAATAAAGGCAATGTAAGTCTAAAAACTTTTTTCGCAATCCAACTATCGGGTGAAAAATTTGTTAAAGGGTCAACTAAATTATTTGCTTTTATATAAATAGACTTCCAACCATCTGAATTTGGATTAAAGGAAAGTAAATCAGGAAAGCTTAGAAAAAAGGAAATTAAACAAAGAAATAGACTTAACTTAATTAAAAAATATTTTTTTGCAGCGGCCTTGTCTATTGTTTTTTGAATTATTTCAAAATAATCAAGAAATTTTATATTATTCATTTTATACTTGTTTAATCATTGCTAATTCTAATGAAAGAATCCTTCATTAGAATAACTTAAATCAGCTTATTATCAATTTATTGAATATTACATTTAAGAAAAAATATTCCATTCAATGTTTAATATTCAATCTGCAATAATATAAAAAGAAATCTATAAAATACACATTTGGATTAGCAACGTTTTATCAACTTTTCGCAAATTTCCACCTTACACCAGCATATACCATTCTTCCAAAAACAGGCCCCCAGTTGTAAGAAGCATCAAAGAAACCATTGTGAGGGTCAGCAGGTGAAATTATTTGATTGGTTTGATAAACATCGCCAGCATTTTCAATACCAATGTACAAAGCCCATTTTTTAATGTTTCGAGTAATTTGCGCATTTATCAAAACAAAATCAGGACTATTTGAAATAAACCTGTATTCAGTTGGATTAGCTTCTGAATCAGGCATTCGCTTACTTCCAATATAATTAGCAGTAAAATCAATTAACCACTTGTCTTTTCTACTATGATAACCAATATTTATCAAACCTCTGTGCATGGCAATAAATGGGCGCTGCTGGTAATTCAAATTCTGGTATGCAGTTTTAGCGTCGGTATATTTATAACTCAATCGCACATCAAATCTTCTCGAGATTGACTGATTCACATCAATTTGCGAACTAAATGCAAACGAACCATTATTTAAATTATAAAACCAAATTTGTTGTGGAGACTGATCCAAATCAACAACAGTTTGTCTTTGAAAAAAGGTGTAATATGCATCAATTCCAAAGCTTCCTTCTCTTTCACCAATAAAATACTTAGCTTCTATTCCTCCTCCCGAATTCCATGCAATTTCTGGCTTCAAACTATAAGCACCCGTTGTTTGAAAATTTCCATCGGGCAGAATTAACTGTCGTGAAGAAACAAAATAAGATAAGTTTTCAGAAATTATATTCGCAGTCCTCTGACCTCTCCCACCTGAAAGTCTAAATGTTAAGTGTTCATTAACATTCAATTTATAGTGCAAACGAGGTGTAACAAAAGCTCCAAACAAATTATTGTAATCTGCTCTCAAACCAGCCACAATGGTTGATTTTCCAAATGTGCCAGTGTATTCAAAAAAAGCACCTGCAACCAATTCATCTCGTTCGAAAAGAAATATACCATAATTTTCAAAGCAATGGTCAAATTGGGAAGAAATACCTGTCCTGAAAATATGGTTCGTGTTATTTATAATACTCTGATAAATAGCATTTAAAGACGCATTCTGCTGTCTTGCTCTGTAAAAAATTGCATCCAGTTGGGTCTTCTGGTCATAAAAAGTATAATTGCTCAATACACCTAACGACTTGTACTTTTTACCTGTAAAAACATAGCCCCACTTTCCTGAAACATCGGCTCTTAATAAATTATTATGGTATCTGTAATCGTGTTCCTTATTATGCCCCATAACTGTTCCCGCATGCCTTTCATCGCGCATGATACTTCCATTAATTTGCGCTGATACATTCTTTCCACTTCGGTACATCCATCTGTTCATCACATTTACTTGATTTCCATCAGGCACATCCATAAAACCATCTTTATTTCTGTCGAATTCATTTTTCATGTAATTGCCATGCAATAGCAAATTGGCGCTCCACTTTTTACCCTTTTTAAAAACATGATTCAAATTGATTTCCGAACGCGCCATCTGGTTGAAATATGCATTAACCAATGTTTGCTCCTTTCCAGTTGGTTTTTTAATTTCAACATTCACTTGCCCAGCAATAGATTCCGAACCATTGGCAACTGAACCTACACCCTTGCTAATTTGGATGGATTCAATCCATGAACCTGGCAAATTTGTTAGTCCGAAAGTGGTAGCAAAACCACGAATTCCCGGTAAATTTTCTGTGGTAATTTGTGTATAAATACCAGATAAACCAATCATTTGCAATTGCTTCGCACCTGTAACAGGATCAGTGGTATTAACATCGATGGTGGCATTGGTTTCAAAACTCTCAGATAGATTGCAACAAGCAGCCTTATACAACTCATCTTCTGTTATCATTTCCGTTTTAATGGATGATAAAGATGAAATGTAACTGCTACTTTGTCGACCTTCAATTTCTACCTCGTTTAATGTGGATTTTGACTTAAGCACAATGCTCATAAATTCTGTGTTTCTAACTTGAATCGTATCAGCATAAAATCCTGTAAAGGAAACTATCAATTGAGTTTCAAATCGTTTATCAGCAATTTTAAAAAGGCCTAAACTATCAGTAATGGCAGCTTCAGAAGTATTCAACCAATAAACATTAGCACCAACTATTGGATTAAAATTCCCCTTTTGGTCATCTTCCAGCACAATTCCTTTTATAAAACCTTGTGCCGAAAGTTTGAAATAGGAAGTAAATAATAAAATAGTAAAGAGATAATATTTCAAGGTTCCACTGTTTAACATGGATTATTCTTTTCGTTCGTATTTGCAGCAGCTATGCAATTTCGAATACGCTCCCGAATCTGCTTTAATCAGAGGTGTATCATAACCTGCATCAGCAATTAACTGCATAATTTGTTTTGTATTAATCTTAGAAGGATTAAATGAAACGGCCAACAATTTAGTTTCTGTATTCCAAGTAGCTTTTTTTATTCCCTTAACATCCAAAGCTGTTTCAATTGTATTTTTGCACATGCCGCAATTTCCGCTCACTGCAAATGTAGTATCAGTTTGAGCAGAAAGTGTGTTGCTAAAATTGAAAAGTAAAAACGTAACGATGATTAATAGTTTTATTTTATTCATAAATCAAATTTAACAATTGTGTAATTTACATTTAAATTTTAAATACGTTTGAGGACTTATGTATTGCAGCCCCAAAATTAAGAAAATACTGCCACTAATAATTACATTTCTAAGCTTCAATTTGAATGCGTTGATTTGTCAAAATACTGCAGAAAAATACATCGTTTACTTCAACGATAAACCAACAGAAAAATTTGATGCCTACAATTATTTTACACCAAAAGCAATTGAAAGAAAATTATTGAATCAGCTTCCTTTGTACGATTGGTATGATTTACCTGTGAATAATGAATACCTAAATCAAATTAATCCGCTTTCAACTAAAATAAAATGTATTTCAAGATGGCTGAATGCTGCAGTAATTTACGCTGATCGAGAAAATGCTGAAAAAATTGCTTCTCTTCCATTTATTTCATCGGTTGAACCTCAAAACTCATCTTTATTTATTGCAGAAACCGATGAAATAGATGAAAATCCAATAGAAATTTCCAGACAAACGGAAAGAATGGGAATTCGCAAATTCGATTCGCTGGGTGCAAGTGGAAAAGGTATTTTAATAGCCATTTTTGATGTTGGTTTTTCCGGAGCTGATAAACATCCTGCTTTTGAACACATTAGAAAATCAAACAGAATTATCAAAACATTTGATTTTGTAAAAAATATCGAAGACGTTTATCATGGAGGTTCACATGGAACATCGGTTTGGTCGTGCATTGCTGGTAAAAAAGATAGCATAGCTTTAGGATTAGCTACTGAAGCCAATTTCCTTTTAGCAAGAACAGAAATAATAACAAAAGAGATATTGGCCGAAGAAGAAAACTGGGTGATGGCTGCAGAATGGGCCCATAAAAATGGTGCAGATATCATTAACAGTTCTTTAGGTTACACCAATGCACGTTACTTTCCTGAAAATATGAATGGCAAAACAGCACTTATTTCGCGTGGAGCTTCCATAGCTGCAAAAAAAGGAATCTTGGTAATAAATGCAGCAGGTAACGATGGGGATAAAGTGTGGGAAACCATTGCAGCGCCTGCTGATGCAGATTCTGTGCTTACAGTTGGTGGTGTAAAACCTTGTTGCGATTATCACATAAATTTCAGCTCTTTTGGACCAACCAGCGATTTAAGATTAAAACCAAATGTAGCAGCCCAGGGCTTGGTTTATTGCGCCAAAGAAAATGGATATGGTAATATCAATGGAACTTCTTTTTCTAGTCCATTAGTGGCTGGTTTTGCAGCTTGTATCTGGCAACAAAACAAATCGCTCAACAACATGGAGATATTTAAACTGGTTGAAAAAAGTAGCAATTTATTTCCTTATTACGATTATGCTCATGGGTATGGAATTCCAAATTCTACCAATTACTTAAGTGGAAAAAATACAACACCTACGTTCGATTTTATTAAACCAGATGTGAGTAATTTGCAATTCTATAACCCAGAAGAAATCTTTTATAAGGTAACTATAAATGATTCGGCGTTCACGAAAGATGAATTTAGTGGTCGTCAATTATTGTATTATCAAATAATAAATACAGCTGATAAAATTGAAAATTATTTTGTACTAAATGTTAGTCAACAAGAAATTGAACTAATTCCAATGTCGAAGGCCATTACAGGAAACAAAATCAGAATATCATATAAGAACTATTTTAAAGAATTTAAATTTTAAGCATGAAAAATTGCATTTTAATACTGTTATTTTTAAATATTTCATTACAAATAAATGGACAAGAAATATTGCTCAAAAAGGATCCTGCAATTGATTCTACCATAGAAAAAAAAGGACCCAATAGAAAACATTTTTGGCACCCGTTTATGGGTTTTGGAATGGCTGTTGATGCTGGTGAAAAAGGAGCAACTGTGGTTCAACCCAATCTAGATCAATTTGCTTTGGGCTTGCGATATAAAAGAAGAATCAATAATATTTTCTCCGTTGGATTTGAATTTTCATACACCAACTACGCTTTTTCTATTAAGCAAAACAATCAAAAAACCACTCCCGACACCTCTGTAAATCAGAAACAAAGATTCTATTATTATGATTTACAATTAAGTCCATATTTCAGAGTTAATTTCGGGAAAAGAGGAAATGTTTTAGGAAATTATTTCGACATGGCACCATATTACGAAACTGTTATCGCTTTTACTGAATTTAGCAAATATAAATTGACAGATGGAAGTGTTGTTAGAGCAAGACGGAGCGGTGTAAATTATTTTCAAAGATTCAATTATGGAATACAAGCCAGAATAGGATTAAAGAAAATAATATTCTTCGGTCAATATCGCATCTCGAATGCATTTTATGGTGATAAAAATTTGGCAGAAATTCCAAGAATTACAGCAGGTGTTCAATTTGTTTTAAGGTAATTTATTGTGGTAATTGGAGTAAATACACGTTTATTACAAAAAAACAAACTCGAAGGAATCGGTTGGTTTACCTACGAAACATTAATTCGTATCACGAAAAACCATCCCGAACATCAGTTTATTTTCTTTTTTGACAGGCCATTCGACGCATCATTTATCTTCGAAAAAAATGTTAAAGGTGTTGTTTTACCGCCGCCAACAAGACATGTTTTAATATTTATTCCCTGGTTTGAAATACAAATTACTCGCGCTTTAAAAAAATATAAAGTAGATGTTTTTTTAAGTCCTGATGGGCATCTTTCTTTATCTACAGAAGTTAAATCAGTTGCAGTAATTCATGATTTAAATTTCTTGCATTTACCGCAATATTTACCGCCAATTGTGCGCCGGTATTACAATTATTTCTTTCCAAAATTTGCAAAAAAAGCTACGCAAATAGCAACAGTTTCTGAATACACCAAACAAGATATCGTAAAAAGTTATAACATAAATCCCGAAAAAATAACTGTTGCACATAATGGCTGCAACGATAAATACAAACCAATTTCTATTGATGAACAAAGTGCTGTAAAACAAGAATTTACAAATGGAAAAGAATACTTTTTATTTATTGGATTAATTATTCCACGCAAAAATTTAATAACGCTTTTACAAGCATTCGATGTTTACAAAAAACAAACAGGAAATGATACCTTATTGGTTGTAATTGGAGAAAAAAAATGGTGGGACAATGCGCACGAAACTACATTTCAGGCCATGCAATATAAAGCAGATGTTAAATTCATGGGACGCTTAAATCCTGAAGTACTTTCAAAATTGTTAGCTTCTGCCCTGGCCTTAACATACGTTCCTGTGTTCGAAGGATTTGGAATTCCAATCTTAGAAGCATTTTCTGCGGGAACACCCGTAATTGCAGGAAATGTTACCTCAATGCCTGAAGTTGCGGGTGATGCAGCTTTGTTGGTAAATCCATTGGATAAAAATGAAATTGCGGAGAAAATGAAACGCATCAGTGAAGATGAAAACCTAAGGCAAGAATTAATAACTAAAGGTTTAAAACGCCGAAAAGCCTTTTCTTGGGATAATACTGCAAATAAACTTTGGGAAGCCGTGGAGAAGGCTTTTAATGAATGATGTTATCGATTTAAAATTATTTTTTGAGGTGAAATATCTTTTGAAGTGCTTACTAAAAAATAAATTCCATTTATCAAGGTATTAGGCAACTCAAATGTATTTTTATTCATTTCTGGAAAAACAGTTCCTACTATATTTCCTTGCAAGTTATAGACATTCAAGTGAACGTTTTTATCTAATTTCGAATTTGTATAAAGTATTCCATTTGAAGGATTTGGGAAAAATAAATTCGATTTTTTATCTTCTATTTTATTTATTCCAACACCAATTTCTTTTACTTCATAAGTGTAAGTATTGGTTACAATTGCATCATTAAAATCAAAATAAATGTGAGCAGTGTTATTGATAAAATAATTTGGTGGATTATCCGAATTTTGTTTCACGAAAAAATCTACAAAACCATGGCTAACAGGCTCGTTGGTTGTAGAATCTGGTAAAAGAATATTGTTGAATGTAAATGCCATTTTATTTCCTTCTTGAGCAAATGTATAAGCATGGCTAGACATACCAACTCTTACCGAACTTGGATTTAAAAACTGTTCTAAAGTATCTCTAATAATAACAACAAAAGCAGTATCATTTCCTGTATTTTGAAACCTAATTCTGTATTTAATCTCTTGGTTTCGCATAATTACATTTTCTTCACTTATACCTGCTGGAAAGCCCGTTTTATCATTAGGATCGTAACTATTTCGGATAATTTCACAATTGGTACTATTACTAAATTGAATATTATCTAAATCATTGCTCAATGCTACTGTATCTTGATTTGTACAATAAAGTTGACCATTAAAAATTAAATTGCCTAACTCATTCTGAATAAATAAAGTAATTGCCTCGTTTTCTTCCAAGTAAAAATCTCTAATTAACGAATCACCGAATGATAGATTAAAATAACCATAATTTACTATTCCGAGCGTGGTATCAATACTATAATAATAGCAAAAGCTTGTCAAATCAGTGTTATTCTCGTTTTTTATAATTAATTTATTCTGTGAGCAATCAAACTTTACAGAATAGTTGCCATTTGCTTGATTTATTGGGCAAGTGTTTTCAATATTAGTTTCTGCATTCATGCAAATTAAATCATTAGCAACTGCATCACATGAAACAGAATCTAAAATTAGTATTTGAATGCTTGCAAATGGATTTATGGATGGCAATTGAAATATGACAGAATCACCAATTATAGTAAACGGGTAATTTGCACTCAAAGGTATTACTAAAGGATTGTAATCAACACTTATAAGTGGATTAACAGCAACCTGCGTTCCTTCATTTTTCACTTGAATGTGGCGATAATTAGTCCTGCATGGCCTTAAAATATTGGCTGAATGAGCAATGTTTAATTGTGTGCAACTAATCAGAGATGCTAATCCGATTTCAACTGTGTCAGAAACAATGGTGCTTCCTCCAAAATTTGTGAATGGGGCAGGAAAATTACAGCTATTAAACAACTCTGTATTGTAGTTATAAATAAACTCATAATTCCCAAAATCCAGCGGATACTGAATTACAAAATTTCCATTCTCATCAGAATAACCATTATAAACGTAATTGTTACCTATATTCCTAATTCCTACTTGACTAAAAGGAACAGTATAATCATCTGAATTGTAAGAACAATCTAAATCAGTATTCAAATAAATATTTCCAAAAATATTATTGCAATCTGCTATAAGACAAGTAGATTCACTAAAATCAATACTTACTGTTCCTGAGTTAGAACCAGCAAAATTATTTACTAATAAATAAAATATTTCGCCTTCAGTAACAGGAATCATCGGGTTCATTTGAGGCTCATTAAAGTTACTGGAAAGTCCTGTAGTGGGATCAGGAAAAGTATTACCGCTAAAATTACAGGACACTTCTAACGATGGCTCAATTGAGATATCGCTACATGTCGCATTGGTTAAATTAAATAAAGCAAAATCTATATCGCTAAAATTATCGGGAGTTAATTTAATACCTAATAATCCTGATTGTAAAATAGTGAACTTTATCCAAAAGTTGTTTCGCTCTCCACTATTTAAGCATGAAATTGCTCCATTAACTTCTGATATATAATTACCCTCTCCATTTAAATTTGTTGTATTTATTACAGAACCATTACACACATTTATAGCCCCTAAACAATCTTGAATAGTTGGCTGCTGAGCATAAGAATAGTATGGGCTTAACAATAATAGTATTCCCAAAAATTGGTAAATTAAGTTTTTCATAGATTTTTAAGTGATGGTTAAAATGTAAAAGTATACTTTAAAAACTTTAAATACAATATTTTTAAATCAACTTCTCAATAAAAAACAGAACACTTTATTCTTCACCTCATTCCAGCACCAAATACAATCCCCAACCAACCAAAACCGCCGAAACTGTAGTAAAACCAAACAAAGTAACATAAAACATTCCCGGAAAAATGTTGGTTACAGTTAAAATAAATCCAACAAAACCTAATACAGCACCAGCTGCCATCAATATAAAACCATTCGTTACTCTTTTGCTGCGCTTTGCCTTTTTAAAAGCAACAACATAAGCCTCAAATGTTTCTATATCGGCATCCATTTCCCTTAAAACACCTTCTACATACTCCAAACTACGATTTTCAACCATCCATTGCTGAATCTTAAATTCATCTACCGCAGCCATATTCTTGCGTTTTAAAATATTAAACCTAATTCCTCACACACCGCACCGAGTGGCCCGCTTTTTCTCCCGTTAAATTTCTATTAACATTTACATTCGGGTAGTTCAAATTGCGCGACCACAATGCATCCTGCGTTGAATTGATGGTGCTTGTCCACCAATAACCGCTGTTCAAAATATCTGTAAAAACACCACCAACCACATCAAATCTGCGACCTCCGGGTAAAGCTGTAAACCCAATTTCATCTGTAGACCCAAAACCTCCAAATGCCCATGTATTGGTAGCTTTTAACTTCCCTCCTGCTATCTCAGCTCCGCCTAAAAAATCTGTCATTGCGGTCCAATCGCTATCACTTGCCACTTTCCAACCTGCAGGACATAATTTTCTTGCATCCACTACTGCCATTCCATTATACAACTTTCCAAATTGTGCATTGTTAGTGGCATCGTTCTCATAAAAGCAAAAAGCACCTTTATTGCTATCAACCCAATTTTGGTCTTCAGTTATTTGTGGTATCGAATCTCCATTCTGATACCTACTCACTTTTAAGTTTTCGGCCATCCAACAAGTACCATCTACATCAATTACGCGGTATACATTTCCATCAATGTCAACCAAACTATCAGGACAAGGAATGGGTTCTGCAACTATATTTCCACCAGACTTTTCAACAGAAATTACGATTTTATCCTTTTTGCAAGAACCCCAAATTATTATTAAAAATAGGAATGTGGTACTAAATACAAATGCAAATATTTTTCGCATAGCTTTTAATTGATGTGCTAAAAGTAGAAAAAAAACAATACAGATTATTTGCACTATATCATTCTTCAAAAACTACCTTTGCCCTATTATTAATTATAGATAAAATTATGCAACCAAATAAAAAACACCTCATCATTGTTGGTGGAGGATTTGCTGGCTTGCAACTGGCCCGTTCACTGGGAAATTCAGCATTCGACATCACACTTATTGACTTTCAAAATCACCACCAATTTCAGCCACTTTATTACCAAGTAGCCAGTGCACGTTTGGAACCTTCAAACATCTCATTTCCTTTTCGCAAGGTTTTTCAACATGAACATTCTGTTGAATTTCGATTGGCCAAGGTACTTTCCATTGAACCTCAACAAAATGAAATAACCACCAGCATTGGCGTAATGCAATACGATTATTTAGTAATTGCCACAGGCTGCACCACCAATTTCTTTGGTAACAAAAACATTGAAGCCAATTCCCTGGCCATGAAAACCACCGAAGAAGCCATCGAAATCAGAAACCATATCTTGCTCAATTTCGAAAATATTATGGCGCAAGGCAATACCAACGATTCTGCCGCTATGACCATTGCACTTGTTGGTGCGGGCCCAACGGGTGTAGAACTAGCTGGCTCATTTGCCGAAATGAAAAAGAAAGTGCTGCCTAGAGATTATCCAAATGCTGATTTTTCTGCGCTGCGAATTTTACTCATCGAAGGTTCTCCATTCACCTTAGTAAACATGAGTTCTGCCTCACAAAAAGCTTCCCGCGAATACCTCGAGCAACTTGGAGTTGAAGTTTTAACTGGACTCACTGTTTCAAATTACGATGGGAATACCATCTTTTTGTCCAACAACACCACCATTGCTTGTAAAAACTTGGTTTGGGCTGCAGGTGTTACGGGTAATACCATTCCTGGAATTTCCAAAGAAAACACCATTCGCAACAGATATATTGTAAATCGCACCAATCTTTTAAAAGATTCCAATAACATTTATGCCTTGGGAGATATTGCTTACATGGTAACTCCAAAATATCCCAATGCACATCCGCAAGTAGCAAATGTGGCCATAAATCAATCTAAACTTTTGGCCAAAAATTTACTTCGAAAAGAAAAAAACAAACCACTTGTAGAATATGAATACAACGACCTTGGCTCCATGGCAACCATTGGAAAACACAAAGCTGTGGTAGATTTACCATTCATCCATTTTCAAGGTCGTTTCGCTTGGTTTATCTGGATGTTTCTCCACCTGATGCTCATTTTAAGTGTGCGCAACAAACTCGCTATTTTCTTCAATTGGGCATGGAACTACATCACCAACGATAACTCGTTGCGCCTCATTCTTCGACCTAGAAAGTAAACTTATTCCGGACGCATGTGCGGGAAAAACAGCACATCCTGAATACTCTTAGAATTCGTCATAATCATTGCCAAACGGTCAATTCCTATTCCTAATCCTGCTGTTGGTGGCATTCCGAATTCTATTGCACGCAAGAAATCTTCGTCCAGTAGCATCGCTTCTTCATCACCACGCTTGCCCAAATCTAACTGTTCTTCAAAACGCTTGCGCTGGTCAATCGGGTCGTTCAATTCCGAAAAGGCATTGCAAATTTCCTTGCCATTGCAAATTCCCTCAAATCGTTCTACCAATCCTGGTTTGCTGCGGTGTTTCTTAGCAAGTGGCGACATTTCTACCGGATAATCTGTAATAAAAGTCGGCTGGATCAATTGCGCCTCACATTTTTCACCAAAAATTTCATCAATTATTTTTCCACGGCCCATGGTAGCATCCACTTTCACATGCATAGCCTTTGCGGCGGTTGCCATTGTTGCCTCATCCATTTCCGAAATATCAACGCCAGTGTAATGTTCAATGGCTTCGTACATGCTCATTCTTTTCCAAGGTCTTTGGAAATTTATAATATGCTCACCAACCTGAACTTCTGTAGTTCCGTGTAAATCAATGGCCACTTTTTCCACCATTTCTTCCACTAAATCCATCATCCAGTTATAATCTTTGTAAGCCACATATAACTCAACCTGCGTAAATTCAGGATTATGAAAACGGCTCATTCCCTCATTTCTAAAGTCTTTCGCAAATTCATACACACCATCAAAACCGCCAACAATCAATCTTTTCAAATACAACTCATTGGCAATACGCAAATACAAAGTCATGTCTAAGGTATTGTGGTGTGTTTTAAATGGACGCGCCGCAGCTCCACCGTACAATGGTTGTAAAATAGGCGTTTCCACCTCCAAATAACCTTTGTTATTCAAAAACGAGCGCATAGAATTGGTCAATTGCGTTCTTTTCACAAAAGCTTCCTTCACATGGTGATTCACAATTAAATCGACATAGCGCTGACGGTATCTCAATTCTGGGTCAGAAAATGCATCGTACAACTCGCCATCTTTCTCTTTCACAATTGGTAACGGTCTTAGCGACTTTGCCAAAATTTTCATCGAAGTACAGTGAATGGTTGTTTCACCCGTTTGTGTAGTAAAAACATAACCCGTAACGCCAATTATATCGCCAATATCCAGCAATTTCTTAAAAACGGTATTGTACAAAGTTTTATCCTCATCCGGACAAATATCATCTCTGCGTAAGTAAATCTGCACCTTGTCGGTAGAGTCCTGAATTACCGCAAAAGCAGCATTTCCCATAATTCTGCGCGTCATAATGCGCCCCGCAATGGTAATGTTCTTATAATTCAACTTATCCTTTTCATAATTACTGTTTATATCCTTGGCAGTAACATCCACAGGAAACAATTCTGCAGGATAAGGATTAATGCCCAATTTTATAATTTCATCAAGGCTGTCGCGGCGCTGGCGTTCAAGTTCAGATAAATTCTCGCTCATAATTTTTTTCGAAAGGCTGCAAATTTACACCTTTACATGCATTTCCCGAACAAGCAAAGCATTTAAATGTTTGGGGGCTTCCCTTCGCCTATCGTTCCTCAGGCTTAGGTCAGGTGCTTGGCCATAGTCCCGAACTTGCCCAGCACACTTTTATCAGCGCACATTCGGGAGCTATTTGCCGCGCCCCTTAAGCCGGGCAAGTGGACATGATTTGATTTTATATTTTAAAAATGAAAAAACTTAAAAGGCAAAAGCGAATAAATATATCAAAAGAAAGACACCTATTAATCCTAAAAAAGCGCCCGCTATTGCAAACCCTTTTCCTTTATATTTTCCGGGTTCCTTTTTGAATCTTGACAAACTAATTACTCCAAAAATTAAAGCTAAAATACCAAGAGGCAATCCACCAACCATTCCAATAATAAAACTTACCAAACCAAAACCTTCTGTTTTTTTAACTTGGGTTTCTTTATTTGCAGGGGTAATAATGTCTTTTGTACCATTTTGATATTTAATCATAAACACCTCTGACCTTTTAAGCTTATATATTGGCCCGTCTGGTGTATTGCATTTTTTGTATCGAATTTCTTCAGTTCCAACTTCAGTTACTATTGCAGCAATCTCTTCACCATTTGCTAAAATTATGTTGTCGCAACCTTCAGAAACCTCAGCCTTTGAATAATATTTTGTCGCAATGTCTTTTTGGGGCAATGGATGAATAACATTATCGTTTGAGGCCGTTACTAAATCTTTTTCAATTAACGCTGGTTCAGAATCAATTGAACCATTTTCTGCACTTAATTTCTTTGGGTCATTAAATGCAAGAGAATCATGTTTAACATCGGCATCATTAGGTTTAACTTTTTTACTAGTTAGAGTTTGGTTATTTTTCCAATCAATGTGATAACCTGTTTGGTATTTACGTTTTTCGACTGTGCACGAAGAAGACAAAATCAAAATACTGAATAGAGGAAGAAAGCATAATGCAATTTTATTCATAATAAATTCTAAAAATTTAACTTAATTTGGTTTCCTGTAATTTTTTAAGCCAAAAATAATCTATTTAATTACATAATTAACTGCTATTCTTTATTTAATAGCTAGAATTGAGTTTTAAGCATTTTTTTTCAGATTACAAGTCGTTAATTGTCAATAACTAGCATTACCATATTCTAAAAAGTTGACTGTATTAAATAAAGATATACCTCTGTAAAAAACTATGGAAATTAGATGGGACAAAGATTTTCTAATTTCTAAAAACAGCGATTTAGAAGATTTATTACTCCTATACAAATAATATATTTCTACCTTTTCAAAAATATAGAGTTGGTAAATTAATTTATATGAAGAAGCAGTTGTAATTCAACGCTTTTTCGGTCGGTTGATTTTTGGGTTTATTAAGTTTGCCTTGAATTAATAGTTTTTTGCTTACCTGTGAGATATTCTATTAACAAACACATTATAAAATATACTAGGCTGTTCTGAATAATCGCAAAACATAAAATTTGCTTTATGCTGGTGCATCCTATGTATAAAGTACAATAAGAAAATCTTCACTCATCAAAGCAGCTGTGGTTATTTTTAAACGCAAAAATGTGATATTAATTAAATAATAATAATATCGTGTTATTTCTTCTCCATAATTATTATTGTTATTTTAAGAATCTCTTTTGGTGTTGAGTCAGAATTTTTAGTCGACTTTGTTTATTTATCATTATTTCTAATTTTGCGGCCATAATTAGCTAAAATATAAGTCAAGAAATATAAATTTAATTTATGGTAGATTATTGGGGATATTTACTGCTGCTATTAGCAGGTTTTGTAGGAGGATTTTTGAATACAGTAGTAAGCAGTGGATCGGCAGTTACACTCCCAGCATTGATTTCATTTGGCCTTTTGCCAAATATCGCCAATGCTACCAATAGAATACCAGTTTTTGTTGGTTTTCTAGCATCTACTTATCAGTTTCACAGGAAAAAGTTAATAGATTGGAAGAAAACCCTTACGCTATCAATTCCATTAATTGTGGGTACAATTATAGGTGTATTACTGGTAGAGGATTTACCCGGAGGATACGTTAATACAATAATAATAATTGCATTGTTTGTATCCTTTTCTCTTGCAATATATAAATTTAAAAATCTAACTATAAAAAAAGTTAGCCGGCCCAATAAAATAACAATTGTTACTTACCTATTATTTTGTTTATTAGGTTTATGGGGTGGAATAATAGTGCTTGATACAGCAACTTTTATCTTATTCTCCTTGTTGTTGCATTTGGGCATTGATTTCATTGAAGCCAATGCTATGAAAAGCGCACTTTGCTTGATTTTTAGTTTTGTTTCATTGTGTTTATTCGCCTTTAATGGAGACGTAAATTGGTTTTTTGGTGGATGTTTGGCTGTTGGTAGTTTTTTGGGCGGATATGCAGGAAGTAAATTTGCATCTAAGGAAAGCTCCAGAGTTTGGGCATTTGCTTTACTAATTACATTGTTATCTGCCGAGATTTTGTTGCTTATTTATAAATCTTACAGTTCTATTCTGATTACATTGTTTAATTAGAACTTCTTGTAGTCATTTCATTGAAAACTAAAATTGTAAGTTAATATTCCGATTCGCTTTGAACAGATTGATAATCAGTGAAATTTAATTAGTATAACCGTTTTGCTGCTGAACTCGAATACTCATTTGATGCCTTTTTCAAATTCTATTCAGCAATCAATTTCCATCAATCATTTATTTATTTCGAAATTAAATTGGTATTTATCTTCAGATTTAATTTTGAAAATCTGTTAAATTAAAACACCTAACTTTTGAAAAGGACAATGATTATTCTTGCTGTTTTATTTCTTGTCGGGGGTGAACTGATTGTTATCAACGTCCTTCAAAAATTTTATCAGTCCGCTGAAATAATTTGTTGGATCGTCATACTGAACGATATGTCCTCCATTTAGAATTAAACTTCTACCTTTTTGAACTTGTGTGGACATCCATTCCATATATTTGGGATCCATCGTGTCATATTTTCCACCAATCATTAAAGTTGGAACTGAGATTTCTTTCAAGCGGTTGGAAACGTTCCAATTTTTCAACTTGGCATTTCCAGAAATTCCAAATTCGCTATATCCTTGCATATACACATAGATTTTCGGATTAAGGTGAGCAAAAGCGCGGTTAATAAACTCTGGCCATTCTTCTAAAGGTTTCCGTAAAACATGTTTTGTGTAATAGTACTTCATCAATAATTCGGAATATCTGGGATTTTCATAATCACCCTTCGCTTCCAATTCAGAAATCTCTTTCCAAACTTCAGGCGGAAGTTGTGGAGCAAGAACCTGTTTGGCATATTTTTCATATTCGGGCGCACTTGCCACCATATTTGAAATGATTAAACCTTTCAAATTTTGCTGATATTTTAATGCATATTCCATTGCTAAAATTCCGCCCCAAGATTGTCCCAACAAGTAGAAATTATCTTTTTCAAGTTTTAATGCTCTTCGCACTTGTTCTACCTCTTCAACGAAATGCTGGGTTGTCCAAAGTGTAGAATCGTTTGGTTTTTCGCTGTAATATGAATCCAATTGGTCGTAATAAATATATTCGATGCTTTCGTTAGGAAGATAGCCATCGAAATTTTCAAAAAATTCGTGCGTACCGCCCGGCCCTCCATGAAGTAACAAAACCCTTATTTTTGGATTATTTCCAACACGTTTAGTCCAAACTTTAAAGGTGCCTTTAGGAGTTGAAATAGGAATCATTTTTATTCCTCCCGTATTCTGGTCATCGCTTTTTGAGTAATCAAAATAAGCAAATTTACCTATCGAATTTTCGTCAGCATTTTTGTGATTTTGCTTGCATGAGTAAAAGCAAACTGCAATTAAAAGTGTACTTAAAAAATATTTCATCGTATCAATTGTTTTGATTTTTAAGGCTATTGCTAATATTTTGCAGCTAACCCCAAAGTAGGAATTTTACCACAAAACTGTCTTTAAAAACGCCCTCCCATTTTGAGTAAGTGATTTATTGTAAGGTTATTTTTCAAACATTATATCCAGGAATTAAACTGTCAATAACTGAGATTTCTGTTGGCAAAAAGAATATCTCATTTTCTGATTTTTCTATGAACCAATCTTCGGTTCCATACTTTTCAAGTCTGAACATCCTCTTTATTTCATTTTTTAATGTTATTGTTTTACCTCGTATTAAAGTTGCTTCTTCAATTTTACCTTGCTCCACAAGTAATTCTATCTCACGGTTTGCGTCTTCCACATTCCATTCAAGAAATTTATTGGCTGTGAATGAAATAGATGCTTCTCTAAAATTTACATCATAAGAAAATCTAATTCCAGCGCTTGAGCATAAATCAATAATCGCTGCCAACTGACTAAGGCTTGTATTTGCATTCTCATTGGTAAATTTTCTTATAATTTCATTTAATTGTTTTGTGGAATTTATCATTTTGCTCATTTATTTTAATAATGTTGCATTACAATTTTATAGTCGAACATTGACTAACAAATTAATGAATAATTAATCATGTAAATAAAACTCATAAAGAAAATCACACGATAAATATTCTTTACTGATTACATAAATGCCCGGCTTAAGGACTGAGCCAAATACCGCCCGACTTTAGGAGGGCAGTATGGGCGAAGGCCTGACCGCAGCGGCAGAAACTATATGCTGAGAGTTTTAAAGAATGTTAAAGAGCCGCTGGGGGAAGCCCCAAAAAACAGCTTTGTAGCTGCTGTTTTCTTTTAACAAATTTATTTTCATTCTGTTAATTGCTCTTTGAATGAAATTACTATCTTTGCCGCCCAATTTAATAAATAAAAAATGCCTGTAAAAATCAGATTACAAAGACATGGTAAGAAAGGTGCTGCCTTTTACCATATTGTGATAGCCGATGGTCGTGCACCTCGAAATGGAAAATTCATTGAGAAGATAGGCACGTACAACCCTAACACAAATCCAGCAAGTATCGAATTAAATCAAGACAAAGCGTTGACTTGGTTAAAAAACGGTGCACAACCAACAGATACCACTCGTGCTATTCTTAGCTACAAAGGTATTCTCTACAAATTGCACCTTGATAAGGGTGTGGTTAAAGGAGCTTTAACTGCAGAACAAGCTGATGTGAAGTTAGCGAAATGGTTAGAAGAAAAAGATGCAAAAATCTTAGGTAAAATTTCAAACCTTAAAGATGGCAAAATTGACCTACACAAAAAACGTATTCAGGACGAAATGGCTAAAAATGCTGCACGTGCTGCCGCTATTGCTGCTAAAAACTCACCTGTTGCGGCTGCTGTAGAAGCTACTGAAGAAGTTGCTCCAGTGGAAGCGGAAGAAGTTGCTCCAGTTGTGGCTGAAGAAGCTGCTCCAGTTGTGGCTGAAGAAGCTGCTCCAGTTGTGGCTGAAGAAGTTGCTCCAGTTGTGGCTGAAGAAGTTGCTCCAGCTGTGGCTGAAGAAGCTGCTCCAGAAGCTCCAGCTGCTGAAGAAACTCCTGAAGCTTAATCCATATCCTGCTGCACGATGTTACACGAATCGTGTTTTCAATTAGGAACTTTTATTAGGAAAGTAGGAACTGATGGCAGATTATTGCTGCAATTAGATACCGATAATCCTCAAGCATACATAAAAACGGAATCAATTTTTGTTGAAATAAACAAAAGATTGGTTCCGTTTTTTATTCAATCATTTCGATTGCAACCTTCAAGTACGGCGCACATTTCATTGCAAGATATTGGCAATAATGAGGAAGCCGAAATGTTTATTGGTTGCGATGTTTATCTTCCGCTGGAACAGCTGCCGAAACTAACAGGTAAGAAGTTTTATTACCACGAAATTATAGATTTCGAAGTGTTCGATTTAGCCAGCAATCTTTCTATTGGAAAAATTACAGATGTCCTGGAAAATGGAGCAGGAGACTTATTTCAAGTTATTGAAAATGGTAATGAAATCTTGATTCCCATTAACGACCATTTCATTGAAAAAATAGACAGGGAAAAAAGCATTATTTATATGCAATTGCCCGAAGGATTGGTGGAAGTGAATATCAAACCTTCGAAAGAAACACCTGAAGAAAACTTAGAAGAAGAATAGCATGCCGAATTCTTGGTTTCAATTCAAACAATTTAGGGTTGAACAAGACCAATGCGCCATGAAGGTAAATACCGACAGTGTATTGCTTGGTGCAATTGTTCCGCTTGAAAATATAAGAACTGCTGTCGACCTTGGTGCTGGAACTGGTTTACTTTCGTTAATGCTGGCGCAACGTGAAAAAATTAGGGTGCATGCCATTGAACAAGACAAAGATGCTGCTTTACAATGCGCTTACAATTTTATGAAATCGCCCTGGCCGCATTTGCTGGAAAGCATGTGGGCCGATGTGCATGCCTGCCGCAAAATATTCGAAAATCAATTCGATTTGGCTATTTGCAATCCTCCGTATTTCGAAAATCAGCTGGAATCTTTAACCGAAAACAGAAACAATGCAAGACATGGTAACGCATCTAATTCCTTCCAAAATTGGTTTGAAACGGCTTTTCAAATAACGAATGAGAAAGGAAAAGCTGCATTTATTCTACCTTTCGCGGAATTAGAAAACTGGAGCAAGAAAGCCAGAGAAATTGGTTGGACTGTGGGTGAAATTATCCAAGTTAAACCCAACATAAACAAGTCGAATAAACGGGCAATTTTATTTCTTCAAAAATCTGAAACTACTTTACATACAAAAGAGATAACGATTGAAACGAATAACAGAGGAGAATATACAACAGAGTTTCAGGAATTGGTAAAAGACTTCTATTTATAAGTAGCTTTGCAGCTCATAAGTAAATCTTTCCATTGAATCCAATTCTTCAACACAGTTATCATGTTATTGACAACTACCAAGGTAATGAACCACTTGCTAATTATTTAAAAGCTTTTTTCAAACTTCACAGCAAATTAGGAAGTCGCGATAGAAAGATAATTTCTGACATTGTATATTCATACTACCGTTGTGCAAAATCGTTTAATGCTGCTGCAATTGAAAAAGAAGAAATAATTCGCATATCCTATGGTTTATGCGGAAAATACCAAGCTTGGGCGCAAAAGTTTATACCGCATTATTTTGAAAAAGAGGAATTATCGTTCGAAGAAAAATTGAAAGTATTAAGAGATAATAACATTGATTTTAATACCAATATACTTTTCGATGCGGATTTAACTTTCTCTAAAGGAATTACCAAAGAACAATGGCTTTTTTCTATGTATACCCAACCTTTGGTATTCATAAGATTGATGGGAAATAATAAACCCCAGATTTTAAATAAACTAAAAGCGAAAGGAATAGTATATAATGTAGTAAATGAAAAATGTGTTTCACTTGCTCCATCTACCAAACTAGGCGAAATACTTTGGGAAAGCGAATACAATATTCAAGATATTTCTTCTCAAAGTACGAGTGAATATTTTGATTTTTCTCCAAATGCTACGGTTTGGGATTGCTGCGCTGGTGCTGGCGGGAAGTCACTTTTAATAAAGGAATTGAATCCTAAAATTAAATTAACAGTTTCAGACAAAAGAGCTTCTGTACTCGAAAATTTATTAGAACGATTTCAGGTTTACCAATTTGATCGTCCACAATATTTTGAACTTTCTTTAGATAAATCTCCTGCAGACACTTCAGAACTCGAAAACAGAACTTTCGATTATATAGTTTGTGATGCGCCATGTAGCGGTTCAGGCACATGGGCAAGAACGCCTGAGAATTTCTTTTTCTTTGAAACTAAAAAACTTAAGGCATTTTCTAATTCTCAATTAATCATAGCTTCGTCTGCACTTCCTTTTCTCAAAAAAGGAGGAATATTTATTTATATTACTTGCTCTGTTTTTGAAATTGAAAATGAACTAGTTGTGCAACAATTAATGAAGCAACACAATCTATCTCTTAAACATCAGGTTTTAATAAATGGAATTGAAAAAAGAGCCGATTCTTTATTTGTAGCGGTTCTGGAAAATAATAACATATAAATTAAATGGACTTATTTTAATTTCCTCTGATACTTTCTACAACATCGTTTATGATTGTATCGAGCTCTTTGGCAGCTGCGTATAAATGTATAAGATAATTTTCTTTTACTTTATCATCTTTTATTTCATCATTTTTTAATACATCATAAATACCCAAAATATTGGCCAACGGTTTTCTTACCACATGCGAATGATGCCAAACAATTTTATCTAATTTTTTATCCTGTTCTTTTATTTTTTTTTCATTTAATTTTTGTGTGGTGATGTCTTGAATTCTGATTGCAATACCGATTAATATTCCTAAATTATTAAAAACAGGGAAAAGTAAAATCCTCCAAAAAATACCTTCTTCATTTCTATGAAACTGTATTGAATCGCCATTTAATACGCGTGTAAAAAATTCTTTAAATTCATTTTGTTTCTCATTTTTTATAAACAACAGGGCATTCCCTCCAATTTTAGGAAGCCCTCCAAAAAATGTAGGATATATTAAATCTACTGCATCATTCTTATACAAAACCTGTAAATCAGTTGATATGAAAAGGTAAGACTCCTCTGTTTTACTAAATAATTCATTAATTATGCTTTCTTTCTCTTCAATAATATCTTTTGTATTTATAATATTGGTGATGTCAACTGAATTGAATGAAATACCTTTAATTTGATTTGAATTCTGAAAATAATAAGGCATAAATGTTACCCTAAACCAACTTACTTTTTCGTTATAAACTGCTTTCTTATCATAGGTAAAGAAGTTTCCTATGATGGCATTTTCAAAATCCTTTCTAAAATCTTCATGGTCAGTAATTGGAATATATTCTATTATTGAATCTCCAATTTTTATATCCTTTTGCAAAACATCCTTGGCAAATAATTCAGAACTTTTATTGAAAGAAACAATGCGATAATCTAAGCCAACAAGCACATTAAAATCGGTGGTACTTTCTAACAATGCTGAAAATTTATGTTCTAAATCTAACAGATATGATAACTCATTAAAATGAATGATAAAGTTATTTTCAAATGGAAAAACGTAGCATTTAAACCATTTCTCTCTTTCTATAATATATTGCCGAAAACTGCAAGGTATTTTGTTTAGAAAACAAGCAGCTAATTTCAATCTAAATTCTGAAGATGAGTTTGTAAAAAAATTGAATTTAATTTCATTTTTATCAAAACCCAAAACATATTTCAATTGCTCTTCAATATGTATAATCTCAAATTTATGATTGATAATTAAAACTCCTTCCAAAGAAAATCCGTTTTCACTTTCTATTGTCTTTTTCTCTAAATCTATATTTTTATTCATAGAATAATATCAAGAATTTAATTCTTACTATATTTTCTATAAATGTACGACTTTTAATTAAGAATCATCGGGTATATTTACCGCAGGACTTCCAAAATAATCACCTTTTCTTTAATGTAGCATTGCTTACAAAATAAACCGAATGACCAATGCTACAGCTTCCGTAAATCCTTGCGCTGGCGCCGAAAATGCAAAGCTTTTTAGCAGCTTCCATTTAAAACTAATAGGTTACATGTTTCTTCTATACTGTCCTCCTACTTCAAATAATCCATTCGTAATTTCACCCAAAGAACAATATTTAGTTACTTCCATTAACTGAGTAAAAATATTCTGGTTACTAATTGCCGCCTTTTGCAAATTTTCAAGCAGTACTTTACTTTTTTCAACATTTCCATTTTGAAGCGCAGCAAGCATTTCAATTTGATACTGCTTTTCTTCTTCAGTAGCGCGTATTACTTCTTTTGGCAAAACCGTTGGTGAACCTTTAGAACTTAAGAAAGTATTTACCCCAATTATTGGAAATTCACCGGTATGTTTTTGCATCTCATAAAACATAGATTCTTCCTGAATCTTGCTTCTTTGGTACATGGTTTCCATTGCTCCTAAAACACCGCCACGTTCTGTAATCCTATCAAATTCTGTATATACTGCTTCTTCTACCAAATCTGTTAATTCTTCTATAATAAATGAACCTTGCAAAGGATTTTCATTCTTAGCCAAGCCCAGCTCCTTGTTGATAATTAACTGAATGGCCATTGCCCTTCTTACAGATTCTTCTGTAGGAGTTGTAATCGCTTCATCATAAGCGTTGGTATGCAAACTATTGCAGTTATCGTATATAGCATACAATGCTTGCAAAGTTGTTCTAATGTCGTTAAAATCAATTTCCTGCGCATGCAGCGACCTGCCTGAAGTCTGAATATGGTATTTCAACATTTGACTGCGTTCATTTCCACCATATTTCAATTTCATTGCTTTTGCCCAAATTCGGCGGGCAACTCTACCAATTACTGCATATTCTGGGTCAATTCCGTTACTAAAGAAGAAAGATAAATTAGGAGCAAAATCATCTATGTGCATGCCCCTGCTCAAATAGTATTCTACAAATGTAAAACCGTTGGCAAGCGTAAATGCCAGCTGTGTTACAGGATTGGCGCCAGCTTCGGCTATATGATAGCCAGAAATACTAACGCTGTAGAAGTTGCGGATTTTTTGGTCAATAAAATACTGCTGAATATCGCCCATCATACGCAAAGCGAACTCTGTACTGAAAATGCAAGTGTTTTGCGCCTGGTCTTCTTTCAATATATCTGCCTGAACAGTTCCTCTCACTACATTTAGAGTATCTGTTTTTATTTTTTGATAAACATCAGCGGGTAAAACCTGATCGCCGGTTACTCCCAATAAAAATAAACCTAAACCATCGTTCCCTTCTGGTAATTCTCCTTGATAACTTGGACGAACCACATTCTTAGCTTTGTAAATAGCTGCTATCTTTTCCTCAACTTCTTTGGTAAGGTTATTTGCATGAATGTAAATTTCGCATTGCTGGTCTATTGCAGCATTCATAAAAAAGCCCAACAACATTGGCGCAGGACCATTAATAGTCATTGATACTGATGTTGAAGGCTTGCAGAGATTAAATCCAGAATACAACTTTTTAGCATCGTCTAAACAACAAATACTTACTCCAGAATTTCCAATTTTCCCATAAATATCTGGTCTTAAATCAGGATCATTCCCATATAAAGTTACAGAATCAAAAGCCGTAGAAAGACGTGCTGCTGGCATTCCTTTGCTCACATAATGGAACCTTCTGTTGGTTCTTTCTGGTCCTCCTTCGCCAGCAAACATTCTTGTTGGGTCTTCTCCTTCTCTTTTAAAAGGATAAATTCCCGCAGCATAAGGAAATTCTCCCGGAACATTCTCTGTTAAACTCCAACGTAAAATTGCTCCCCAGTTTTTGAATGCCGGCGTTACAATTTTTGGAATTCTGCTTTGTGATAAACTAATGCTATGCGTAGCAATCTTCAACTCTTTATCACGCACTTTAAAAACAAAAAATTCATTTTTATACTGTGCTCTTTTGTTTTCCCATTCTTCAATTAACTTGATGTTTTTTGGATCGATATCCAGCTTTAGCCTATCTGATTCTGCATACAGAACCTTCACTAAATCTTCGTTTCCTCTCGCTTGAAATTGCTTTATTGTACTATCAATTGCATAAAGCTTTTCCACAAGTTCAGCTTGCTTTTCAACCCAACTATTGTATTGTCTGTTGTTTTCAGTTATCTCACTTAAATACCTTGTTCTATTTGGTGGAATTACATAAATTTTTTCACTCATCTCCAAAGTTACTTTGTAATTGGAGTTCAAAGGCGCATTGGTCTTCTTTACAACAACATCCATTATTGCCTTGTAAAGATTGTTCATTCCTGGGTCATTAAACTGAGAAGCAATGGTTCCAAAAACTGGCATTTCATCGGGATTGGTATCCCATAAATTATGATTGCGCTGGTACTGCTTTTTCACATCACGTAAGGCGTCTAATGCTCCACGCTTATCGAATTTATTTAGCGCAATAATGTCGGCAAAGTCCAACATGTCAATCTTTTCCAATTGTGTTGCAGCACCATATTCAGGTGTCATCACATATAAACTGGCATCGCTATGGTCTAAAATTTCTGTATCACTTTGACCAATACCTGAAGTTTCTAAAATGATTAAATCGAAATGTGCAGCTTTTAAAATGGCAACGGCTTCTTTTACGTGCTTGCTCAAAGCCAGATTACTTTGACGTGTTGCCAAACTTCGCATGTAAACACGCGGATTGTTAATGGCATTCATCCTGATTCTATCTCCTAACAGTGCTCCACCAGTTTTGCGTTTAGAAGGATCTACTGAAATTACTCCTATGTATTTATCAGGAAAATCAACCAAAAATCTGCGCACTAATTCGTCTACCAAAGAAGATTTTCCAGAACCACCTGTACCTGTAATACCTAAAACGGGTGTTTTACTTTCTTTGGATAACTGATGTACTTTATCTATTTCTGGTCCTGCGATATCTGGATTATTTTCTGCAGCAGAAATCAATTTGGCGATACTTATCCAATCTTTTTCACCCAAATGACTTACTTCTCCATTTAAACGTTCAACCGTTAGGAAGTCACTTTTCTGCAATAAATCATTGATCATTCCCTGCAAACCCATCGACCTTCCATCATCAGGATGATACAACCTGGTAATTCCATAAGCTTGCAATTCTTCAATCTCTGAAGGTAAAATGGTGCCTCCGCCTCCACCAAAAATCTTGATATTTCCAGCTCCTTTTTCCTTCAGTAAATCGTGCATGTATTTAAAATATTCCACATGTCCACCTTGGTAAGATGTCATGGCAATGGCTTGCGCATCTTCTTGAATTGCACAGTTTACAACCTCTTCTACACTTCTATCATGTCCTAAATGAATTACTTCAGCACCACTGCTTTGAATAATTCTCCGCATAATATTTATAGCTGCGTCGTGTCCGTCGAACAAAGAAGCTGCTGTTACAATTCTAATTTTATTTTTAGGTTGATATGTTGAAGTATCCATCATCGAATGCATTGATTTTCGGAGGTAAATATAAGTATTATCAATTGTATGCAATAGGTGAAAATAAAGGAGATTATACCTTACATTTGCAGCCCGATTTTTCAAAAATAAATGAGCAGCATCATTCAATTACTTCCTGAACACGTAGCCAATCAAATTGCTGCTGGAGAGGTAATTCAGCGACCTGCAAGTGCTGTAAAAGAATTGTTGGAGAATGCTGTAGATGCAGGAGCAACGCATATTCAATTGATTATAAAAGATGGTGGAAGGACGCTCATTCAAGTTATTGATAACGGTTCTGGTATGAATGAATTTGATGCCCGCATGTGCTTTGCCCGCCATGCAACATCAAAAATTAAACAGGCCGACGATTTATGGGCAATCAGAACGATGGGCTTTCGCGGGGAAGCAATGGCTTCAATAGCAGCTGTTGCACAAGTTGAAATGCGCACCCGAAAAGCAAATGATGAAGTTGGAACTCAAATCATTATTGAAGGTTCTGAAATTAAACGACAAGAACCAATAGCTTGTTCTGTAGGGACTTCTATCTCTATAAAAAACCTGTTTTTCAATGTACCTGCGCGCAGAAATTTCCTAAAATCTAATCCTGTTGAAACCAAACATATTTTTGATGAATTTCAAAGAGTGGCATTGGCTTTTCCAGAATTATCGTTTTCACTGGTTAGCCAAGAAAATGAAGTTTACCGATTAAATGCTTCAAACCATAAGCAACGCATCATGGGAATTTTTGGTGCCAACATGAACGAAAGATTGGTAAACGTAAAAGAGGAAACCACAGTTTGTACCATCAACGGATTTATTGGAAAACCTCAATTTGCAAGAAAAACACGTGGTGAACAATTTTTCTTCATCAACAACAGATTTATTAAGAATTCTTATTTGCACCATGCTGTACAAGCTGCTTTTGAAGAAATCATTCAGTCTGATACTTATCCTTCTTATTTTATTTGGTTTGAAGTAGACCCTAAAACCATCGACATCAACATTCACCCAACTAAAACTGAGGTAAAATTTGAAGATGAACGCTCTGTTTATGCTATTTTAAGGTCAGCAATTAAACGTGCAATTGGCACCTTCTCTCTTTCACCGAGTTTGGATTTTGAAACTGAACAAGCATTTAATATTCTTCCAAATATTAGCAACCGCAATTTGGAAGCTCCCGGAATAATGGTAAATCCGCAATACAATCCATTTTCTAATCCTCAACCTACACAACATCAAAGACCTGACGCCATTAGAGCTTTAAGTCAAGCCAAATGGAACGACTTGGTAGGAGCTCCTGAGAATGTTGCATCTCAATTAAACAATTCTCCACAGATATTCCCTGAAACTTCAATTGGCTCAAATGTAAGTAACGAAAAATCTCATCCTTGGTCGCTTCATGGAAAATACATTTGCTCCCAAATAAAAAGTGGAATGCTGCTAATTGACCATGCTGGAGCTTTGGAAAGAATTCTATTCGAGAGATTCACCAAAAATTTCAATCATAATAATGCATCACAACAATTGCTTTTTCCAGTTGTTAAAGAATTTTCAGGTTCAGATTATGAACTCATCATCGCTTTACAAGAAGAATTGCATATGCTAGGATTTAACTTTGAGCCTTTTGGAAAACACACCATTGTTATAAATGGCATTCCAGCAGAGACAGATAAGCTTGACCCAAAATCGCTTATCGATCAGCTGTTAGAACAATTCAAAACTACCCAACAAGATTTAAGCTTGAGCCGACTCGAAAAACTAGCTAAAAGTTTGGCTTTTAATGCTGCTAAAAATTACAATAAACATCCTTCAACGGAACAAATGTCTTTACTAATTGACCAACTATTTGCCTGTGAAACAACAAATTACACTCCATCAGGCAAAGTAATAGTCAATATTATTACATTAGAAGAATTAGCAACTAAATTCAGTAAAAACACAAACATTTAAAATATAAATTATTCATCAATGAAAAACATAGCAGTTATTGGTTCTGGAACAATGGGAAATGGAATTGCCCATACTTTCGCTCAATTTGGAAATAAAGTGATATTAGTAGATATTAGTCAAGAAGCGCTTGATAGAGGAATTGCTACAATCTCAAAAAATCTGGACAGACAAGTTGCTAAAGGAATAATTTCTGAAGAAGAAAAAGTAAGCACTCTTGCTAACATTATGGGAATAACAGCCATTGATAGCCGCTTGGCTGACATTGATTTGGTAGTAGAAGCTGCATCAGAAAATTTCGAGATCAAAAAATCTGTTTTTCAACAGTTAGATACCGTTTGCAAGCCTTCTTGCATTTTGGCAAGTAATACTTCTTCTATTTCTATTACAAAAATAGCTGCAGCTACAAAACGACCTTCAAAAGTAATTGGAATGCATTTTATGAATCCTGTTCCTTTAATGAAATTGGTTGAAATAATAAACGGATATTCAACATCAAAAGATGTTACAGATGCAATAGTTGCAGCAACTACACAATTAAACAAAATACCTGTTGTTGCTAATGATTACCCTGGTTTTGTAGCCAATAAAATTTTAATGCCGATGATCAATGAAGCCATCATAACATTGCACGAAGGCGTGGCTGGTGTAGCAGAAATTGATACAATAATGAAATTAGGAATGGCTCATCCAATGGGGCCTTTGCAATTGGCCGATTTTATTGGCCTAGATGTATGTTTATCAATTTTAAAGGTTTTACAGGACGGCTTTGGAAATCCAAAATATGCTCCAAGTCCTTTATTGGTAAACATGGTAACAGCCGGGCATTTGGGAATAAAATCTAAAATTGGATTTTACGATTACTCAGCAGGAACAAAGGAATTAGTTGTTGCGCCTTTATTTAAAGGTTAATTCACAAAAGTACCGTCTTCGATGGTGTGAATAATTTCTTCAATCATTTTGTCTTCAGGGTCTTTTTTAGGATCGTACCCTGATTTTAAATTTGAACCAAAAATCCGCGCAATAGATTGCCAAAAAATTGCTTGAAAACTTCCTCTGAGGTCTTTTACTAGGGCAAATGAAGTATTTCCTGTTTCTCTGTCAATTAGTTTTATTAGAATTCTACCTTGATTGATAGTCATGTTTCGAATATCACCTTCAAACTGTTTTTTAATATCAGCTTCAGCTTGACGTAAGATTCGTTTCTGCTCTTTATCTGACTTACCAACCATCATGTCGTTGTATTCTTTGAGTTTCTTTCCCGCAATTTTTGAATAAGGATAAACCTTGGCTACATCGCGTTTTAATCTGCTCCACTTTCTTTCTTCCCTTTTAGAAGCAAAAATTCTATTTTCAATGACACTCACTGCCTGTAAGTTTACAACAGGAACTGTATCACCTTCATCGGTAACAAAATAGGATAACTTAAATCCTATGGTTTTTGGTTGTTCAGAAAGCTTTTCTGGAGTTTTAACGCTGATTTGAGAAATAATTGGCAATTGAGCCAAGCAAAAAGCAATCGAAAAATAAGAACGCATATATCGTTTTTTAATCCTAAACAATTTACTGGCCATTTTTATCTGTATGTAATTGTAAAGCTTCAATAATAAGCTGAGGAACTCTAATAGGACGCATTCTGGCAGCATCTAAAAAAACCAAAGTAGTCTTTGCTCTATTAATTACTTCCTTTTTTTCATTCAACGATTCATATTCAAATAAGATTCCTGATTTGGGTGTTTCTTTGATTGTTGTCACAATTTCAATCATTTCATCATACTTAGCAGGCTTCAAATAGTCGATTTCAAAATTTTTAACTGGCATCAATACTCCTCCCTCTTCTAATGACTTATAAGAAATACCAAGACTTCTGAGTGCTTCTACCCTTGCAACTTCAAAATAAGCTGCGTAGTTACCATAATAAACAAAGCCCATTTGATCAGTTTCTGAATATCGAACTCTAATGAATGTATGGTGCTGTAAAATCAAAATTAAAAAATTGCAATTTAGTACTTGATAGAACGACAAATTTTGCTGATTCTTGTTGAATGTATTCAATGGTCCCAACTAAAGTTATTCATAGAGTTATCCACCTCTTTATTATAGGTATCAGCTTAACTGCATGTCAAGTAAAATATACCGCCCAAAAACCTGCCATCACTTTTCAGGAAATAAAAAAGGAAGATGAAAACAAGAGTTATCAAAAGGCTGAAAAGTTAATAGAACCATATCGAACTCCTATTGATAGTTTGATGAAAGAGGCCGTTGCTTTTACTGACAATGAAGCTACTAAATCTAGACCTGAAGGAACATTAGGAAATTTGATTGCTGATATTACCAGAGAAATCGCTGCTAATATGTCAAAGAAAAACATTGATGCTTGTTTTTTAAATAATGGAGGATTAAGAATTGAATTGCCTAAAGGAACAATAACAAGGTCAATGGTTTTTGAATTGTTGCCGTTTGATAATGACTTAGTAGTTGTAAAATTCAGAGGAAACCAATTAAGGGAGATTTTAAACCAAATCGCTCAAAAGAAAGGTGAGCCCGTTTCAGGTATCAGAATGAAAATAAACCAAGAAATAGCTGAGGAAATTACTATTAACGGCAAAGCCATTCAAAATGACAGTACATATTATGTTGTGAGTTCTGATTATTTACTGAATAATGGCGATAATTTTCAGATACCTACTCCATTAGAAAGGATTGATTTGAATATAAAGCTAAGAGATGCTGTATTCAACTATTTTATAGAATTGAAAAAGAAACAAATAATATTAAGTCCTAAACTAGATGGAAGAATTTACTAACTCTCGCCGCGGTTTTTTAAAAGGAAGTTTGTCGCTTGCTGCATTGATGAGTGTGCCAAGTTGGGCGCAAGAAATTGAACAAAAGGAACAATTCAAAACCTTAACGATACTGCATACCAACGACTGGCACAGCAGAATTGATCCATTTCCCATAAATGACCCTAAATATCCAGGAAAAGGTGGAGCAGCAAGAAGAGCCGCTTTGATTGAGAAGATAAGACAAGAAAATGAAAACATTTTGTTGTTAGACGCCGGCGATGTTTTTCAAGGAACACCTTATTTCAATTATTATGGAGGTGAAATAGAATTTAAGTTAATGTCACAAATGGGCTATGATGCAGGCACTTTAGGAAACCATGATTTTGACAATGGCATTGATGGATTCTTAAAAATGAAACCTTTTGCTAATTTCCCTTTCATTAATTGTAACTATGATGTTTCTAATACCGCGTTAAATGGCAAATTAGAACCGTATAAAGTGTTTAAAAAAGCGGGGTTAAAAATTGGTGTTACTGGTGTTGGGATAGATTTGAATGGACTTGTTCCTCAAAAGAATTTTAAAGGTTTGGTTTATTTGAATCCAATTGAAAAAGCTAACGAAAATGCGCGTATATTGAAGGACGAATTAAAGTGCGATTTGGTGATTTGTTTATCTCATCTTGGACTTGAATACAATACCCCAAAAGTATCAGATATGATTTTAGCAAAAGAAAGTATGAACATCGATTTAATCATAGGTGGTCATACCCATACGTTTCTAGATACACCTAGAATTTTAGAAAATAAAATTGGAAAAGAAGTTATGATTCATCAAGTAGGTTGGGCGGGCCTAAGACTTGGTAAGATCGATTACGTTTTTAGTAGCCAAAACAACAACAACAATAAGGGGTTTTCTAAAATTAAAGTTTTTAAAAAGTCAATAGCAATTTGATTTTTTTTTAAGGAAAATAAAGTAAATATTTGCCCTGTTCAAACGAGGAGCCCCTAGGAAATCGAGAAAACAGACAGCAAAATCGTTAAACAACACAACACTAATATTTTAGATACGGTATGGAGAAAACTTTTGAAAAAGTTTGGGAAAAATGTCTTGACATCATCAAGGATAATGTAAATCAACAAAGCTTCAAAACTTGGTTCGACCCAATTAAGCCTGTTAAACTTGTTGGGAGCGTATTAACTATTCAAGTGCCAAGTCAATTTTTTTATGAATGGTTAGAAGAACATTATATTGATTTGTTAAAAAAAACAATCAATAAAGAATTAGGGCCTGATGGTAGATTAGAATATTCTATCATTATGGAAAACAACTATAGAAATGCAAATCCTTATACGATAAATATTCCTGCCGTTAATTCGCGCTCATTGAAAAACCCTCCTGTTTCAATGCCAATTGATTTGAATGGAAATAGTATTAAAAACCCATTCATTTTACCGGGACTAAAAAAGATGAATGTTGAGTCTCAACTAAACCCAAATTATTGTTTTGATAATTTGGTTGAAGGAGATTGCAACAGACTTGCTCGCTCCGCAGGATTTGCAGTTGCAAATAAACCAGGTGGTACCGCATTTAATCCATTACTTATATATGGAGGTGTAGGATTGGGTAAAACACACCTTGCTAATGCAATTGGAATCGAAATCAAAAAGAACTTCCCAAATAAAACTGTACTATATGTGCAGTCAGAGAAATTTTGCCACCAATTTGTTGATGCAGTAAAAAGCAATTCACACAATGATTTTATACATTTTTATCAAATGATAGATGTTTTGATTATTGATGATGTTCAATTCTTCGCAGGCAAAGAAAAAACCCAAGATGTATTTTTCCAGATTTTCAATCACTTGCACCAAACTGGTAAACAATTGGTTTTAACTTCAGATAAATCTCCAATAGAATTGATTGGATTGGAGCAAAGATTATTATCAAGATTCAAGTGGGGACTTTCTGCAGATTTACAAATTCCTAATCTGGAAACAAGAATTGCCATTTTAGAAAAGAAAATTTATGCTGATGGCATAGAAATGCCGAAAGATGTAATTGAATATTTAGCTTACAACATCACTTCAAACGTAAGAGAATTAGAAGGTGCTCTAATTTCACTTGTTGCTCAATCAACATTAAACCGCAAGGCTATTACTATGGAACTTGCCCGTCAAATGATCGACAAGTTTGTTAAAAATACAACACGTGAAATTTCAATTGATTTTATTCAAAAAGTTGTCTCTGATTACTTCAGCCTTCCACTTGAATTGTTAAAATCAAAAACAAGAAAAAGAGAAGTCGTTCAAGCACGTCAAATAGCAATGTTTTTTGCTAAAAGCATGACAAAGTCTTCACTTGCCAGCATTGGACTTCAATGCGGAGGAAAAGACCATGCAACCGTTTTACACGCTTGTCGTACTGTAAATAACTTAATGGAAACCGATAAAAAATTCAGAGTATATATCGATGAAATTGAGAAAAAAATTGGAAATCAATAATCTTAATTTCTAAAACTTTAAATTGTCCTTAAAAAAAATTCTAGTCGTGTGTTTGGGGAATATTTGTCGTTCTCCTATGGCTGAAGGAATTCTAAGAAATAGAATTTTTTTGGCAGGCAAAAAAGCAATAGTAGATTCTGCAGGTACTTCAGATTATCATAATGGCGATAAACCTGATTTAAGAGCTATAAAAACGCTTAGTCAAAAAGGAATCGATATTTCTGGCCTAGCCGCTAGAAATTTTACTGTACGTGATTTTGATGATTTTGATTTTATCTATGCCATGGACTTTTCTAACTACATGAATATTATTTCAAAAGCTAGAAATGAAGAAGATAAATCTAAAGTTGCGATGATTATGGACGTGGTTTCTCCTGGAAACAACCGTTCAGTTCCAGACCCTTTTTATGGTGGCATAGAAGGATTTGAAGAAGTATATGAAATGCTTGACGAAGCTGCAAAAAAAATTGCTGAGAAACTATGAAACCTCATTCAGGTTCTATTTTCTTATTACCAACTTTACTTGGCGATAACGCTAGCCCAAACACACTTTCTAATTGGGAATTAGAACTGGTTCAGCAGCTTACTATTTACTTCACCGAAAATGAAAAATCAGCCCGAAGATTTCTGCGTAAAGCGGGATTTACAGGAGATTTAAATGGCATACAATTGCACCGTGTAGACAAAGACACGAAGTTAGAAGAGCAAATAGAGTTGCTGCAACTGCTAAAAAAAGGGAACGATGTTGGAATATTATCTGAAGCAGGTTGTCCTGCAATTGCAGATCCTGGTTCATCATTAATTCGTTTAGCACACGACTTTAATATTCCAGTAATTCCCGTTCCTGGCCCCTCCTCTATTCTATTGTTATTGATGGCTTCTGGTTTGAATGGCCAAAACTTTACTTTTAATGGGTACTTACCTGTTGAAAAACCTCTGAGAATTAAGGCAATTAAAGAACTAGAAAGTCTTTCCCACAAATCTGGAGCTACGCAAATATTCATTGAAACACCTTACCGCAATAAATCGCTGTTAGAAGATATACTGTTGCATTGCAACCCTCAGACTTCTTTAGCAATTGGAGCCAATATTACTGTTGAAAAAGGATGGGTTAAAACAAAATCTATTGCAAATTGGAAAAAGGAAACCCCTGATATTCATAAGATTCCTGCGATTTTTGCATTATTGAAAGATTAATTTCTTCTATTTGTTAAACCTTAAATATTTTGCTCGGTCAATGGGCTAAACAAAATAAAAAATTATGAAAATCTTAAAAATCAATTTAAATCACACTTTGCTGTTAGCCGCCGCATTTTCATTAGTTTTAAATTCTTGTAATAAAAAAGATGATGTAGACAATGATACTGCAGCTGCAAAAAATGAAAGTACAGCAGAAAAAACTTTCAACGAAGTTAACGACATTGCTGACCAAGCTGCAAAAACCGGAAATCTAAATGGTTTTAAAGTAGATGGTTCCGATGGAATTTTAGCTTCAGACTGTGCAGTAATTACCATCGACACATCTTCAACTGTTTCAGCTACAAATCCCGATACGGTAATTATTGATTTTGGAACTGGATGCTTAGGAAATGATGGTAAAAACAGAGCTGGCAAAATTATCGTTAGTTCTACGGGAAGATATAGAGATGTTGGTACTATCATAACCATTACACCTGTTAATTATACTGTTAATGCCAATGCAATTAGTGGTTACAGAAGAGTCACTAACACAGGCCCTAACGCAAGCAATCAACCAACCTTTCAAATAGAAGTAAATGGTACAATTGTTTTAGCTGATGGAGGAGGAACAATAACTTGGACAGCAAATAGAACCAGAACATGGTTAGAAGGATTTAACACGCCACTAATTTTTAATGATGATGTGTTTAGTGTATCTGGTGGATCAAATGGAACAAAAGCAAGCGGTAATACTTGGACAAACGTTATCAATACACCATTGGTTCACAAACGTAGTTGCCACCAAATTGTTAGCGGAACTATGACAGTTACACCATCTAATAAACCAGTTAGAAGTATTGACTTTGGAAATGGAACTTGTGATAACCAAGCTACTGTGACAATTAATGGTAATACTTACACCATAGCAGTTCAATAACAAAATCATTCATAATTTAATAATAAAAGGTGGCATTTGTCACCTTTTTTGTTTTGTTTATTCTTGTAATTTAGCAAACGATGAAACCATTCAAATTTAAACACACAAAATTGCTTTTTAGCTGCATTTGTTTGTTTTTAATGCTAAGTAATTGTAACAAGAATGAAAAAACAGAATGGGATACAAATATTCTGGGGCCATTAGCTACTTTTAATATTGGAGTAACCGATTTAATTGCGGATTCGCTGATAATAAGTGATCCTGCTCAACCTGTTTTTATTAGATATATTGATGAATTTAATCTGATACCAATAGATTCTGTTTTACAATTTCCTGATACTGCATTTGAAGAGAATTATTCAACGCCTTTTTCATTTACGATTCCTGCAGGCACAGATATATATAGTGAAGACCAGCAATTAAGGTTTGTTTACAAAGATGTGCAGCTTACTCAGGCTATTCTTGAGCAAGGACGATCTGTTTTATCTATAAATAGTACGGTTTCTGACAAGCTTTATTTTGACTATTCAATCCCAAAAGCAACATCAAATAACTTTCCTTTTTCTCTGACTAACCAGGAAATTGCTGCTTTTGATGGAATAAATCCATCATTATTCAACCAAGAAACAAATTTGAGTGGATACAATTTAGACTTAACTGGCGTTGACGGAAATTCATTTAATAGTCTTTCTATTTCTTTAAATGCAAAATTAAATCCCTCAGGGAATGGCACAAATGTGATAGCTGGCCAACAGTTGTTAAATTACTCTTCTACTTTTATTGGCCTAAAACCATATTATGTAAAAGGATTTTTAGGTACCAGCACATTTTCAGATGTAAATAAAAACATCGATCTGAATGATTTAAAAAAGATTTCTGGAATACTTTCGATTCAGGATATTGTAATGAATTTAAATTTAGAAAACTCCTTAGGCGCCGATTTTGGATTTACAATCAATAATCTCAGTTTTACCAAAGGTGAGAGCAATCAAACAATTGCCTTGAATAGTACAATAATTAATAATGAACAACTTATTGCAAGAGCACAACATATAAATAATGGAACTTATCCTTATTCACCAACCTATAGAAATTATTTATTCAACACGACGAATTCCAATATTAAAGATATTTTCGAATTAATTCCCGATAAGATTAATTATTCATTAGCTGCAAGAATAAATCCTTTAGGGAATATTTCAAGTGGCAACGATTTTTATTATAGCAGCAGTAATTTAAAAGTGAAACTTACAGTTGATTTCCCATTAAGTTTCTCAGCAAATGCTTTAACTTACAAGGATACAATAGAAACAGAAGGTTTTGAATTTGATGAGGAAAATAATTTAAAGTCGGCTACACTTTCAATTTTAGCTAGCAATACATTTCCATTTGATTTAAAACTAAAAACATACTTACTTGATAAAGATAAAATTGTTTTAGACAGCTTGCTAACCAATGACATAATTAATGCTGGGATTGTAAATAATTCAGATATAGTTGAGCAACCTACAAACTCAATGCTTAAAATATTTTATAATGAAGCATTAAATGCTAAATTAAAAAACACAAGATATATTGTAGTGAAGGCAACAATGAATACTCAACCAGGAAATGTATTGCTGCCTATTTACAAACAGTATGATTTAAAATTACAATTAATAGGAAATGGTATTTATAGAATTGGAATTAAATAAAATGATATGCTAAAACAGATTACATTTTTTTTAATAGCACTATTCATTTGTATTTCCACATTTGCTCAGGATACTACAAAACAGAAAACGAATGAAGTAACAATCATTACTCCTAAAGATATAGAACTTAGATATTTGTGGAAAATCCCTAAATTCAATGCAAAATTTATTTTAGAAAGTGAGGTTTTTTCTAATAGCACGGCAATACCAGCGTCATTTAGCAATTCATTTTTGTTTCCTCGATTTATTGATGAAACACTTAAAAATAATGCAATTAACAGATTAAATTCTAAAAATAGATTTGGTGCTTTATTCCAATCAAAAATAGGTATAATATTTTATCCTGATTCAATCTGGAAAGCGCAGCAACAAGGGATTGAGATTTATTACAAAAACCAGAATGTAATTGGAAGCTATTTTCACACTGATTTCTTTAAACTAATTTTTAATGGAAATGCTCAATTTGCCGGACAAACCGCAGATCTAAGTAATTCAAGATTTTCGAGTTTAAATTTCGAAAGTTTCAACATTGGTTATATTAAAACATTTAAGTTAAGCGGTTTGTCTGTAAATGTAGGATTAGTTAGAGGCAGAGCTTACACAGATTTAAATATTAAAAATGGTGGAATTTTTACAGCTTTAAATGGTACCCAATTAAATGTAGATTTTAACGGAAGTTTCGAACAAAGTTCAAGATTTTCAAATGTTTTCAAAGCAACACCATCTATGGGTGCTTCATTTGGATTAGAATACAACCTCCAACTTCCAAAAGGTATTAACTTAGATTTTAAAGCAGAAGATATTGGCTTTATTAATTTGAATGAAAAAACAGATTTAATTGGAAGAGATACTTCATTTATTTTTAATGGATTAAATTTTAATGACATAATTGATTCAGATAAAGACCTTGCATTTATTGGTGATTCTTTGTTAGACAAGTTAAGGGGCCCGGTAACAAAAGGAAGCAATATGATAGCCTTACCTGCTTTTTTTCATACAAGAATTTCAAAATACTTCACAAATAATTGGAATATTTCCTTATCTATAAATTATAGATATTTTACAGGTTATTCGATCTTAAAGAAATTTGAAATTGGAAAACGTTTTACAAAAGACAGGTATATTCTACTGAGTATTGCTCAGGGTGGTTTTGGAAATTTTCAAACAGGGCTTCAATTTGTTTTGATAAACAGTCAAAGACATTTTTTAAAAATTGGAACTGTTGCGAACGAAGGTTTTATTTCCAAAAAAATGTCAGGAAATGGAATAATGATTAATTACAATTTTCAACTATGAGAAATTTAGTGTTTTGTATTCTTTTAAGCATTGTTTTTTCTACTAAAGCACAATCTATATTCACCAGAACTTATGGAGCTCCAGGAAGTTTTAATGAGGGAAAATCCGTTGGTTTAACTGCTGATTCAGGTTATGTTATATTTGGTTCTACTGGAGGTTGGGGTGCTGTAAATGGTGATATGGTTTTAATAAAGACCGATACTGCAGGAATTCAGGAATGGGCGAAGATATATGGAAGCAACAATACTGAACAAGGAATATCTATGAAAATCTGTGCTGACAGGGGTTATATTATGGCAGGAAATACAAATAACTCTTCAGATGGAAATTATGATGTTTATTTAGTAAAGGCCGACAGTATAGGAGAAATTATCTGGACTAAAACAATTAGTGGAAACAACTGGGATTTTTGCACCGAAGTGATCGAAGCAGCAGACAGTTCAATTTATTTGCTTTTAAATTCCAATAATATTGAAACTTATGAGAATATCATTTCAGTATATAAGTTAGATGCAAATGGCGCTGAATTATGGAATAGGAATTATTCAATTGGCTTAGGTAATAAAGCAAATGCAATAATTTCTTATAATAATGACACCTTACTTTTTTGTGGAAAATCATTTAATGCGCTTACCAATAGTGATGATGCATTTATAACAATGATTAATAGCAATGGTGATAATCTTTGGACATATTTTTATGGTGACCAGCGCAAAGATTGGGCTAACTCAATGGCGAAAAATCCTGGTGGATTTATTGGTGTAAGTGCAAATAAATTAATGGATGAGGGAAATCGACGCCCCTATTTTTTCTCAATAGACAAAACGGGCACCATACAATTTAACGAATTGCAAACAGGACCTCAGGATATTGAAGCACATAACATTCAATATAACTCTACATTTAACACTTATAATATAGCGATAGAATATAATGATCAAACATATGTTTCATCTGGTGTTTGGCATTTTAATTTGCCTTTCGTTTATGTTTGCAGCGGTGTAATTGATGGTTTAGGTAATAGTAATCCAGGCGAAATTGCAGTAAATCATGATGGCGGTTTTACCGAAGTTGGTACAGCATACTTCTTAACTCCTGGTCAAAGCAGCATTTTTTTAATGAAAATGGGAGCTTTCTGCGAAAAATCAAATAATAATTTATTAAGTATTGAAAATCCGTCAAAAGATGAAGTAATAATTTATCCTAATCCCGCGAACGATGTTGCAATTTTAAATGAGTCAATCTCAGAAATTATTTCAATTACAAGCATTACTGGGCAATCTGTTCCTGTGCTTTTCGAACAACAAAATATTTCTACCAAACACATAAATAATGGTACATATTTTTTGAATTATAAAAATAATTCGAATGAATTTAAAACCATTAAATTATTGATTTTTCATCCATAATTAATAATGCTTCAAAAAGCGAAAAATTTATTAAGACCTGTCTTCAATTTTTTACATTTAGATGTAACAAAGAATATGAAGTATGACAGGGCAGCAATTTCAATAATGAAAAAAATACTGAAAAAAGACAGTGTTTGTATTGATATTGGTTGTCATAAAGGAGAAATTATGGATCAGATCCTTCAATTTTCACCTATAGGAAAACACTTTGGATTTGAGCCTATTCCATGGATGTATGAAGCACTTTGTAATAAATATAAAGATAAAAATGTTGTAATTTATCCTAATGCAATTAGTAATGCTGAGACAATTACAACTTTTAAAGTCGTTAAAAATGCGCCAGCATATAGTGGCTTAAGAAACCGAGAATATGCAATTAAAAACCCTGACATTCTTGAAATTCAAGTTACACAAGTTAAATTAGATAACTTTTTTAAAAATTTAAATAAACTTGATTTTATTAAAATAGATGTTGAAGGCGGCGAATTAAATGTAATTGAAGGAGCTTCCGAATTAATAAAAAAATTAAAACCTACATTATTGTTCGAATTTGGGAAAGGTTCCTCAGAGTATTATAATTCTACACCTGAAAATATGTTCGACTTGTTAGCAAAATTAAATATGAATGTTTATTTATTAATTAGCTATTTAAAATCCCCTATTCCATTAAATAAAAAGGTATTCTGCCAAATCTATAATGAAAGGACAGAATACTACTTTGTTGCAATTCCTAAATAGTGTTCACTTCAATTTTAAGTGAATCCAAGCTAAAACTTATTTGGCGATATTAGGAAGATCTGTTGGTGCTAATTCAAACTTATCTTCTTCCTCTTTAAACTTCATTACTTGCTCTAAAGCGTCAGGAACGACATCAGAACAAATAACTATAAAAGCACCTTTTTGTGCATTATTAATTGCATAATTAATTGCTTCAATTTCAGAACGAATCACCTTTACTTCTTTATTTGGGTCGATAGATTTAACTCCGGCAAGCATAAAATCAATGATTTCTTCTTCGGTTCTTCCTCTTAGATTTCTGTCTTGGCGGATAATGATTTCATCAAACATTTGAGCTGCTATTTTACCAAGATTCACAATGTCTTCGTCTCTGCGGTCACCTACTCCGGCAATAATTCCAACTTTAGGTTTAGCTTCAACTTTTTCAAGGAATTTTGCGATGGCGTTAAATCCAGCACTGTTGTGCGCATAATCTACCATTACTTGGAAGTTGCGGAACTGGAACATATTCATTCTACCTGGTGTTTGCGTTGGAGAAGGAATAAATGTTTCTAGCGCTAAACGCATATCTTCAATCTTAAAACCTCTAATAAATCCAGCAAGCACAGCAGGAAGAATATTCTGAATGTTGAAGACTGCTTTACCTGAAAACGTGAGTGGAATGTTTACTACCTTATCTACCCTAATCTTCCAATTTCCTTTACAAACTGTAACATAACCGTTTTCAACGATGGTTGCCAATCCTCCTGCATTGCAATGTTCAATTATTCTAGGATTATTTTCATCTAAACTAAACAATGCAACTTTACATTTAAGTCCTTCACGCATGGCATAAACCAAATCATCATCAGCGTTTAAAATTGCAGTTCCATCTTTTCTAACACTTTCTGGAACAACACCTTTAACTCTGGCCATATCTTCTATAGAGTTAATGTCTTTTAACCCCAAATGATCAGCAGCAACATTGGTTACAATTGCAATGTCGCATTGACTAAATCCTAAACCTGACCTTAAAATTCCGCCACGGGCTGTTTCTAAAACTGCAAAATCTACAGAAGGGTCTTTCAAAACAAATTCAGCACTTACTGGACCTGTGCAGTCTCCACTTTGCAACATTCTGTTTTGAATATAAATTCCGTCTGTTGTTGTAAATCCAACCTTATGGCCCATTGTTTTTACAATATGAGCTGTTAGTCTGGTTGTAGTAGTTTTTCCGTTAGTTCCTGTAATTGCGATAATTGGAATTCTAGCAGAAGTTCCGGGAGGAAACAACATATCAATGACAGGTTCAGCAACATTGCGAGGCAAGCCTTCTGTTGGGGCAATATGCATTCTAAAACCTGGCGCAGCGTTTACTTCTAAAATTGAACCTCCATTTTCTTTTATAGGAGTTGTTAAATCTGGAGCCATTATGTCTATACCACAAATATCAAGACCAATTATTCTTGCTATTCTTTCAGCCATAAACACATTGTAAGGATGCACTAAATCAGTTACATCTGTTGCAGTTCCTCCGGTACTCAAATTTGCAGTAGATTTCAAATACAATGTTTCATCTTTTGGTAAAACATCATCTAAGCCGATATTTCTTTCTTTTAGAATATTCAAAGTCATTTCATCTACCTTTATTGCAGTAAGGACTTTTTCGTGTCCATAACCTCTTCTTGGGTCGGTATTTACCTCATCAATTAATTGCTGAACAGTTAATTTGCCATCACCCATTACGCAAGCAGGAGTTCTTTTTGCAGCTGCAATTAATTTATAATTGATCACTAATAACCTAAAATCGAATCCGGTAATAAATTTCTCACAGATTACACCACGAGAAATTCTTTTGGCAATGGTTAATGCTTCTGTAGCTTCTTCCCAGGTTGAAATATTTATTGTAGCACCTCTTCCGTGGTTTCCATTAACAGGTTTAAGGACGATTGGATAGCCAATTTTACGCACAGCATCCTCCAAATCTTCCTCATCGTAAATAATGTACCCTTTTGGCACCGGAACGCCAGCGGCATCTAATAGGTTTTTAGTTTCTTCTTTATCACAAGCTATTTCTACTCCAATATTGCTTGTTTGAGAACTAACAGTTGCTTGAATTCTTTTTTGATTGATTCCATATCCAAGCATTACTAGAGATCTTCTGTTTAAACGTATCCATGGAATACCTCTACTTGCAGCCTCTTCTACGATAGAACCGGTAGATGGCCCTAAACGCTCGTCTTCTCTGATTTCACGCATTGATTGAATATCACTTGATAAATCGTAATGCTCTCCTTTTACCAGTGCATCGGCTATTCTAACTGCCGATTTAGCTGCGAAAATCCCTACTTTTTCTTCCATGTAGGCAAAAACAACATTGTAAACACCTTCTTCCGATGTACTTCTTGTTCTGCCAAACCCGACTTCCATTCCTGCTAAAGTCTGTGTCTCTAGTGCAATGTGTTCAATAACATGTCCCATCCATGTTCCTAATCTTACACGTTGAAAGAAACCACCCGCTTTTTCTTCAGAACATCGGTGTTCATACATACTTGGAAACATTGCTTCAAGTCTATCTGCAAATCCATCAATTTTGTTTGTAGGTAATTCCTCCAACTCCTGAATATCAAGTTTCATTACTATTAGCTTATGACGACGAACTGACCAATAATTAGGGCCACGCATGGCACGGATCTCAAGAATTTTCATAATATGTTAGTTAGAATTTTTCGAAAATAGTTTATTCTTTCATATCTATCACCATTTTGTTTAAAATGATGTTAATATTCGGTTAATTTAGTTTTCAGCCCAATAAATGAAAGACTTAGATTTGCAAAAATTCAAAAAAATAATTATGGCAAGGCCCAAAGGCATTTTAATTTCAATTGGGGGGGATGTAGATAAAGGCACCAGTGATGAGCCAAATTATAAAAAATCAACTGTACTTTCATTTTTTGATGATGGCATTTTGAAAAGAATACTTCAAGAAATGAAAGGAAAAGACAGCAGAATTGAGGTTATCACAACTGCGTCTGAAATTCCAGAAGAAGTGGGTAATAACTACATAGAAGCTTTTAAACGCTTAGGATGCGAAAATGTAGGAGTTATTCATATTAAAAAGCGAGAAGACGTTCAAATAACAGAATATTCCGACAGAATTAAAGAATGCGACGGAGTGATGTTTACGGGTGGAAATCAACTTCGTCTGAGCATGATATTCGGTGGTACAGACTTTTTGAATATAATTCTAGAGCGTTATAAAAATGAACATTTTATAGTTGCTGGAACAAGTGCCGGTGCAATGGCTATGTCAAACACTATGATTTATGAAGGTTCCAGTGATGAAGCTTTGTTGAAAGGTAAAGTTAAAATAACTACAGGATTATCTTTCATTAAACGTGTGATTATCGATTCTCATTTTATAAAAAGAGGGAGATTTGGAAGATTGGCGCAATCAGTAGCGAGCAATCCTTCTTGTATCGGTATAGGTTTAGGTGAAGATACGGGTGTTTTAGTTAGAAATGGAAATGAACTTGAAGCAATAGGCTCTGGTTTGGTTTTAATTTTCGACGGGCATTATATCTTACATTCTAATATTGCTGATATTGAAGATGGTATGCCTGTCTCTATTGAAAATTTATTGGTTCATGTATTAGCTAAAGGTAATTACTACTTTTTAAAAGAAAGGAAATTTTATCCCAGCAGAGAGTTAATCAATGCTTAGTATCTGAACAAAGATTATTTGGTTCTTGTTATATTTTTTTGATTAATTTCACCTCTTAATACATCTCCTAAAAAAAACCTAACATGAATCTAATCCTACAAGAAAATCATTTTTCAAAATTTAAAGTATTTTGTATTTCAATAATTGCTCTATTATTTTCTTTCGGAAAAATATGTGCTCAGATACAAGTAATTGTACCAAATGATATCGTAGCAAGCGATTTAACAAACGCTACTAATCCTGGTTGGAGGTTACTTTCTACAGGAAACTCTAGTGCTTCCTTAGTTCTTTCTTCTGATTTTGGAATTCCTTCCAGCTTTGGTCCCAACAGCATTCGTGCAAATAGAACAGGAGGAACTGGTAATAATCGTTCTTTTTTAGGATATTATGAAGGTGTAAGAACACTTGCTTCTTTAAATTCTGTTACTTGGAATCGTTATTCTGAGCAAGGAAACGATAGCTATTTGAACATTTTTATTACAAATGGAGAAGCCGTTGCTACCGTTGTTTTTCAACCAGCAGTTATTTTAAATTCTTGGAACACTTTCACCTATAATAATACTGCTACATCTGCTAATTTGAGTATCAGGTTCAACAGTCAATCTTTGCCAATTTCTTATGCCGATTTAATTGGACAGTTTGGTTCATGGCAGATTTACAATCATCCACTTCAATTTGTATCGCAAAATAATGCAAGCGATTTTATTGGAGGTATCGTATTAGTATCAGGCTCTAGCAGCCCAACTGCTGCTCAAACTCATACATTCGACGGTGTTTCTATTAACTTTAGCAATCAACCAGAAAAGACTTTCGATTTTGTTGCACCAACTGTGAATCCGCCAAGTGGCTGTTTACCTATTAATGTTGTGAATTATGAACCTAAAAACAGACAAGATGGAACGCCGGTATTACCTTCTCGTCAGTTTTTTAACAACGCGCTTGTACCTGAAAACAGCGATGCAACTACATCCGAAGAAGGAGTAAATTTTGTTTCACTTGGATTTGGTGGTCAAATAATATTGGAAATGGAAAACCCAATTTTTAATGGTCCAAATGCTGATATAAAGGTCTATGAAACTACATTCGGAAATGCTGCAGGAAGGTGCAGCAGAAGTCCAGAAAAGATTAAAGCTTATGCATCTCAAGATGGTTGTAACTATATTTATTTAGGTGAGGATTGTCAAGATGCTACTTTTGACTTAGGGATTTTTACATGGGCAAAATTCATCAAATTAGTTGATTGTAGTGATGCTAACAACTTGTTTTCGAATGGAAATAATGGTCCTGAAGATGGTTATGATTTAGATGGTGTGGAATGCTTAAATGGAATTGCAACTGATTTAACGCCCGCTAATCTTATTTCTGGTTACTTAACGCAAGCAGTTGATTTTACTCCAAATGCTGAAGCTAGAAGGAAAAATAATTCCCTAATCATCACAGCAACTCCAGACAGAAGAAATTTAACAAAAATGTTTGGAGCTCCTCAGAATAATAATACCAATAACTTTTTCTCCTTTGGGTTTGGGGGATTTGTTACTGTTAAATTCGATTACGTAGTTTTTGATGGCCCTGGAGATGATCTGCGCATATATGAAACTTCATTTGGAAATCCATCATGTAACAATTACCCAGAACGCGCATCTTATGAGGTTTCTTTAGATGGCGATACTTGGATAGATTATCAAACAATTTGTCAGGATGGTTTTATTGATATTGCCGCAACTGGTTTTCAAGGAATACAGTATGTGCGCATCACAGACAGGTCACCAATTACTTCAAACAAATTCCCTGGAACAGCAGATGGATATGATTTAGATGCGATTGTTGATTTACATGCATGTGTGACTAATTCAACTGCAAAACTAGATTCAGAATCAGGTGAAGAAGTTGTTGAAGGTTCATCTTCAGGTGCTACAATTTTCCCAAATCCTGCAAATGAATTCGTAAATGTGAGTTTCATCAACGAAAGCAGCGATACTGAAGTTTCTGTTTCTATTTATAATATGATGGGAGCTTTGATTTTATCGAAAACTTATGTAATTCAAAATGAAGCGTTCTTTAACCAAAATTTAGAACTTAATGAGTTACCTGCTGGTCTTTATGTTTTGAGAATCTCAAGCGCTTCAATTGAACAAACAGAGAAAATAGTTAAGAATTAATAGCCCAAAATAAGTTTAAAATTGGCTGCGTTATAACCTAAACATAATATGAATACAGGTCTTTTTAAAAGAGTAATGCTTCTTAGTTTATTCTCACTTTCTCTACTTTCAGAAAGTTGCGATAAAGATTGCTACAATCCTTCACTTGAAGCTGAGTTTAAAGATAAAATGTGCACAATGGATTGTCCTAAAGTTATTGGTTGCGATGGTAAAGAATATTGCAACGAATGCGAAGCCAATAAAAAAGGAGTAGCGGTAGATAACTAAAATAAAATGCAGCATAAATTGTTTGGGGCAACTGAAGATAATTTATTGCCTTTCGACGGGGAAGTATTTTATTTTGGAAGAATAATGAAAGAAGAAAAAGCTGCAAGTTTTATGGAACAGCTACTTCATAAAATTGAATGGAAAAATGATGAAGCTTTTATTTTTGGAAAACATTTTATTACTAAAAGAAAAGTCGCCTGGTATGGCGACTTTTCTTTTTCTTATACATACAGCAAAGCCACAAAGTATGCTTTACCATGGACAGATAATTTATTAGAGATTAAAAATTTAGCTGAATCAGTTACCAAGGCTAAATACAATTCTTGCTTGTTGAATTTGTATCACGATGGTAATGAAGGAATGGCCTACCATAGCGATGATGAAGCAATGTTATTAAAAAATGGTTCAATTGCATCTTTGAGTTTTGGTGCCGAGCGGAAGTTTTTATTCAAGCATAAAAGAGAAGCTCAATCATTAGGAATCGTGCTTGAAAATGGCAGCTTATTAGAGATGAAAGGTGAAACTCAGTCAAACTGGCTGCATAGATTACCAACGACCAGAAAAGTATTTACACCGAGAATAAATCTAACTTTTAGGACAATAGTTACCTAATCTATCTCTTTTAAAATTCGCCAGCTTTTAGGTAAACCATTGTTTATTCTATTTTGCAAGGCGTTTCCCCAAGCAAAATTAACGTTTTGGTATTTCATCAAATTCCAGCCATTTGCATTAAATGTATTAGGAAGGGCTTCTTTTTTCAAAAATCTTAATGCTAAATTTAAGTCAAGATGAATAGATGGCAGATCTGGATGAATTATAGTACTTAAAGCCAGTTCATGATTTGGAATTACGTTATTACCTTTTAATTCACCAGCATTGACGCCACTTTTAAGAATGTGAAGGTATTTATGTAAAGTATATAGATGAGGGAGCATTATTTCTGTAACTATTGAGTTTCCCAAATGTGAACCGATTAGTTTGTAGGAAGATGCTAATTGAATTAGTTCAGCGAAAGGGTTACTTTTCTTCACATCAATTTTCACTTGATCAAGTTTAGTTAATTTATGTGATGGATTTTTCCTAAATGCTACTAAATAAAAACCTTCGCCTTTAATAAGATGTGGGTAAAAACGGTAGCCAACTTCTGATTTGAAAACCCCTTCAATTTCATCCAGTTTTTGAATAGATAAGGGTTCGGCATCATACTCTTGCATAATAAATTTTGCAATATTTTCATTTTCAGCTTCAGAATAACTGCATGTGGAATAAATCAAAATGCCGTTTGGTTTTAATGCCGGCCAGATATCTTCAATTATTCTTTCTTGTCTTGCTGCACAGTGGCTAACAGCTTGTTCGGACCAATGTTGCATTGCATTTCTATCTTTTCGAAACATTCCAGAACCACTGCAAGGTGCATCTACTAAAATACAATCGAAGAAGCCATTTAATTTTCCTAATTGCAAAGGATCGTTGCTACTAACTACAGTATTTGGGGCGCCCCATCGTGTGAGACTTTCAGAAAGCACTCCTGCCCTACTTTTTATCACTTCGTTAGAAACCAGAAGTCCATTATTATTTAACCAATCTGCAATCAAAGTGCTTTTTCCACCTGGGGCAGCACATAAATCGAGGATAACAGGGTTATTTTCTTTTTCAAGATATTGGTCTAAAACGGCTTCAATACTCATAGAGCTTGCTTCCTGCGCATAATAAGTTCCTGCATGAAAAAGCGGATCTAAAGTAAAATCAGGTCTTTGTTTCAAGTATCTTCCTTTTTCGTTCCAAGAAACTACATTTTCTACAAGTAAATTCTCATTCAATTTAGAGGAATTAATCCTGATTGAAACTGGAATTTCCTGGTTATGACTTTCTGTAAAATCATCCCAATTTAAAATTGTAGTTTCTAAATGTTCTTTAAAATTTTCGGGAAAGCTAATTGACATAAGATAAAATGAAAAAGCACTTCTTTTAGGGAAGTGCTTTTAGAAAAAAGAAAATATGATTTAGAACTATTTAATTGCGTCAACAATTGCTTTGAAAGCTCCCGGATTGTTCATTGCCAAATCGGCAAGAGCTTTACGGTTAAGTTCGATATTTTTTGCGTGAATTTTACCCATGAATTCGCTGTAAGACATGCCATGAAGGCGTGCTCCTGCGTTAATACGTTGAATCCACAAAGAGCGGAAATTACGTTTTTTGTTTTTGCGGTCGCGATACGCATAGGTAAGACCTTTCTCAAGTATATTTTTAGCTATTGTAAAAACATTCTTGCGGGCACCCCAGTAGCCCTTGGTCATGCTGAGGATTTTCTTTCTTCTGGCGCGTGAGGCAACGTGGTTGACTGAACGAGGCATAATTTTTTAGGTTTTGTGACAAGCAGCGCATCCCAAAGGGAGTCTTAAGAGCTGATTATCTGGTTAATAATTAATTGTTACTTTCCAATGCAAAGCATTCTTTTTACGTTACCTTCATCAGCCGTTGAAACAATTGCAGAATTACCTAAGCGGCGTTTCTGAACAGTTGTTTTTTTGGTGAGAATGTGCCGTTTAAAAGCATGCTTGCGCTTGATTTTTCCTGACGCAGTAAGCTTGAATCGCTTCTTTGCGCTAGAATTGGTTTTCATTTTCGGCATTGTTATTTGTATTAGGATTTATTTTATTTCTTTTTCTTTGGTGAAAGAAACAAGATCATTCGTTTACCTTCTAGCTCTGGTAAGCTGTCGGCTTTGCCAAATTCTTCAAGTTCGGCAGCGAATTTTAATAGCAAAATTTCACCTTTATCTTTAAACAAAATCGAGCGGCCTTTGAAGAAAACGAAAGCTTTAACTTTTGAACCTTCCTGCAAAAATTTCTTTGCATGGTTTAGTTTGAAGTTAAAATCGTGTTCATCCGTATTGGGACCAAATCGAACTTCTTTAACTACAATCTTAGAAGCTTTGGCTTTCATTTCCTTTTGCTTCTTCTTTTGGTCGTAAAGAAATTTTTTGTAATCGATTACCCGACAAACCGGAGGGTCAGCGTTTGCAACAATCTCAACAAGATCCATTTCTAAATCTTTCGAAATTTTTAATGCATCTTCTATAGAATATAAACCTGGTTCAATTTCTTCCCCAACTAAACGTACTTTAGAAACACCTATAATTTTTTCATTTATGCGGTGTGCATCTTCTTTTTTTTGCTGTCCCCTATTAAATGGCCTGGGTGGGCGTGGTGGCATTGCTATGGCTTGGGTCTCCTTTCTTTCGTTATTAAATAGTAATCAAACTGTCAATTTCATCATTTACGAGTTTAGCAAAAGCTTCAAGTGAAAGGCTTCCCATATCACCTTGCGAATGTTTACGAACAGCAATGGTATTCGATTGCTCTTCTTTTTCACCCACAACAAGCATAAACGGAACCTTACTAATTTCAGCATCCCGAATTTTTTTACCTGCTCTCTCGTCACGTTCATCAACGGCGGCGCGAATATCGTATTTTTTGAGTATTTGTGCAACTTTAATTGCATAGTCATTATACTTCTCTGAAATGGGCAGTATTATCGCTTGTTCTGGAGTTAGCCACAGTGGAAAATTACCTGCACAATGCTCAATTAACACAGCTACAAATCGCTCTAAAGAGCCAAATGGTGCTCTATGAATCATCACAGGACGATGTTTTTGGTTATCTGCGCCCATGTACTCCAGTTCGAAACGCTCAGGTAAATTGTAATCTACTTGAATGGTTCCTAGTTGCCACTTTCTTCCAATGGCATCTCGCACCATAAAGTCGAGCTTGGGCCCGTAAAATGCGGCTTCTCCTAATTCTACAACAGTATTTAAATTTCTTTCTTGAGCAGCTTCAATAATTGAGTTTTCTGCTTTTTCCCAATTCTCATCAGAACCAATGTACTTGGTTTTATTTTCAGGATCTCTTAATGAAATTTGAGCTGTATAATCAGTAAAATCGAGTGCTTTAAAAATCATCAACACCAAATCAATCACTTTCACAAACTCTTCTTTAACTTGATCTGGGCGACAGAAAATATGTGCATCATCTTGCGTAAAACCTCTAACGCGTGTTAAACCGTGCAACTCTCCACTTTGCTCGTATCTGTAAACAGTGCCAAATTCTGCCAAACGAATTGGTAAATCTTTGTAAGAATGTGGTTTGTGTTTATAAATCTCACAATGGTGAGGGCAATTCATCGGTTTCAAGAAAAACTCTTCTCCTTCGGCTGGCGTTTTAATTGGTTGGAATGAATCTGCGCCATATTTATCATAGTGACCAGAAGTAACATACAAATCTTTATGCGCTATATGTGGCGTAATTACTTGTAAATATCCTGTAGCTGCCTGAGCTCGTTTTAAATAATCTACCAAACGCTCTCTTAATGCTGTACCTTTTGGCAACCAGAGCGGTAAGCCTTGTCCAACTTTTTCGCTAAATGTAAAAAGCTCTAATTCCTTTCCTAACTTTCTGTGATCACGTTTTTTAGCTTCTTCCAGTAATTTTAAGTAATCGTCTAATTCGGTTTGTTTTGGAAATGTTATGGCGTAAATTCTTGTAAGCTGCTTATTTTTCTCATTGCCTTTCCAATATGCACCTGCAACATTTAATAACTTTATTGCTTTAATCCTTTCTGTATCAGGAATGTGTGGTCCACGACACAAATCAGTAAAATTACCTTGTTTGTAAAATGTAATGGTTCCATCTGCCAGGTCTTTTAACAAATCGAGTTTGTATTCATCACCTTTCTCTGTAAAAAAAGCAATAGCATCCTCTTTTGATACTTCTTCGCGAATAAACTGACTTTTCTTTTTTGCCAGTTCTTTCATTTTATTTTCAATATTGGTAAAGTCATCAGAAGAAATTGTTCTTTCTCCTAAATCAACATCATAATAAAATCCGTTTTCGATTGGTGGACCAATACCGAATTTAACTCCTGGATATAATTCTTCTAAAGCTTCAGCTAAAAGGTGAGCTGAACTATGCCATAATGTTCGTTTACCTTCCGCATCATTCCACGTTAATAACTGAAGCGTAGCATCTGTATTGATTGGTCTGTTTGCATCAACTACTTCACCATTTACTATTGCTGATAATACATTGCGAGCAAGTCCTTCGCTGATGCTTTTGGCAACATCCATTGCAGAACTTCCGGCTTCAAACTGTTTAACTGCGCCATCGGGCAGGGTAATGTGAATCATAAAATTTGTTAAAAACGAGGCGCAAAGATACAAAGTTGCATCTTATAAATATTCAATTAAAAATTAGCTCTTAGCGCTAAAAAAATATTTCTTCCTGCTCCATTTATTCCGCTCGAAAAAGTTCGGTATTGTGTATCTAAAATATTGTCAATTCCTGCTTGCAGCGCTACTGCTGGATGGACTTTATAACTTGCTCTTAAGTTTAAAGTAAACCAAGCAGGCATTCCATCTGCTGTGGCATATTGAAAATTATCTTCACCATTTAAATTATAATCTTTTAATTTTTTTGCACCATTGTAATTGACAAAGAAATCGAGTGCTAATTCTTTTAATTTGTATTGAAATTGAACGCGTGCCATAAAAGGAGGAATATGATCTAAAGGCGCATCTGTCGTATCGGTATTTATTCTTCCGTATGTATAATTCAAAATAAAATTAGCATTGAATTTATCAGTAAATGCAACTTTTACATTTGAAGAAGCTCCATATAAAAATGCTTTCTGCTGGTTTTGATTGGCAACCACTTTACTCAATTCTCCATTATACATAATAGAATCCTTACCGTTAAAGGTAAAAGATGATGTGGTAATCGCATTAATAAATTGAGTGTAGTATACTGAACCTTCCCATTTCAATGAATTACCAAACAATTTTGCAAAACCTATTTCATAATTAAAGGTATTTTCAGGTTTAAGATTATTATTGGGAACGATTACGGTTCCGGGATGAGATTCGAATATTTTAGCTAAATCATCAATATTAGGAACCCTAAATCCTGATGAAATTAAAGCGGAAATTTTAAGCTTTTTATTGATAATCTTAGTAATACCAGTATTGCCAGAATAAACTGGATTATTTTGAATAATGGATTTAAAAGGGAAATTATAAAACGTTGTATCTACTAAATTAGATTTCAATTGAATATAACCCAATCTAATACCCGTGGATATGAACAAATCTTCATTTACTTTTCTTGTGTATGAAATATATGCTGCAATATTTACCATCGAATTACTTCCATCTGGATAACGCGTATCGAGCGGACTTTCAACTTCGGAAACAATGTTTTTTTGATTAGCTATCGATTTCAATGTATTGTATTGAGCATCCAATCCAATTCTTATTTCACCCGTTTTGGTTTTTCTTAAAACATCCAGATTCAAGCCTCCAATGTTTACATTTTCTATTCTGTTTTGTAAATTATCGTTTTGAAATCTTCTGCTATGTCTACTTTCTTTTATTTGCTGGTAATTTGTAACAAGATTTACTTCTTGAAAGAAAGCTGCATTATTTTTCCAATTGAATTTATAAGATGCTAATAATCTGGTTTGTGGACCGTAATACCATTCTGCGAATCTTGGCTTACCAGCAGAAAATTCTGTTAATCTATCATATCGAGGGACATTGTTTGTATTAGAAAATTGAAAATTCAAAGTATGCGTTAATCTTTCGTTTTGTTTAAATAAAAACTTTTGAAGAAAATCTACTTGTTTATACCCAGAGTTTACTTGCTTAAACCTGTTGCTGTTAGGAACCAGAGAATCTTTTCCATTAAATCTTTGCACAAAAAATGGTCTTTCGCCATAACTTTTATCGTAAAGTGGGTTTATATTTTTACCTCCAATTAAATCTCCAAAATCATTGGATGTTAGTGAAGTAAGCGAAGCAAATTTCTTTTTTCCCAAACTTAAATTTGCATGAAAAGTAGTTTCATTGTTTACAGAACCATATCTAAAAAAAGCATTTGCCTTGGCTAAAACAGTATCGTTGGAAGAAAAATAAGGATTTTTAGTAAAAAAATGAATTGTTCCACCTAAGGCATCACTTCCGTAAATAGTTGAACCTGGTCCAAAAATAATTTCAGTTCGTTCTAAAATGTTGTTATCCAACGTGATAACATTATGAAGATGTCCACTTCTGTAAATCAAATTATTCATTCTCACACCATCCACAACAAGTAAAATTCTGTTTGCTTCAAAGCCTCTCAGAACTGGACTTCCACCACCCATTTGACTTTTTTGCACAAACACATTACCGGTATTCGCCAACACATCAGCAGTTGATTGGGCTTGAATAGCAGCAATTTCATTGCTTTTAAAAATTTGAATTTGGTTTGGAACTTCAATTAAGCTTTGTTCAGTTCTATTGGCCGCAATGGTTACTTCTTTAAGTGTGAATTTACCATTAAAACTTGTATCTGAAATTATTTCGCTTTGCGCAAAAAGAGTTGAAAATTGAATTAAGATTAGGATGAGAATTAGGCAATTTTTCAAAATATGCGATCACAGTTATTAACTAGAAACAATTCTACTAGAATCGGCCAAAAGTATTACATTTGGCATATATGTTTTTCAACTTAGTTAAAGAAAGTTTTAGGTTTGCAATAGGCTCATTAACAGAGAATAAACTACGCACTTTTCTATCGCTTTTAGGAATCACCATAGGGATTTTTGCGATTATTTCAGTTTTTACGATGGTAGATTCTATCAAACGAAATATTGATAAAAGCATTAATAAACTGGGCGATAACGTAATTTATGTTCAAAAATGGCCATGGAGTTTTTCATCAGATTATCCATGGTGGAAATATATGAGCAGGCCTGTTACAGCTTTAGACGAATTAGCCGATGTGCGCGAAAGAAGTAAATTAGCTGAAGTGTGCGCCTTTTTAATTCAAACAAACGTTACCTTAAAATTCGGGTCAAACAGTGCTGAAAATATTGGAATTAGTGCAGTAAGCGACGGATATGACCAGATTAAAACATTCGATATTGCCGAGGGCAGATATTTTTCTGAAAGTGAGTTTAGAAGTGGCAGTGAAATGATTGTAATCGGTGCCGAAGTAGCTGCTCAGCTTTTTGGAGATGCGAATCCTGTTGGTAAAAAAGTTATTTTGAGGGGTGATGAATTAACAGTAATTGGCATTTTTAAAAGAGAAGGACAAACTTTATTGGATTTTGGATTAGATAACGCCTGCATCGTTCCTTTGAATTATGCCAGAACCAAAGTGGATATTAAAAATGAACAAGTGAATCCTTACATTGCAGTAAAAGCTAAACCAGGTGTGAGCAATGCTGCAATAATGGATGAATTAACAGGTATAATGCGTTCTATTCGAAAAATTTCGCCAAGTGAAGATGATAATTTTGCTTTAAATGAAACAAAATTGATTTCCAATGGATTTGATCAATTGATTGGAGTTGTAAACGTTGCTGGTGGCGTAATTGGTCTGTTTAGTATTCTTGTAGGTGGTTTTGGAATTGCCAATATTATGTTTGTTTCGGTAAAAGAAAGAACGAATATTATAGGAATTCAGAAATCATTGGGCGCTAAGAATTACTTTATTTTATTTCAGTTTTTATTTGAAGCGATGTTACTTTCTGTGATTGGAGGTTTGATAGGATTGTTATTGATATTCCTGCTCACTTTAGCTGCATCTACCCTACTCGATTTTGACATTTCATTAAGTGCAGGCAATATCTTTACGGGCATATTAATTTCATCTGTAATCGGATTAATAAGTGGAATTGCACCTGCACTTTCTGCATCAAGATTAGATCCTGTAGAGGCGATAAGGTCTAAGTAGTTTAAAAGCTTTTTATCCTACTTCACCACCACCAAGAAATAGTTCTTCTTCCCTTTTTGCACCAAAATGTATTTATTGTTGATTAACTTATCTGCATTCACTTGTCCATTTTCGTCGGTAAATTTCTCTTTATTGAAACTTACTGCTTGTTGTTGAATCATCTTGCGCGCTTCCCCTTTTGATGGGAATATTTGCGTTTGAGTGGCCAATAAATCCAACACATTTATGCCTGATTGTAGCAAACTTGCTTCAACTTCAAATTGAGGAACACCATCAAAAATCTGTAAAAACAATTCTTCAGAAATTCCAGCTAATTGCTGCGCAGTGCCATTTCCAAAAAGAATTTCGGTTGCGTTAATGGCTGCTTCATATTCAGCTTTACCATGAACCAAAACGGTAACTTCTTCACCTAGTTTTTTCTGTAATGTCCGCAAATGCGGCGCTTCCAAGTGAGTTGCAATCAGCGAATCTACAGTATCTTTATCTAAAAAAGTAAAAATGCGGATGTATTTCTGTGCATCTTCATCGCTTGCATTTAACCAAAATTGGTAAAATTGATAAGGACTTGTAAGTTTTGCATCCAACCAAACATTTCCTTTTTCCGTTTTACCGAATTTAGAGCCATCGGCTTTTGTTATTAACGGACAAGTCAAGGCAAACGCTTCTCCTCCTTCCATTCTCCTGATTAATTCGGTACCAGTTACAATATTTCCCCATTGGTCTGAACCTCCGAGTTGTAACATAGCATTTTTGTTTTTCCATAACCAGTAAAAATCATAGCCTTGAATTAACTGGTAAGAAAATTCGGTAAAAGAAATGCCGGTTTCTAAGCGCTTTTTTACAGAGTCTTTGGCCATCATGTAGTTAACACTCAAGTGTTTACCAACATCTCTTAAAAAAGATAGCAAGGAAAAATCTTTGAACCAATCGTAATTGTTTACAAGTTCCGCTCCTGCTTCGAAATCGAGAAATTTCCTCAATTGCTTTTCAATGCCTGCAACATTCTTTTGCAATGTTTCTTCAGAAAGCATCGAACGTTCTTCTGCTTTGAATGAAGGATCTCCAATCATTCCTGTTGCGCCACCCACCAATGCAATTGGAAAATGTCCGTGTTTTTGCAAATGCATCAAAAGTATTATTTGCACCAAAGAACCTATGTGCAAGGAATCGGCTGTTGGATCGAAACCAATGTATGCTTTGATTTTTTTAGTATTTAACAACTCCTCCGTTCCGGGCATGATATCGTGGAGCATGCCGCGCCAGCGCAATTCTTCTACAAATGACATTTTACTTTTTTTGGCAAAAATAACATATCTCGCCTAAATGCAGGAATAAATGCCGATTTGTGATTTAAATTTATTGGTAAACGATTTTTCCATTTCCATTTAATCGGGAATCGCTGGTAGCTTTTGCTAAACCTATGTTCTTAATGTACCCATTACCAGTGCCTTTCACTTCAAATTCCTGAGACGCGTTTACTGTAACAGCTCCATTTCCCTGACATTTTACTTCTACATTTTTGGCAAAAAGTTTAGACGCATCTACTCTTCCATTTCCAGTTTTCTTAATATCGAGCTTATCTATTTTTCCAGTTAATTCGGCCGATCCATTGCCTGTATTTTCGAGTCTAAAATACCTACCAATTAAATTTTCAACGCTTAAACTTGCATTGCTTTCATTAGTAATAACTGAGGCCTCAGGCATTGTAATACTAACAACTATTTTAGTATCTTCTAAGTACCGGATGTTGTTTTTGTTTTTGTCTATCATCACGGTAAGTCGATATTCTTTTTCATCTTTTTTGAAAACCAAAAGTGGCGCAAGGTTATCATCGATGGTAACTTGTATAGACCATGTTTTTCCGATTGACACGTTGATTTTTCCATCAAGTCCGATAAAATCAATCTTGTCGAAATTTTTAATATCAGAAGTAATGCTTGTTACTTTACCAGAACCTTTTAGAGGTCGACTTTGTGCTTGAAGTTGAGTAATGGAGATAAAAGAGATGAGAATAGCTAAATAAGTTTTCATGTTTTTGGTTTTAAAATATGCAGCAAAAGTGGATGGATTCGAATCCGCATTCGCTTCAAATCATAATTTGAGACCAAGTAATTTTATTTTTGTTTGATATATTCAACGGGAGAAACACCCAATTGCTTTTTGAAAGCTCTGTTGAAGGTGGCTTTGCTATTAAAACCGCAATCGAATGCAATGCTTAAAATGGTTTGCTTTTGATGGAAATCATTGTCAAACATTTTCTTTACAGCTTCTATTCTAAAAGAATTCACGAAATCGTTGAAGTTCATGCCATACATGCTGTTAATTGCTTTTGAGGCAAGTGTAACATTTACGTTAAGTAATTTTGAAAACTGAATTAAGTTCAATTCCGGGTTTTCGAAAATCTTCTCTACATAGAATAAATGTTCAATTTTCGACTTCAGAGCTAAAACAACTTCATCAATGGCAGGAGTGGTTTGCTCAACCTCAACGGTAACAAAATCAAGTTCTTTAATGAAATTTTGTGCTTGTTTTTCTGCTACAAAAATTGATTCATTCAAAAAGTAAATTTTACCTTGTTTAATACCGTCTAAGAAAAAAGTGGCTTCACCAGCTTTTGCATTACTGTAACCTAAAATCCCCAATGCGTAAAATACCACTCCAAATCCAAAGAAGTTAAACCATTCAAAAACATAAGAGCTTCCAGTAAAACTGCCAACAATGTAAAAGGCAAAATTGAGAGCAATCATCAACATAAAACCAACTAAAAAGCGCTTTACCCAAATTAAAGAAATAGCATCGATGTTGCTTTGAGATTGCAATAAAAACTTGAAATAGATTCGGTAATAAGTAAGTGACAATAAGCAATATATGAAAATTGAAATCCAGCCGGGCAATTGATACCATAATTCAAAATCTTTGTCTTGACCACTTTCCAGAAAGTAATATTCTTTCAATATCAATTTATCTGTAATGAAAACAACGAATGAATATATCAAATATCCAAGGGCCGGCAAAAAATGGATAAGTTCTTTTCTGGTAATCTTAAAACCAGGATTCAAAAGCTGCCTGATGTAGCAATAAACAACCGGACCTAATAAAAACAAATGCTGGAAAGGAACATAAAAAAGAAAGTCTCTATATGGTTGATTGTCATACCATCCTGCAAAGCCAAGCATCCAGGGAGAAATATGCAAGCAGCATAAAAAAAGAAAAGCACTTAACCACAAACTTGATTTTTCTTGTTTTTGAATTCCCCTTATTCCCAGTAAAATGGAATAAACAAAACCATTTACAAATAGAATCAATAATATGGAACTGTAGAAGTTAAATTCAAAAAGCATAGTTAGTTGCCCAATATTTTAATGCAAATAACATTATTTTTTGAAGTGTTGTTTGAGAAATTAAATGAATACTTTTAAAACACCCGATTCGAATTGATTTGGAGCAAAAAACTGGGCCTTCTCGAATGCTGATTTAGATAGTTGCTGATACAAATCTTTGTTTGAATATAGTTGAATGATTCGGGCTTTTAAATCCTCTTCTGCTGTCACATTAATCCGGTATCCGTTCATTCCATCATCAATTAATTCAACCACACCTCCAACTTTTGGAACTATTGCAGGAAGTTTATAAACCATTCCTTCTAAAATGGTCATTCCGAAGGTTTCCACCCAGGCATCGGGATGCGATAAATTGAGCACCAATGAAGCATTCTGATAAAAACGGTGCACGTCTCGCTGGTTAAAATGAATATGCAAATTTTCAGATGTTGGATTTTGTTTCAAATAAGCCTCAACTGAAGCCTGGTCAGCGTTTAAAACCAAATCGAACTGAATGTTAGGAATGCTTTTGGCAAATTTAAAAAACTGAGGCACACCTTTATAATCTTTTAAGGAACAAAGCATTAGCACACGAAAATCTTGTTTCTCTTCAATATATTCCCGATTAGCTCTTTCAATAAACACAGGATCAAGGCAATTATAAATAACAGTAGATGTAGGTTTTGAAAGCGGTTCTTGTTGGCTTAAAAATTTAGAAACATAAATTACTTCATTGGCTGTATTATTTACAACTCCGAACAAAAATTTCTTTAAAAGTGCGGGTTTTATTGATGTTTCATGAAGGTGATAAATGATTTTAATACCTTTTATTTTTCCGGCGAGCGCTGCACCAAATGGAAGGACTGAATTTATATAAAAGACAGTATCGCGTTTATTGTATTTCAGCAAAGTGAAAAAAAGTACAACTTGACTTCTTAAAAATTCAAATAACCTCAACAATGGGTTTGATTTGAATGCATACTTTTTAGGAAATAAAGTAGCTCCGATAATATTACTTAATGCTCCAGGTGTTTCATTGCTGGTGTAAATGTGAACTTCGAATTTATTTTGAATCAATGTACTTAACGCAGTTGCAAAAACCTTTGGACTTCCACTAAAGTCATTGTACAGATGAACCGCTACAACTTTCTTTTTATCAGGCATTTAAAACTTTATTATATGCTTCATTTAAAATCTCACCTTTTACATCCCAATTCAACCAAGTGATGAATCTGTTAAAGGCTAGTTTCTTTTCCTTTTCCTGAAACATGGGTGATAAGTAATACAATTGCATTAACAAGGAAAAGTCTAAAATACTCTGTTTATAATTGGTGTAGGAGACTCTTAAAATTGAATCGGGATGAAGAAATTCACCTGGACCAGAATTGTTAAAACATAAAACAGGAACTTTGTAAGAAAATGCTTCTGCTACGACCATCCCTGCTCCTTCGTGCGATGGAAAAAGAAACAAATCTGAAGATTTATAAATTTCGGCTAGTTCAGCCCTATCTATCCAATCAATAAACCTAACATTTGCAGAAATACCCAATTTATAGCTTTGTTCCATTAAATTGTCTTTTAAAGGACCTTTCCCAACAAGCGTAAGCCTTACAAAGCTTCTTTTTTCTTTTGGCAGTAATTGCAAAAAAGCATGAAAAGCATCTATTGTAATTCCAAAACCTTTCAAAGGAACGAATCTTCCAACAGACAGTATCTCGAAGGTAGCATGCTCAGTTATTAGTTCTGTCTCTGTAGGAAACTCGCAACCAACTGATGGTAAAATCTGAACTTTGGAAGGCTTGGGACTTAACTCGTCCATCACTTCAGAGTTCATTACAAAAATCAACTTAGCCCTCGATTTACTAATGTATAGCCATGGGTTAAAATTCCAATAAATCTTTTTAATTATCCAAATCGCAGATTCCCGCAACGCATTTTTAAATTTATGTTTATTTGGTAAATATTCATTAGGAACCCGCGGATGGTGACCAATTGGCCCCCAAACCAAAGGCTTTTTAAGTTTGTATAGAAAAGTTGGCGTCCAATCGTTGTGGAAGTTTACGTTGTGCACTACATCAACTTCTTTTGCAAATTGCTTGGCAAAACCTGCAACGCCATATTGCCATAAATTGTAATATAGCATTGCTCCGCGCTCACCTTTCTTCCAGAAATAAGCCCATTTAGGTAAATCGTAATATTTGAAAGTAATGTTTTTATACAGTGGATTTGGATTTTCCACCATATACTTTTCGATGTGTTGTTGGTTGTTTTCTCTTGTAATGGCAATTACTTTATTGAACCTCGCAATTTGTAATACAAAGTTCCAGCCCATCCCATCTTCAGAGCCTTTATATGGATTTACTGCGTATGTAGTTGCAAGTATTGTTTTCGTCATGCAGTTTACACAGCTTTTCTCAATGGTTCAAAAGTTTCGATTCTCATCTTTAGAATTTTGGCTGGCACTCCACCTATTACTGCGTTTGCGGGCATGCTCTTGGTGACTACCGAACCGGCCGCAATTACGCAATTGTCTCCGATAATTACACCATCTAAAATGGTAACTTTTGAACCAATCCAACAATTTTTACCAACAACAATTCCTTTATGAGAGACTCCCTGAAATCGAATAGAAATATCAGTATTTTCGAAATGATGATTTTCTGGATGACAAGAAAAATATTGCCCAATAATGCATTCATCTCCAATTGTAAGTCCGCCAGCACCGCCTAAATAAGCAAATTCTCCAATGCCAACATTGTTGCCTATTCGAATAAAACGACCAAAGGCTGACATTGATGTTGAAACTATTACCCTGCTAAATGCACCAATATTCACATGATTTCCAAACGAAATTCCTCCTGAACCAAATGCGCTGATATAACAATTGTCATCTATGCGTAATGCTTTACCAAATTGCAAACGATTCATAAAACGAAACTTTACCTTCTTTCCTAACATCATCATTTTAGGATTTCGAAATCTTAAAAGAAGCTTAAAGCCTCTTAAAATTGCAATACATTTTTCAAGCACCACCCAAAAAATCATAGATGATGAAAGTGCAGGATGAAATGTAAAGTGCGGATTCCTTTTTCTAATGATTGAAATTAACAATTGCTTCATTACAATTTGGTTCTAATTTGCTTTAAAATAGTGCTTAATGTAAGCGCCAGTTTATCGTTTTCTACGATTTGAAAGCGTTCGGGTTGCTGTGTATGCAAGTTTCCAAACAAACTTTTGTAATGTGCATCAAGTTGAGAAATAGTGTCTATTTCTAATTCCTGTTTTCTGGCCCTGATCATTTCTGGTGAAGCGTACAAATATGCATTGAAATCGGGCTTGCTAATAAGTGGAAGAAAACTCTTTGTAAAAGCAGATGGCAAGTGAATGTTGCTGCGACGACCATCAACAATAAAATCGAAGTAATATCTGTCAAAGAGCACAACTTTGCCACGTAATGTATATTTGAAATAAACTATCCATTGACCAATTAAAAAGTCAGTAAGATAATATGCGAATCTTGCCAAAGATGAAAAGTAATTGGTATTGGTTCCTTGTCTTGGTAAAGTGCTGGCGGCTTTCAATTCAGCTTTTTCTTTTCCATTTGCAATTGCACTTAAAATTGGAAAAATTGAAGGCCTGTGTCGCAGCACAACCACTTGTTTTCTATACAGTGTTTCCAGCTCATCTTTAATGGTATAAAGCACGGTTGACTTTCCGGCACCGTCTACGCCCGAAAACGAAATCACTACACCTTTTTCTGCTATGATATCGAATGGAACTGAAATTAATCTTCTCAAAAAATCGAAAGGTTTTCTAACACTTAGTCGAATATGCTCTCGATTAAAGTACAATAAAAACGCCCTTTTGTGATTGTTAATAGAAGTCCAATGTCTCATCTTAGTAACAAATACACGATTTACTTCTTCTAACAACTCCCCATTCATTTGAAGGTCAATTTCTTGATATCGCATGATGTACTTTTCGGGCATCTTAGCTCCATTTAAAAAGTAAAAAGCAAGCAGATACTTTATTTGGTCGAAAGGATGTAATACATCGAAACCATATGGAGATGGTACACGCTTGTCTATTAACTTATCAAATTCAATTACTTTTCTTATTCCAATTTTTAAACTGTGCAAAAAATCAAGTCTTAAGAAACCGCCATCTTTAAAATACAATTCAATGGTTTGCATGTATGACCTTTCTGTGCACTTAAATCTTTCAATCAAATTATGATCTGTGGCCAATGAAACCAATGCTTCCATCTGATTTTTCTTAACTGCCAAATCGATATCCGACGACATAGTTAAGTTTGAAACCTCTTTTCCTGGATTCTTGATCAATGCAACAGGGCTATTTTGCAATGCAGCCTGAAGATAAATTACATAAGCTTCTCTATCAGTTTTATCAATGTTAACAGCAGTTTTACTCAACTCGTACAACCAGAATTGTAACAAACGCTGGGCTTGTTGATGTAATTTTTCTTGTTGAGAATACACATTTAAGTAATAACTGCAACTAAGCGCCAGGTATAAAGAATAATAACGCTTTGGGTCAATATTATACTGTTCAGATAGGTCTCTTATTTTTACATTTTTGCAATAGTCTTCCAACAGCAATGAGGTTTGTTCTGTCGAAAAATTATCAATCATAATAGCCTTCTGCACTTGAAAATGAAAAATGTCGAATAAGATTGGTGTTTCAAAATTTGACATTTCTACGTCGTAAATTCCAAGTTTATCTTCATTGATAAATATATTCCAAGGAGTAAAATCTTTGTGAGCAAAAGCTGTTACTAGTGTTTCGTTGGGACGAAAAGAATTCAGCACATTACTCGAATAACTCTGCAAAGCAGAAAACAATAGATTTTTTTCTGGTTGAAATGCTGAAAGTTGATTTTTAGCTTTTTCTATCTCTGTTGATGATTTAACTGGAATGGAACGTTTTGTAAGCGTATACCATTCTTTTATAGCTTTATAATGCAATTGTCCAAAAACCAAACTTCTAGTACTCTTTGGCTTTTTTACATTGCTTAAATAAACGTTTGAACCGATGGTTTTGGCAGAAACGAATGCTGAATAGTTCGTCTTAAGTTTACTTAGTTCATCGGCTATCAGCTTTTCATTAAATGTTAATCTTTTTGCTGATTCATTTAATGGAATTTTTAAAAAACCATCGTCTCCAGTTTCTTTTGCTGCATAAACAACAAGTTTGCGATTAACACCAACAGTACCTGTAAACAAGCTCCACCTTGAAGGCGAAAGTTCATTTAATAATTCATTTATGTATAGTGGTGATTTAGATGCAATATTGATAACCCTTTTAAAATGGAATTTGAAAACCCCAAGTTTAAATAGGGTTCTAGTAATGTTTCCGAACAACTTCGCTTTTGTGCTTAATTCAGCATAAAAATTAAGGAAATCAGCATGTTTATTTTCCACCGGTTGCATCCACCTAATGCTTCCATCAGTATTGCAAATTACGTTTAATGAAAGCGTAAAAGTGTATGTTTCCGATGCTGGAATTTCGTTACTACTAACTATTATATCTGCCTTACTATCATATAATAAACTAATATTATCTGAATAATAAATTGAACTCCTCTGATTACCACTCAATTGAGACAAAACTGCATAGTCTTGCTCATGGATGGTTGCGTTAGTTACATGTCTAGTAAAAGTTTTTATCATGCAGTTTTGGTGTGTAGACTATGGTTTAATACGGCATTTTTCTTTAATTGTTCGCTAAATCTCAAGGGAATTGAAGCATTTCTTAATTCCAGGGTTTTCAAATTATATCTATCGAGTTTAAAGTTGTATTCAAGAGTGATATAAATGATTAAAATTTGATAAAATAGGATTCCATAATTGGTTTCTCCGAAAATCCCAAACTCTGTGAAAGAGTTGATTAATATGGGAATGAAGATTCCTAAAAAGGTGAACTTTCTTATTTTATCGCCATCTTTTATAAAGGCTCTAACAGTTGTAGAAACTTGCGTTAACACGATTGTTAATCCAACAAATCCCAGATTCATTAATACCTGAATAAAAGTATTGTGTGTCATTTGTCCGGCGTAGGTATGCACACTTTGGAAAAAATCGCGGTATGCAATGCGCATAAAACCAAAGCCGAGCAAGGGCTCTTTAGGCAAACCTTCATTTAGCAAAGCTGTCCAGAATGGCAATCTTCCTGTCATACTCATTACCTCTTCAATATCACCTTGTTTAAAAATTATGGTTTGCAACACTACTGGAATGGCTAAAAACATTCCCATGTTTACTAACAGTTTCATTTTTGCATTATCGCTTTGCATGATGAAATAAGTGGTAATCAAGAAAAAGCCAATTGTGGAAGAACGGGAACCAGTCATTACCAATGCAATCACATTTAACAAAACAAATGTAAAATGCATTGCACGGTTTCGTTTTTCATAAATCTCTATGTATGAGCAAGAAATTCCAACACAGGCCAACATTCCCAACTCATTCGGATTCATAAAAAATCCACCTAAGCGCGCTTCTTCCCCACCGTGTGTTAAGCGGTAAAAGTCATCAGGATTTACAATAACACCAATCAAGAAAATGAGCATGATGAGCATAATAGCTATTGCCATCATTTTGCTGAGATACAATTTCTGGTGTTGATGAAACACATCTAATAACAAGGCAACTCTTACAAAATACCAGCAAAAAACGAAGCTTTCGAAATCCATTATCCACTGCAAAGCCGATACGCCAACATCAGATGTCCACAGCATAGAAGTTAAGCCAAGCAATAGATATCCGAAATAAAGAAAAACAGGAAAGAAATGGGTAGATTTAAAAGAAGCGATATTGCCCCTTGCTTTCAGCATTTCGTAAATCCAGTAGATGGCAACTGTCATCGAAATACGAGAAATCACTTTAAATACACGAGTAATTGCAACATTTTCGCTCCATGTAAAGAAACCGGCAATTTTTATTGCAAGAATCAACACCAGCCAGAAGCCAAGTGCTTTTATGAAACGATCTGTGTTATGCCCGTAAAGCTGTTGCATACACTTCTTTGAGTTGTTTTACAATCTTAGTCCAGCTAAACGCTTCATGCGCCATTGTTTGAGCATTTCTTTTCATCATATTTTGCACTCCTGTTGCTTTCCAAATGGCAACTGCATGCATTGCTTCAGTAATTGAATTTGCATTATTAGGATTCAAAATAATACCAGCATTGTAATCTAAAATTTCCTGTGCAACGTTGGTAGCTTCACTCACTATGCAAGGCACTTCCAACATGGCACTTTCAAGCACTGCTGTGGGAATTCCCTCATTTCTTGATGGGTGAAAAAATGCATCTGAAATTGCGATTAAGGCCAGTTTTTCTTCCCCAAACTTTGCTCCTACAATTTTAACCTTATCACCATTTATCATTTTACTTTGAATCGCCTTTAGTTTGGGCATTTCGGCACTGTCGCCAATAATAGTGAGTGTTGCGTTTGGATAATCAACAGCAAATGCTTCAAAACCTGCCATTAACAAATCCAATCCTTTGGTATGAATGTCAATTCTTCCACAAAAGGAAAAATTGATGTGTTGATTTCTAATATCATCTTCTAACAAAACATTTGGAGAAATAGCTTTCGCTATAGTTTTTATTGGAATAATGCCATTGGGAATTACCGCTACTTGCTTGCCAGGTAAAAATTGATCAAGCCCATTTTTTTCTGAAATTCCAAGCAAATGCACAATAGAAGCGCGTTCTAATAAGCTGCGTTCAAAAAGATATCCGTATAACTTCTTTCTCCAGGCACTTTTCTTCATGGCAATTACATTGTAACTGCCGTGTGGCGTAAACACGAAAGGAATTCCATAAAATTTTAACAAATAAGAAATCGTGTAGAAATAAGATATAAATCCACCATGCACGTGCACCACAGTTTCTGAAGAAAGAGCAGCAATTGCAGTAATGAGTGAGCGTGGAACCAAAAAAGGAATACGGCTTTGGTGAAACAAGAAAGTCTCAAAATTTCTTGTTGGGTAATTGTGTTCTGGATTTGGTGTAATTCCCCAAACTGTTACAGGAATGCCTTGCTTGGCTTGATTTTCTGCAAGTTGAGCCACTGCCCTACTTACACCATTCATGCGTTCAGGATTTGCTTTTCCTAATATAATGTGAATTACGTTCATAAACTCTTCGAAAATTTTAAACTGAAAAAGCCAGTTGAAATCAAAATAAATTGACCAGTAATTAAGCCCGCAGCCACAGCCATAGCGCTGTTGGGCATCCATTGTGAATAAAAGAAACTAAAAATAGCGCTCAGTACATATCCAACAAAAAGGTATCTTTCTAATCTGTATATTCTCAACAAATACCTAACAGGATACCCTAAAAATATTAGCATATACAATACACAGAAACACTGCAAAATCAATATTGGCAGCGCTTCGGTTGTATGATACAACAATGGAATTAACCAATGAGCGGTAACAAACAAACCTGTTAATACACAGCCCATCACCAAACCGGCTTTGAGTGTAAATTTCTTTACATAATCTGTTACTTTTTCCTGACCCGATTTCATATAAATGGTCATCAACACAGATGGAAAATAATTATCTACCGCTAAAAAAACCACATTCAAAATTCCCATTACATTTTGCGCCATTCTAATAGAACCAGCCATTAAAGGACCTCCAATAGTAGATGCTGCTACTATTATAAAATTTCCTGAAAACCATTGTAAGGAAGAAACGCCCAAACGCCATTTTGCATCCCAAAAACTAAAACGCAATAACCTTGTAGTTGCATCATCAAAAGGAGCATGCACAAATGCATTTAAAAACATAATAAGCGCCGGACAATATGCAATTCCCACAATTAGTAATATGTCGCGTAAAGAGTTAATCGGAATGTAATTTACTGCAGTAAGCAGCAGCAAAGCCGTAATTACATCCATAGACAAAACCCTTAAGCCTTCTGCTTTTATTACCATGTATTTACGGTAATATTCTAAAGATAAGTAGCCTAAGATGGCAACTAATAACAAATAAGTATCCACCAACTCAAGCCAATGCATTCCTAAAAAGAAAAGCATAATCAAAATGGCCGTAACCATTATAAAAGCAGCTTGTAAAACGTGAACAGATTGCTTGGTAATTTTTTTACTTTCAAACAAGGTTGAATTTTGCAATGTGCCAATTATCCAAGCTTGTTGAAAGCTGTTTGCCACCAATGCTGTCATCCAAATCAAACTAAATTCTCCCAACTTTTCTAATCCTGCATTTCTCGCCAAAAACAAAAAAAACAAGAAGTTACTTCCACTGGAAACTGCCTGGTCGGCAAGAACCAAAATCTTGAAATAATGTAACCAGAATGCGGAAGTTAACTTTTTCATGCCATGCTCCCCTCTCTTTGATAATTGCGCTTCGCCTTAAAAGTTGTCATAACACCTACTATCCAGTTTTTTAAGTTCTTTATAGGTTTTCCAACATTCAATCCTTCTTCTACCATGTTGTTTATTACAAAAGCATTGTTAATTCTTAATTCTAACATCAGCTTATTGAAATATGCAATTTGAGAAGAGGTGCTTTTTGCGAATCTGTAGATTACGATAGTTGCAGAAGCTTCTGTTAAAAGCGCCACCATTTCTTCGTTCTCTTTCAAGGATGGCACATCCAACAAAACATAAGCATATTGTTCCTTTAAAACCTGAATCAATTGCGACAATTCTTTTGAACCTGGAAACAAAGCATACTTATTCATGATTGTTCCCAATTGAATGGTATCTAAACCATTTTTCAAATCTTCTTTAATGTATTTTTCTAATTCACTTGGAGACAAACCTTTTGCAACAGGGCTCACATCTTCATTATCGAAATATCCAGAAAAATCTACCCTAATTGCAGCATGTCCAGCACGCACCATTGCTTTTCCAAACTGATTGGCTAGGTATGTTTTGCCTTCCTGCGATTTATAAGAGGTAAAAGCAACTACAGAATTTACACCCAGTGAAGGATGCATTGACATTCTAATTGCCACTGAAGAAAATGCGTTTCTGCCCTTTCCTGTTAAATTTGGTACCTCAGCAATGATAGATAAATGACTCACTTCCTCAATTTGTGAAGAGTCGTAAGTATTAGAACGGATGTTGTCTAAAACGTAAACAAAAGTTACACTTAACACCAAAGCTATAAACACTGCCAATATCATGGTAATGGTTGGCTTGGGAGAAATTGGCGCAATTGGTACTTCAGCCTTCGAAATTACCCTGTGAAAATTAAGTGTTGCACTTTCGGCAATTGATGCTTCTGTGCGTTTTTCTGACAAGAAATTATAAATGTTCTGGTAATGATTAAACTCACGTTCCAAAATGGTTATCGTTTTTTCTTTGGTTGGCAAACCAATAAAATCGCGCTCAGCAAAGGCTATTGCTTCTTCTATTTCACCATATTTAATTTGCAGGTTGTTTCTTGTATTTTTAATGCTTTCGCGCAAGTAGCTTGTAATGTCTTTTAGTTTGGAATCTATAATTTTAACCTGAGGATTTCCAGCTGTATATTTCAACAACAAGTCTTTTCTTTCGCTTTCCAATTGCTTTATCTTCTTAATCATTTCTGTAGAAAGCAGGTCGGTAAAAGCCTCAAAGTTTGGCGCCAATGTTAAAAAACGAATATCATCTACTTGCACATATTCGTACAAAGAATCCATTGCACTTAGGTTCATTTTCATGTTGCTGAGCTGTATTTTCATTTCAGCAATTTTCTTCAGATTGGTTTCTGTTTCTTGTTTAATGTTGATAATGTTTTTGCTATCTCTGTAGCTCTCGATGTTATTCTCCGAATTTGCCAGTTTACCGCTCACGTCATCCAATTGTGAATTAATAAATTCAACCGTTTTCCCTGCTGCACTGGTTCTGTTTTTTACGTAATCGTCTACGTAAGCTTTTGCCAATGCATTAGAAAATGCTGCAGCTTTTTCGGGCACCTGACTTTTATACGTAAGTCTGATAATCGGTACATCTTTATCAATCGCAGTAATGTCTATGTTATCTCCAATTATCTTATCAATTACATAATCTCTTGTGTAGATGTTGAAATAATAATTGTCTACAAAATTGTAATCAGGTCTCTTTTTCAACAGGTTGGTATTCTTATCCAACATCAAAAAACCCTTGCTTATAAAAATCATTTCACCAAACTTGGCAACCCTTGTAGCTGGATTTGCCTTTGGAATCGTAATTCTGAATTGCTCTTTGTTCAATATTTCTACCGCAATTCTTTTGTTCATTACACTGCTGTCGTGTAAGCTATATTTCACGCTAAATGGAGGTTCTTCATATATTTCCATATCATGAATTTCCCCTTTTCTAAAATAAGCAACATCAAAACCTAAGCTATCTAGAGCATTACTAATAATCAACTTCGATTTTATTAGTTCTACTTCTGCCGCTATCTTATTTGAACTGGTAAAAATGTCGAAATCCTTATACAAATTAGAATTTGGAACACCTTCATGAATATCGGCCAACTTTAGTTTAGCTGTACTTTCATACATAGGTGTGCTGTATTTTAAGTAACGAGAAGCAATAATTACCGCCGCTAAAACTGAAATTGCTATAATTGGCCAGTAAGTTACCAGCGGGCGCAATAAACGTTTAGAACCTGATGCTTCGCTCATATCTATTTTGCTAAATAACCAAGTAAAATTCCCACTGTTGTAATCAAGCTCGCCACAGGTATTATGTTGGTAATCTTTCGGTCAAACATTTTACCCTGTCTTGGCGGCACATAAACAATATCGCCAGCCTTTAAAAATATAGGCGTAGCATTCATTTTCGGCAAATCGGTCATGTCAACAATCATCGATTTGTAAATTTCACCTTCCAGTCGCAGCAACTTTACATGTTTCATGTCAGCATAAAACTCCAGCGCTCCAGATTTTGGAAGCATTTCTAATAAAGTAACATGTTCTTTTTCTAGCGTAAACGTACCCGGATTTCTAACCTCGCCTAATATGTTTATCTCGCGATTTAAAATTTTTAACTTAACAACTGGAGTTAAAATAAACTTCGAATACTCTTCTGCTACTTTTTTCTCAGCTTCGGTTATTGTTAGCCCTTCAATGTTTATTAGGCCAACCTGAGGCAGCGATACAAATCCCTTTTGATCTACCAGCACCCATTTGCCATAGACCTCATTAGAGTTGTAAATGCCATATAAAGAACCTATACTCAAATCGTCGTGGTTCCAAATACTCATGTTTACTTTGTCGTCTTTGCGAATAATGTATTCCGCCTTGCGACTTTCCAGAAAAGTAACTGAATCAATAATTCCTTTATTGGCTTTGTCCTGAAACAGCACATGCACCTTGCAGGAAGAATTGCCCAAAACAAATGCAGCAGCTATTAAGAAGAAGATAATGTGTAGAGTAGATTTCATGCCATGCGTTACCAGCAGTTTTATAACTACAAGTGTACACGTGTTCTGCAACTTAGGTTTTATCGCATCATCTTGATGCTTACAGATGTAAGAAATAACTTCTTACAGTACTTTTTGGGCGGCTGCCTCATGCAGCATGCTGTTAAAGAAAAAGCTATACGAAATTCGGCAACGCGTGTTACGCAGTAGTCCTGTTTCTTTCAGAACCAGGAGCTACTTAGCTTCACCCGCTGCCGCGGCATTTATAGAAAACAAGAACTTCTATTACTTCTTCTTATAAAACTATATAAGAAGAATTACAAAATCGGCAAACTTAAACTTTGTACTGTTTTCAATCTTTTTTCAAACAACTGAGCAATTCAATTAAATGACTTTTATTCTTTGATACAACGGATATATTTTCCTAACCTATATTCTGTTTGCAGCAATTCAGCAATTCCATCAATAGCATTAATATCTAAGTAATAAGGACTATCTAAATAAAAGTCAGGATTGGTTGTACTCCAAAAATGGGCGTAATCGCCTTCAAAAACAAATTGACCATTCGTGCCACCATAATTTGAGCGATAACCTCCAAGTAAAGCAGTAAATCCACTTTCATTGGTAGTTCCTTCACCAGGCAACTCTACTCCTGTAGGAGCATTAAATGGCATGGTTGTTTTCAATTTATTTCCAGCTAAGCTATCGCCTCCTAAAAATGTCAATAGTGTGGTCCAATCATCGTTGTTAGGAGTGCGCCAACCTACTGGACAAACATGCCGCACATCGGCAGCACATTTCCAATTATATATCTTTCCATATATTAAATCATTTTCAGGTTTATTACTAAAGTTACACCAGGCAGATGGAGGGTTAATCTGAGCCCACTCTGAATCCAAGGTTATATTAGGAATCAAAGTTCCATTTGAAAATCTAGAAGTCTTTAAATTCTCGGCCATCCACCATTGCGAACCAATTAAAACAGTTGGATAAACATTTTGGTCTATATCACTGACTGTTCCAAATACTTGTTCGCAAGTTTCTATAATTCCAGCATTAGCTCCTACACTTTCTACCATTACTTGAACCAAGGCACTTGCCCTTAAACTATCAATATTTGAGTTATCAAAACCAATTAATGAAATCAAAGTTGTATCACAGGTTTGAAAAGAAAAATCACCATTATTGGTAAAAAATATTTGTGCACCAAATAAGACATAACCAGATTGCACCGGCTGACCGGCACAATTTACAAGAGTACCCGTAACAGTATAATAATTATTAATTTGTGCTGTTAAATCTAAGTATAAAGAATCATTTAAAGCATTGATAATTTGAGAATTTACTGTTGTCCAATACGCTTCAGTATTACATAACCGATATATGGTCAAAGTTAAATTTTGATTTTTAGGCACCCACCCAGAAAACTTACCTTCTGAATTACTTATACAAGTTCTTGTTCCTGAAATTTGCGAAAACACTTCTAACCTAACTCCTGAAAGCGGATTTCCATTTTCATCTTTTACAATGCCCGATAATTTAACAAAATTAAAAGGAGCATCACAGTTCCACCATGAAAAATGGGAAGCCTCACCAATGTAATAGTTATTCTGTTTAATTGCCACACCCTCATGCTTCCAAAAACCTCTTTCCTCATCAAAACTCCACCAATCAATTTGAGGTGGAGCTTGACTTACTAAACCAGATTGTATAGTAAATCTCAAACTAGCTGAAGCACCCTCTACCAATTGTAAAGGCTGATTGTTGTTATCAGTTATTTCAATTGCTGCCATGCCAAAAGAACGCAGGATTTTTAAAGAATCATTTACAACCCCGAATAAGTCCCCAGGAATTTGTTTAAAAAAGTCTGGCATTTGTGGGTTTAAAGATTTAGCAAAAACATTTACTGTTCCATTGTAAAGTTGTCCATTTTGGTGAATGGAATTTGGTAAAAAAGTAATTTGTAAACTTCCAGCTGTAACAACTCCACCATTACTACTTATAAAACTGCCCGATAAGGATTTAGGAAAGAGTTGCACTTCTACTTTATTAAATCCTTGCTCAAGCGGAAGAAAGCTCCTTGAGCCTTTAAAAAAACCTGGTTTTTCAATTGTGATATAACCAAGACTATCAAATACTGAAATATTATTAAGGAAAAACACACCGTTTTTATCTGTAAATGTTTCTTCACCACTATACGCTGACTTGACTAATGCTCGAAAGATTGGTTGCCTAATACTGTTTATCACCGTCCCCATTACGTTAGCAGTTCTTATTACTCCAAGATTAGGGAAAAATTCAGTTAATCCTTGAGTGTGTGTGATGCTATCTATCAATGAATTAGAAATGATTGTTTCATAGCCATTTGTTCTAATTATCTTAAGTTTTTGCAAATTGCTATCCAGAACGTTTTCTACTTTCTCAATTGATTGAATTGGAATATGGATAGTAGGACTATTTGAAAGGTAAATATTTTTAAAAACTTGAGCATTTATAGATAAATACCCCGTTGAAAGAAAAATTATTGTGGTAAGTAATACTTTATTCATAGTTAAATCAGTTTGTTTTTTAGTAAAGTTTTAGATTATGAGAATATTTTACTTAAATAATCTACAATTATATAAGTAAATTTAATATTTCACTGCTTTATATTATAAGTCTAACTGAATTCTTAAAGTAAATTCACAAGTGCTTTGTTAACGCTATTCATTCTTCAATCCAACTTTTTCCATGAAGAATACGCGTCTTTTGCGTTTTCCTTTTTCGGCTTCTTTGTCAACAATTGTTTGGTAACCTGTAATGACAAAGTTGTTGTCATACCAATAAGTAGCATCGGTACCACTTGCCGATTTTAACTTTTCGGTTTCAGTATTTTCTTTTATCTTTTCGGTGCTTCTTTCTTTAACTACTGCACCATTTTCAAAAGAAATAGATTTTATTGTATTGAGGTTTGCAAACAAGCAATTAATGGTATTTCCTTCAATACTTGTTCTTATAAATTTTCTTGCGTAATAAGGCTTTTGCGATAAATACATTTCAAAAATATTGTCCCAAAGTTTTTTTCCTTCCGCATCGAATGCAGCAACTAAAGCATGCGTATACTGGTAACCATCAAATACTTGTCTTGTACTTGTTGATGTTCTGCCATTAACTGTTGTTGTGTAATATTCTGTTCTGTAAGTTGCATAATAAAATTCAGCAATCAGCACATTCGAACCATCAGCAAGTTTTTTAATCTGGTGCATTTTCATTAAATAATTCAATTCTAACTCTTTGCCTTTTTTCTCTGCTTTATCTTGTTTTTTTTCAATCTTCGCCTTTGTTCTTTCTGATAAGTAATCTGTAAAATGCTCAAAATCTAAAAAATTATAGTAATTGGTAAAAGCTGCTTTGTTACTTCCATCATTATATAAACTTATCTGAAAGCCTGACGCTGTATAATCATTGTTACCGTATGCGGCGGCTACGTAGTAATTGTTATTATCTAATATCGTTGTAGTTGTGCTTAACACATAATCTTCCCCTTTTCCTATTATCAAAATATCTTTACCAATACGTTCACCATCTAAACTTACTCTTACTATTAAGTTCTTATATACTTTTTCCACTTTGGCTACATAAAAAACATGGGCTTCATTTCCAACAAGTTCAATACTTCTGGCTTCCACTTTAGAGTTATCGGTATGTAAATCAAAATGTGTTTCACTACCATCATCTAAATTCACAGTAGAAACAATCGCTTTCTTTTTATCATAAAGCAATGAAATTAATTTGTTTCCGCTCACTACATAATCTTTGAAGTACATATCTTCTGCCATTGGGCCCGTAATCTCCTCACTTTCTGTCTTATCAAATGCCATTTTATAACATATAAACTTTCCTTCTTTATATTCATAAAACAAAATATAGCTGGCATCTAAACCTGTATATCTTCCAGCAAACTCATATTTTTTGGGTATTTGTTTTATTTCTTCATTTAGCTTTTCCATCTCGGTTGAATACCAAATCAACTTTAAAGGAATTTTACCATCTTCTTTCGGTCCAAAACTTGCCAGTAAAACCCCATTTTTATCTAAAGGAACTACAAAGAAATCATCGTAATCTTCTTCCAAATCAAACTCTACGCGGCTTTCATCTTGAGCCGATACGTTAGAAACACTGGTAATTAAAAACATTAATAAAACCAATAAGTACTTGCCTTTCATTTTGTCTATTTTGGAGCGAAAGTAAATAATAAGTATTCTCAAATTTCAATTTGCTTCAAATAATTTATCCATTGTTATTTCGCAGTCTACTTCTTCTAAATAATATTCGTTTTTAAGCAAAGAAAAAGTACTTAACAAGGTTGTAAATGTTGTCTTTTGGGTTTGGGTTGCTTGTTTAAAAACAGCTTTCTTCATCCTCAATTCTGCAGCGTATTGCTTCGTTATGGCGAAATTTTCATTTGTAAATTTTGCTTCACATAAATTAATGGATTTATCTGCCCGATCAATTATCATATCTATCTGGCATCCAGGCAAGGCTTCATTCCCTCTAAACAACCAAGAACTGGTAGTGCTATGAATACCATTTATTCCCAAAGCTTTTTTTACTTGATTGATGTGCTGCATACATATATTCTCAAAAGCATAACCACTCCAAGCTTTGTAGGTGCTTTCCTTAGACAACTGCTCCCAAACTCCATCTCCTTTTTTCTTATTGTTTTTAATAAACTTCAGGTAAAAAAGTGAATACAAATCTGTTAACTTATAAATAGATGTTTTCTTTTTATTAATCAACGGCTCATAAAATGACACAAAATCGCATTCTACCAATTCTTCTAAGGTTCTCGATAAAGAAGCCTCACTCAATTTAGAAGCTGCTGCTATGTCCATTCTTGCCATTCCTTGTGGTTTCTTCGCCAATGTTTCTATAACTTTTATGTGCATTTCTGCGTTTCTGAACAGGGAATGATACAGTTGTGAATATTCATCAAACAACAATCCCGATGGAGAAAAACAAATACTATTGATAAGTTGTGTTGCACTTTTTCCTTTTTCCACCTCTTTCAAATAAAAAGGAATTCCACCCATGGCCATATAAATTTCTATTATCTGATAATTGGTAAGCTTTACACCGAATGATTCTAAAAAGAGTTTTGTTTCGTGCAAGTTAAAAGGCTGTAATTTTATCCGCTGAGTTACCCTGTTATACAAACCTCCTCTTGCATTTATAAGGTTCTTTTTAATCCATGATGATGCTGAACCGCATGCTATTAATAAGATATTGTCCATATTAGAAACATGCTGGTTCCAAAAATATTCTAAGGAAGAAACAAAATTAGATTTTGGATTATCCAGCCATGGCATTTCATCTATAAAAACAACATGTTTATATGGCCCTTTCGGCAATTTAACTAAGTAATTTGCCAAATACATAAATGCTTCTTGCCATGTTTTAGGAACTTTCTTTTCGGCTTTACCTTTTGTTCGCTTTAAATACTCTTCAAAAAAATTCTGAAGCTGCTCTTTTAATGAACCTTCTTTTTTTCCAGTATAATCAAAAACAATATTACTTTTTAAATGCTGTCTGATTAAAAATGTTTTGCCCACTCTTCTTCTTCCATACACTGCTAAAAAATCTGGATTCCCTTTTTCGAGTAGCTTATTCAACTTTCTTATTTCTGTTTCTCTACCTAATAATTTGGGCTTTTTAGTCATTTTACTTTTCTATTATTCTTGGAGTTATCATATACAAATGTATCACATTTCTCCAAATATAAAACAGTATAAAAAGATAAAAATGAACAATATTCGAAATATTAATTAAGAATATACTTGGAGATATCTATAATTTTAATGTAGATTTCTCCAAGTATAATAAAATTTCACACACTATCAATTAGCAAATACATTGTGAAAAATCAATCATTTAGCAAAATATTTCAAAGCCTGATTCATCAAAAACTCCAATATAAACCAGCTTAAATACTAAGTATGTTAATAATTTCTCAAACTTTTGATTTTCAACTATTTTTTTCTTTACATTTGCACCCTTGTAAAATAAAGAAACAATACGAATATGTCATTGACGTCAGAAGTTAAAAAACAAATCTTCGCTAAGCACGGCGGAGTAGAAACAAACACAGGTTCATCAGAAGGCCAGATTGCACTTTTCACAGAGCGCATCAACGAGATGACAGAACACATGAAAGCGAATAGAAAAGATTTTGGAACACAGCGTTCTTTGATTCGTTTGGTTGGTAAACGTAGAAGCTTACTAGACTACTTGAAAAAACGTGATATTATGAAATACCGGGCGCTCATTAAAGAGTTAAATCTCCGGAAATAATCCAAGAAAAAGGCAATTGTTTACGATTGCCTTTTTCCTTTTTTACACCTTTTAATACCCAATAATATTATGAATTTAGGAGTGCGCAAGACTATTGTCATGCCTGACGGGAAAGAAATTACCTTAGAAACAGGCAAACTAGCAAAACAAGCCCACGGATCTGCTGTTATCAGAACAGGAGATACTATGTTGCTTGCAACTATTGTAAGTAATCAAGACGCTACCGAAGGAATCGATTTCCTTCCGCTTACAGTTGAATACCAAGAAAAATATGCTTCAACAGGAAAATTCCCCGGAGGTTTTTTCAAACGTGAAGCAAGACCATCTGAAGGTGAAATTTTAACTTCACGTTTAGTAGATAGAGCATTACGTCCACTTTTTCCTGATGATTACCATTCAGATACTTTCGTTCAAATACAACTGATATCTTCAGACAAAGAAGCAATTCCTGATGCATTTGCTTGTTTAGCAGCTGCTACAGCAATTGCTGTGAGCGATATTCCTTTCAATGGACCAATTTCTGAAGTTCGTGTTGCACGTATCAATGGAAAATTAGAAGTAAATCCTACTATTTCTCAGCTCGAAAGCGCCGATTTAGACATTATGGTGGCTGCTTCTCAAAACAGCATTGTAATGGTAGAAGGCGAAATGAAAGAAGTTTCTGAAGCAGAAATGTTAGAAGCAATCAAGTTAGCGCACGAAGCCATCAAAATTCAAATTGCTGGTATCAACGAATTAGCTGCTCTTGTTGCAACAGCTTCACCAAAAAGGACATACTCTCACGAGAAAAATGATGATGCATTACGTGAGTCCATCTTTAATTTCTGTTTAGAGCCTTTAATGGCTGTTGCCCGTTCTAAAAACGCCAACAAAAAACAACGTGCCGCAGATTTCAAAGCAGTAAAAGAAGCTTTTGTTGCTACTTTAACAGAAGAAGAAGTTGCAGCTAACAAAGGTCTTATCGGAAAATACTTCCACGATGCTGAGAAAAAAGCAGTTCGTGCTGTAATGTTAAACGAAAAATTACGTCTTGATGGACGCGGTTTAACTGATATTCGCCCTATTTGGTGTGAAGTAGATTATTTACCTTCTGCTCACGGATCAGCAATTTTTACACGTGGAGAAACACAATCTCTCACATCTGTTACGCTTGGTACCAAAATGGACGAACAAAAAATTGATGGTGCTGTAATGGAAGGTTCAAATACTTTCTTGCTTCACTACAATTTCCCATCTTTCTCAACTGGCGAAGCGCGTCCTAATCGTGGAACTAGCCGCAGAGAAATTGGACACGGAAATTTGGCCTTACGCGCTTTAAAACCATTAATTCCAACTGGCGAAGCAAATCCTTATACCATTCGTGTTGTTTCAGATATTTTAGAATCTAACGGTTCTTCTTCTATGGCAACAGTATGTGCTGGAACTTTAGCTTTGATGGATGCAGGTGTGAAAATAGCTAAACCAGTTTCTGGCATCGCAATGGGCTTGATTACTGATGATGGAAATAACTATGTAGTTTTAAGTGATATCTTAGGAGACGAAGATCATTTGGGCGACATGGACTTTAAAGTTACCGGAACAAAAGACGGTATTACTGCTTGTCAAATGGATATTAAAGTAAATGGATTGAGTTACGAAATTATGCTCAATGCATTGAACCAGGCAAAAGAAGGTCGTTTGCACATTTTAGGCGAAATGATGAAAGTTATTTCTGAACCTCGTGAAGATTACAAACCGCATGCACCTAGAATTATTGAAATCAGAATTCCAAAAGAATTCATTGGTGCTGTAATCGGACCAGGTGGAAAAATAATTCAAGAAATGCAAAAGGAAACTCAAACTGTAATCGTAATAGAGGAAGTTGGAGACCAGGGCGTGGTGCAGATTTCTTCAACCAACAAAGAAAACATTGAAAAGGCATTGAAGAGAATCAGAGGTATTGCTTCAACTCCGGAAGTTGGCGAAGTGTACACTGGAAAAGTAAAATCAATCATGCCATTTGGTGCATTTATCGAAATCCTTCCAGGAAAAGACGGTTTATTGCATATTTCTGAAGTAGAATGGAGAAGATTAGAAAGCCTTGATGGTGTGTTGAAAGAAGGTGATATTGTAGATGTTAAACTAATTGAAGTTGATAAAAAAACTGGCAAATTGAAGCTAAGTCGTAAGATTTTACTTCCTAAGCCAGAAGCAGCTGTAAATTAATTTTCAATCATAAAATAGAAAGCCGCATTATTTATTTAATGCGGCTTTTTTTATGTTCAAATATTTATGATTGGTAGTTCAGTTGGAAATTACCAACTAAAGAATGACTTGATAGTATCAGTAACTCCATTTTCATTATTAGATTTAACAGTAATGAATTTGGCTGCTTCTTTAATCTTCGGATGCGCGTTGCTCATTGCAAAACTAAAATCTGCGGTTTGCATCATTTCCAGATCATTTAAATAATCACCAAAGACCATTGTATTTGCAGATGTTATGTTCAACTTTTTCTGAATCATTTCAATGGCAGTTCCTTTATTGGCATTCCAATTTGTAATATCCAACCATATTTTTCCAGAAACTACAACCTTAAAATCATTTGCATACATTTCAAAAAAGGGAAAACTATTTGTTTCCGGATTTATAAAATCGCAAATGGTAACTTTCATTATTTCATCAGTTACTTTATTTAAATCTTCTACAATTTCTAAGCGCTCATAATACAATGAAGCTTGTTCGATAAATTCAAAGTAGTTACTTTCAACGTAAGCTGAGTGTTTCCCACACAAAATAACATTGCCCGAAGGAATGTTTCTTCCAATTTCAACAAATTTTACAACATCTTCTTTAGATAATGCATTCAAATACAGCAGCTCTCCTTGATAAGAAATGTAAGTTCCATTTTCGGAAACAAACATTGTTCGGTGTTTAATTGGTTCGAACAAGGCTTCCATATTATAAAATTGCCTTCCACTGGCAACACAAAACAAAATTCCACTTTTTACTAATTGGTTTTCTACTTCCCAAAAATCGGGTGGGAGTTGTTTATCATCACGCAACAAAGTTCCATCTAAATCACTAACCAATAATTTCAACATTCAAATAAATTGTTAAGAGGTATGGTCTAAAATAATTTTCCAATTTCCATCAATGAGCTTGAATAGTAACGTAAAATATCCACTATTTTCTCCTTCGGCATCTTTCACTTTCCATTTACCAATTATCATGGTATGTGTTTTATCAAGTGCTTTTTCAGATAAAATTTCAAAATCCAAATTCCCCATTTTCTCTTTTGTGGGATATGACTTTTTATAGTTATTGGTTACATTTTCCCAACCATAAGTAATGCCTTTGGAAGTTAAAAACTGCAAACTATCATTTTTCCAATATCCTTCCATAAAACCATCTACATTGCCCCTATTCCACTCAGCAAGCTGGTTATTTAAAACCTGTCTAACAGATGTTCCTTTTTGGGCATAAACGCTGAACGAACAAAATGCAAAAACTGCAATAATTAAAGACTTTTTCATATCAAGATTGTTTGAATATTTAGGTGAACGAAATAACAACTTTCTTTTGATTTAATCGAATAATAGCTAATAACTATCTTAATAAAAATTTAAATTCATACAATTGCAACACTTTATTTTATGGTAATGTGAGTAAATTTGAGCCTTGAAATGAGAAAATTAATAATTGGAATTTTAATCTGCTGCCCAATAATTTCTTGGGGACAAATTTCCAAGGGATTTGAGGCCTTAAAAATGTATGACTTTTTCAAAGCCAAGTATATTTTTACTAAATCACTTAAATCAAATCCTGCAGCGGCGAATTTTGGTCTGGCGCTTATTCATTACGATTCTTTAAATCATTTTCACCAATTAGATTCTGCAATTACACGAATTGTTAAAGCAGAAGAGAGTTATCATTTATTAACACCCAAGCAAAAAGTTAAGATTTGGGAGGTTGGTGTTATTGACTCAAGTATAAGAGGATTAAAATTTAGAATTTTTGATGCTGGATTTAAAAGAGCAAAAAAAATAAATACCGAAATTGCATGGAGTACATATTTAAAAAACTTCTCTGGTTCTCCCTTTTTAAATGAGGCCATTAAAAACAGAAATGAGGTTTGTTACAATGCTGCTGTAGCTGCTAATGCGATAGCTCCTTTGATTTCATTTATTGAAAAATTTCCTGATGCAGATGAAATAATAAACGCAAAAGATTTATTAGACGATTTACAATTTAATGAAGCTAAAAAATCCAATCAAATAAATGATTATGAAAACTTCATTTCGAAATATCCAAAAAGCAAACATGTTAATGATGCCGATGATGCTATTTATAGTTTATCAGTAAAAGAAACATCTATTGACCAGATTTATGCTTTTGTAAAACTATTTCCAAAAAACAGAAATACATTAAATGCCTGGGAAATTTTATATGAATTATATACGGGCGACCAAAGGGTAGAAAGCTTTACAGAATTCAAAGAGAAATTCCCTGAATACCCATTTCAAGATAAAGTTTACAGAGATGTGGCATTGTCAAAAACAAGACTTTTCCCTGCAATAGAAAATGAGAAATGGGGTTTTGTAGATTCTACAGGGAAAGTTGTAATACAATATCAATATGAAGAAGCCGGAGCATTCAGTGAAAACCTGGCTACAGTTAAATTAGAAGGGAAATTCGGATTTATTAATAAAACCGGAATTACCGTAATTAAACCTCAATTCGAAGAAGCTGACCGATTTATTAATGGTCTTTCATTAGTAGAAATTAATAATACTACAGGATTAATTGATCAAAGAGGAAATTGGATTTTTAAAATAGATTCTGCCAGTATTTCTGGGCCAGTAAATAATTTTTATATCGTAGAAAAAGGAGAAACTGCTTTTTTTCTAAATAGAAAAGGAAAAAGTATAAACAACGAATTTGAGAATTTAAGCGAATTTCATGGTTACAGAGCCGCATTCAAAAAAGATGGAAATGTCGGCTATATTGACACTTTAGGAAACATTATTGTTCCTGCGATTTATGAGGAGGGCAGCGATTTTGAGAATGGATTCGCACAGGTTAAAAAAAATGAATTATGTGGATTAATTGATGATGAAGGCAAATTTATTATTCCTTTGAAATTCGATTTTATTGGAAATACAGAACATACATTAATTAAAGTAATTTCAAATGAAAAATGCGGTTACTTTGAAAAATCGGGTGTGAATAAAATCCCTTTTGGCAATTTATGTGCATCTTCAATTCTTGGTATAGATGGTTTTAACGGACCATTAGCAAGAATAGATAAGAAAAGTAAAAAAGGATTTATTGATGTAACAGGCAAGATTGTTATTCCAACAATTTACGATGATGCGCAATATTATTCTGAAGGATTAATTGCAGTGCGAAAAAAGAAAGTTTGGGGTTTTATTCAAAAAAATGGTAAAATGGCAATTGATTTTCAATTTGATGCGGTTTATCCTTTTTCTGAAGGGTATTCTAAAGTAAAGAAAAAAGGAAAGTGGAGTTTAATTAATAAAGAAGGAAAGCTTATGCTTCCTGCAAATTTTGATCAATTACAAGACCTGAATGGTTATATTGTGGGCCATCAAAACAATTTAAAAGGATTAATTTCATTAAATAATAAAAAGGTAGAATTATTAACCGAATTTATTTACGATGATATTATTAAATCAGAAGATGCAGGGATTTTTCAACTTTTAAAAAATGGTAAAATGGCTTTATTTCATGTAGAGAAAAAAGCAATATTTTGGAAAGAGGAAGGTTGGTAATAGATGGAAGACATTTTCGATAAACTAAATCGTGGTGAAAGTGAAAACCTTGAATACAAGTTTGAAATAAACTCAGGTAGAAAAATCGCATCAACTATTTCCGCATTTTCAAATACAATTGGAGGTTCAATTTTAATTGGGGTAAAAGATAATGGCAGTGTAGCCGGAGTGCGTCTAGAAGAAGAGCTGTATGTTCTTGATGCTGCTGCAAACCTTTATTGCAAGCCCGAAGTAATCCTGCAATTGAAACGTTGGGATATTAAAGGAAAAATGGTCTTGGAAGCAATCGTTCCTGAAGCATTAAACAAACCTATTTTAGCTGAGATTGAGCCTGGTATTTCTAAAGCCTATTTAAGACATGGAGCTTCTAACCTACTGGCAAATCCTGTTCATTTGCAATTGTGGAAAATCTCTGAAACCAATACAAAACCAAAAGTATTTACAGAAAAACAAATTGCAATTATTTCAATTTTTAAAACCAATAGCTGGTTGAGCTTAAATCAAATCACTAAAAAAAGTAAATTACCACGATTTATTGTTGTTCAAACAATAGCAGATTTAATTCGCTGGAAAATACTAGATTCAATGACCGAGCAAGGTGGTGGATTTGTATATTTGCTCTCCGAAAATTAAATGAGCCTCATTAAATTATTATTATTAAGTATTGCAGTATTAACTGCGCCTTGGTTAACACTTCAACTCTTGTTATGGGTTTGCAGAAATGACAAGGAAGAGTAAGGGGAGAGTATAAAGTTAAAAGTATAAAGGGGAAAGTTAACATTACAAAGTGTAAAGTATAAAGTATAAAGCGCAAAGTGTTAATTGTAAAGGGATAAGAATTATGTAAAAAGTAGTGAATTATTAAATTATTCCAATGGAAGCACTCCTAAGCGAAATTTATTATTAGTAAAACTCATTAATAAAAGGGAATTCTCGCTTATTTGGCTAGAATTTTCTGGAATAAAATAAAAATTAGATTTCTTTTTATCGCCTGATAATGCTTTTCTTGAAAAACTGCCATTTGAATTTAACTTACATACTACCTGAATTGCACCTCTAATTTTTGTCATAGCTTGCATTTCCCGCTGGTCATTTATTTTCAAATTATCTTCATTCTCATTAAATACAAAATACATTGCATTTCCTGAAACGCCAAAAGCATAGGAAGAATAAATTCCAAAATCATTCACACTTTCTTGAAATTTCGGAATATTAGCAGCCCATTCTACGTCCCCATTATTCAACATTTTAACAACTACTATATTGTTGTAATAATAATAATTGGTGCAACTTATCATGCCTGTTCTAAAATCAGTATAACAAACCTCATCAAAAATAAATTGCTCTGCTACTAACGCATAACTACCATCTTTAAAATGCACCAAATGATCCATTTTAAAATCACTTATTTCACTTCTATTTCTAAATCGATTTCCTTCGTTGAATTGTGCAGCAAAATCTGCTTCAAAAGGAGTCAATACTTGTTCTGTTATTTGCTTTTTATCTCTATCAATTTTAATAAAAAAACTACCTGAAGCATTAGTTAAACCTAAAGATGAATATAAACCAGCGCAAACTACATTTCCAACAGAATCAATAGAAAAATCGATGTCATTAATGAATTCATTTCCCAACTCAATTCCATAATCTTCTATTAATGAAGTATCTCCTGAAAAAGTAACAACTCCATACCTAAATATATTTGCTTTCTTCTGATTTTCTTGCTCTTTGTAAACCTTAACCAACAGATAAACCCTTCCATTTGGTGCTAATTTAACCCTAGAAATTTGAAAATTCTTTCCTTTATAGGGGAACTCTATATTTCTATTCCAGCGTTCTTCCAGATTTTTATCAAACAAATGAAAATCAATTTTTTCATTTTCGTATTTGTCAAATTTCTCAGTAAAATAGGTGAGCATAGAAGTTGAATCTTCAGATGCCACAAAGTTCATCGCTTCAATCTGCTGCTTTCTTGATGCAGAGAATTCAGCGATTTTTTTATCCTTTTCAATTGGCTCTCCTTCTAAATCATATTTTCTGCCGTAAAGCTCAATTTTGTTTTTGTCTTTATTAAAATATGTAGCAAATAAAATTGGATTTTCTCCCATTCTTGTCATTACCTGATATTCAAGAGGCTTATTGCCTTTGCTACTTTCTAACTTTATTTCCTTGGTATATTGTGGCAACAAAGTCATGTTATCTACTCGTTGAACAAACGTTTTGCCTGATGTAAATATCTTTGCACTTGTCTTGCTCTGTAACAAAATACCTTCATTCCAGTTACCAATTGTATGAAAAGTAGTTCCTGAAGCAGGTTTGAAAATCTCTCCGCCCCAATACATAGGCTGAAAGTCAGTTTGCGCACTTGTAAAAAATATATTTGTAAATACTACAATCAATAACAGTATTGCACGTTTCAACATTGATTTTATTTTATTCATTACAAAGAAAACGAATTATAATTAAATCGATTGCATTGGAAATAAATAAATCATGCCACTATTCTCAATGTTCTTAACCCTATTTTGTTGATATATAAATAACCGTATACCAACAAATTCAAAATTTCTACGATTATTTTACATTTAAATAATTTCCAAATGATTCTTCGCCAAATCCTCGCAGGTGCTGCTATAATTAGTATTTCCATATTATCTTCTTCAGTGGAATTCAAAAATGTAAAATCAATACAAAAAGAAGATCCCGCATTTATTAATGAAGGCAATAAATGGGTAGATAGTTTAATGAAAGTGCTTACTCCAGAGCAAAGAATCGGTCAGTTATTTATGGTTGCAGCTTATTCTAATAAACCAAAAGCGCATCAGGATGAAATCATTAAATTAATTAAAAACCAACAAATTGGTGGTTTAATTTTTATGCAGGGCGGCCCATTAAGACAGGCAAAACTTTGCAATATGTATCAGCAAATCTCTAATGTGCCATTAATGATTTCTATTGATGGTGAATGGGGATTAGCTATGCGTTTGGATTCAACCGTTTCTTTTCCAAAACAAATGACGCTGGGAGCCATCAAAAACGACACACTTATTTACAACATGGGTGTTGCTATTGCTAAACATTGTAAAAGAATGGGCATTCATGTAAATTTTGCTCCAGATATTGATGTAAATAATAATGCATCAAATCCTGTAATCAATATGCGCTCATTTGGCGAAAATAAATACAAAGTCGCAGCAAAGGGAATCGCCTATATGAAAGGTATGCAGGACAATAAGGTAATGGCTACAGGAAAACATTTTCCTGGTCATGGAGATACAGACTCGGATTCTCATAAAACCTTACCAACCATAAATCATTCAAGAGAACGACTCGATTCATTAGAACTTTTTCCTTTCAGAGAATTAATCAACGCGGGCCTGACGGGGGCAATGGTGGCTCACTTAAACGTAACAGCATTAGACGACAGTAAAAAACCGAGTACATTATCATCAAAAATAATTACTGATTTATTAAAAACAGAAATGGGCTTTAAAGGATTAATTTTTACTGATGCCTTAAATATGAAAGGTGTGGCCAATTTCGCCAGCACAGGAATGGTCGACGCGAAAGCTTTAATTGCAGGTAACGATGTATTATTATTTTCTGAAAATGTAGCTGCCGGTATTTCTGAAATTAAAAAAGCAATTGCTAATAAAGAAATAACACAAGAAGAAATTGATAAAAGGGTTAGAAAAATTTTACATGCTAAATACTGGTTAGGATTAAATAAAAAACAAAAGATTGAAATTAGAAATCTTTATTCAGAATTAAATGATAGTACTTCTGCACTCATTAACAGAAAATTAACCGAAGCATCACTTACAGTTTTAGAAAATAAAAATCAAATTATTCCTCTTAAATCGCTAGAAAAATTAAAAATTGCAACAGTCGCAATAGATGGAAGACAAAATAATATCTTTCAAAAAACACTAAATAAATATACAAAAGTTGCAAATTTTGTAGTAGATAAAGATGAATTACCAGCAAAACAAGCAGGACTTTTAGCACAATTAAAAGGGTACAATTTGGTAATTGTAAGTGTGCACAATCCTAAAAATGCAATGAGCAAAAGCGCGGGAGTTACTACAGGTGTAAGTAATTTTATGGAAGCTTTGAATACACAAGGAAAAACAATTCTAAATGTATTTGCTAATCCTTATAGTCTTGCGAAATTAAGCCTTGCTGCAACTCCTGACGGACTAATTGAATCATATGAAGATAATGTTTACAGTCAGGAACTTTCTGCACAATTAATATTCGGAGGAATTAAAGCAAATGGTACTTTACCAGTAACTGTAAACGAAAGGTACAAAGCTTCAGCAGGCCTTGAAATTGCAGAAGTTATTAGATTAAAATTTACAATTCCTGAAGAACTTGGAATCAATACTGCTTCATTAAGAAAAGTAGATTCGATTGCTAAATATGCAATTGATCTAAAAGCGACACCTGGTTGCCAAATTGTAATCGCTAAAAATGGAAAAGTATTTTACAATAAAGCTTTTGGTAATAAAACCTATGGCGGAGCACCTGTTAATACTGAGGATTTATATGACATTGCATCTATCACAAAAGTTGCAGCTTCAACCATCGCAATTATGAAATTAACAGATGAAGGTTTTTTTGATATCAATAAAACAGTTGGTGATTATTTACCTTTAATGAAATTAACAAATAAAGGAAAATTAAAATTAAAAGATTTGCTAACGCATCAAGCTGGTTTGCCTGCCTGGATTCCTTTCTACACCAAAACAATAAAACCGGATTCCAAAAGAAATATGTATTACAGAAGCACTTTTTCTGATAGTTTTAATTTAAAAGTAGCTGATAATATGTTCATGAGAAAGGATTATCCTGATACTATTTTAGCTCAAATTGCCAGTTGCGAAATATCTTCTAAAAATGAATATAAATACAGCGATTTAGGATATTATTTTTTCAGATACATCATTGAAAAGCATACACAAAAACCATTTGATCAATATGTTGACAGCGTTTTTTACCGTCCGCTTGGACTTTCACATATGACATTTAATCCGCTTAATAAATTTAATAAAGAAGAAATTGTTCCTACCGAAAAAGATAACTTATTCAGAAAACAATTAATTCAGGGATATGTGCATGACCAAGGCGCTGCTATGATGGGCGGAGTTGCCGGACATGCAGGTCTTTTTACCAATGCAACAGATTTAGCAGCTTTGATGCAAATGCTTTTAAATAAAGGAGAATACGGTGGTCAACGATTTATTAATGCTGCAACAATTACAGAATTTACAAAATGCCTGAATTGTATAAATGATAACCGCAGAGGACTTGGTTTTGATAAACCAGAAATGGATTATAAAAAAACAGGCCCAACATGTAAATGTGTTTCAGCCTTGAGTTATGGTCACACTGGATTTACTGGCACAATTGCCTGGGTTGACCCTGAAAATGAACTTGTTTATGTTTTTCTTTCAAATAGAGTGTATCCAGATGCTGAAAACAAAAGGCTTAGCAACCTTGCAACAAGAATAGAAATTCAAGAAGCAATTTATTCTCTGTTGTAATTCAGCTAGTTGAAATTGGTTTAACCTTAAATACCTTATTCATTTTTTGAATTTCATGATTAAAAGAGTAAGTTTGTCACCCTTAAAATTTAAGGACATCAATATAACTTACTGAATAACAATAGTTTTACATGAGTTGGTTTAAAAGAAAAAGTAAAAATATTACCACTTCTACTCTAGAGAAGAAAGAAACTCCAGAAGGTTTATGGTATAAATGTCCTTCGTGTAAAAAGATTTTTTCTTCAATCGATCACGAAGATAATATGTGGGTTTGCTCAAACTGCAGTTACCATGAACGCATTAGCAGTCGTGAGTATTTTGCCATTTTGTTTGATAATCAAAAATATACAGAGCTTTTCGACAACATAAGACCATCAGATCCATTGGCTTTTGTGGATACTAAAAAATATAAAGACAGAATTGTTGCAAGTCAAGAAAAATCAGGATACAATGATGCAATTTCTTGCGCAGTTGGTGAGGTTGATGAATTGAATATTGTCATAGCTTGTATGAATTTCGAATTTATTGGAGGTTCAATGGGCTCAGTTGTGGGTGAAAAAATCTCTCGTTCTATAGATTACTGTGTAAAACATAAACTTCCCTTTTTATTAATCAGCAAATCGGGAGGAGCAAGAATGATGGAAGCTGCATTTTCATTAATGCAAATGGCTAAAACCGCTGCAAAACTCACCCAGTTGGCCGATGCACAATTACCATTTATATCTTTATTAACAGACCCGACAACTGGAGGTGTTACTGCTTCTTATGCTATGTTAGGCGATTTAAACATTTCAGAACCTGGTGCCTTAATTGGTTTTGCTGGACCTAGAGTTGTAAAAGAAACCATTGGGAAAGACCTTCCTGAAGGATTTCAAACAGCTGAATTTGTGCAGGAGCATGGTTTTTTAGATTTAATCGTTGAGCGCAGAGATTTGAAATTGAAGGTTGCAAATATTGCAAGAATTCTATTGAAAAAATCTTGTACTCCAGTCATTAAAAATTCATTTGAATAGCAATTATTCAAATGTTTAAAGTGTGAACTTAATCAATATAAAATTCGCTTTAGTTTTAGTTATATTATTTTCAATAATAATTAAAATGAAATTAAGTGCGCAAAATTTGGTTCCTAATGGAAGTTTTGAGCAGGTCTACAAGCCTTTAAAATCAAAATACTCAGGTAATATTGAACAAGCATTACCATGGTTTCCCGCTGGAGTTGGAAGTCCTGATTTAATTTTCCAAGGGAATTTTAGTTATGGTTTTAAGAAAGCTCATTCGGGAAATAACTATGCTGGAATTATTCTGTATGATGGCGACAACAAAGATTTTAGGGAATATTTATCAATAAAACTAATCAATAAATTAGAAAATAATAAAAAATATACCATTAAATTAAAAGTCTCGGCAGCAAATAAATCTTATTATTATACAGATGAATTAGGTTTGGTATTTAATTCAGATTCTTTGGTTAGAAAAGATTGGAACACTATATCAATCGTTCCAAACTTAAAATCAGAAAAATTTAAAGCGATAAACGATACTTCTGGCTGGCAAAATCTAGAATGGGAATATCTGGCCAATGGAACTGAGCAATTTTTAACCATTGGAAATTTTAGAAATGACATCAATACCAATTTACAAACAAGCGGAATTAAAAGTGCCATTAGATTGGCATACATTTACTTAGATGATATCTCAATAACTAAATTTATAGCAGTTTCAGATTCAATAAAAGCTGAAAATCTGCCAGTTATTTCTAATCCAACATCAGTTGCAATCAACAAAAAAGTAATTGTTCCAAACGTAATAACTCCTAATAATGATGGATTTAATGATATATTTACCATAGAAAATTTACCGCTTTATTCCCATTTAATTGTTCGGAATAAAAAAGGAATTATAGTATACAACTCAGTAAATTATAAAAACAACTGGAATGGTGATGATTTACTAACTGGAAATTATCTTTATGAATTAAAACTTCCAGATGGAAATGTGATTTATGGCTCTTTAGATATCGTTAAAAAATGAAAGATAAATTAATTTTAATACAATCAATTACCCCATTTGCAAGTATTGCATTTCGCATTGTAATGATTGTTTTAATTTCAATAATACTTGAGCGTACATTAAGATTCTTAATTGGCAGATTTACCAGAAGGAGCGCCGAGTTAATGAATATTGACCAAACCAGGTATGTATTTTTAAAACACGTTGTAACGGCTACAATTTATCTTTTTTCAAGTATTGCAATCATATATGCAATTCCTGCTTTTAGAACATTTGCGGTTTCTTTATTCGCTGGAGCTGGTATTCTAGCAGCTATTCTTGGTTTTGCATCTCAAGCAGCATTTGCAAACATTATAAGTGGTGTATTTATGGTGGTTAGCAGGCCGTTTAAGGTTGGCGATCGCATAGAAATAGGAAAAGACTATACAGGCATTGTAGAAGATATTACCCTCAGACATACTGTAATTAGAAATTTCGAAAATAAAAGAATTATAATGCCTAATTCAAAAATAAGTGCTGAAACAATTATTAATAATAATTTATTCGACGATAGAATAAGACGTTATATAGACTTTAGCATAGATTATTCGAGTGATATTGACAAGGCAATGCAATTAATGAGAGATATTTGTGAAGCACACCCTTTAACCATTGATGGTCGTTTAAAAGACGAAATCGAAAAGAATTTTCCAATTGTTGAAGTAAAATTAATTGGATTTGGAGAATCTGAAATGAAACTTAGGGCCTATGTGTGGGCAGCCAATCCTATTGATGCTTTCGAATTACATACTGAATTAAATGTATTGATTAAAAAAGGTTTCGATAATCAAAATGTTAGTATACCTTTCCCTCAGCGTGTAATCTCATACAGATATGACCAAAACGATCTCAAAGATAATCAGGAGAAGACATAAAATTGCTTCTAAAGCCGGCATGGCGCCCGGAACAGTTGCTTATGTTGGCTCTAAAAGAGATTTTAAAGTAACTGCTGAAATATTTTCATATAATGAAACGGAATTAATTCATAAAGAAAATTTAAATCCATTAACCATTAAAGATGATTATAAACCAGATGAAGTTAAATGGATTAACATAGATGGAATTCATGATACGGAAGTTATAGAATACATCGGTAAAACATTTTGCCTGCACAGTCTTGCAATGGAAGACATCGCTCATGCTGAACAAAGGCCGAAATTAGACGATTACGAAGACTATGTGTACCTGGTTGTCAAAATGATTGATTACAATGAACAGACCAAAGAAATCACCACAGAACAATTAAGCGTAATTTTTAGAAATAATACCCTTATTACATTCATAGAGGATAAAGGAGATTTATTTAATGGTTTAAGAGATAGAATAAAAAAAGGAAATATTAAAATTAGAAAATCTGGAGCCGACTACTTATTATATTCAATGCTGGATATTATAGTTGATAATTATTTTCTGGTTTTAGAAAAAATTGGTGATAAACTGGAAGAAGTGGAAATAAGACTTTTGGGAGAACCCATGAAATCTGACGTTAATGCGCTGCATGGATTAAAAAGAGAATTAATATTTCTTCGAAAAATAATCTGGCCAATGAGAGATGTTATTGGCCTTATGACAAAGGCTGACCACAAAAATATTCTACCCAATACACAACTTTACTTGCGCGACGTATACGACCATTGCGTACAAGCAATTGATACCGTAGAAACATTTCGAGATTTAACTTCTGGTTTAATGGATTTGTATTTAAGTTCATTGAGCAATAAGATGAATTTAGTAATGAAAACTTTGACTGTTATTTCAACGATTTTTATTCCATTAACATTTATTGTTGGCGTTTACGGTATGAATTTCGAATTTATGCCAGAGCTACATTCCGTATACGCATATCCATTAGTTTGGGCTTTTATGATATCAATAACTGCCGCTATGCTTGTATATTTTAAGAAAAAAGAATGGTTTTAATTGTTTTGTAAAATCAAAAGTTTATCTTCGAAACATGCGATATTTGATAATAATCATGCTTTTTACTTTTCAGGTTACAGCACAAACTGTAATTGACAAGGCTATTTCAGCAGAAGATCACAATCGCAAACGCCCTCTGTTTGAAGCATTGGATGCAGGTTTCAAAGGAATTGCCATAACCGTTGAAGTAAATAAAACAGGCGAATTAATTTGTGGAAAGAAAAGCTTTTCTGAGACTTATTTAGCTCCCCTAAAAGCAAGAATAGACCAAAATAATGGATGGATTTATGCTGATAAAATAGAAGAATTTATAGTTGTGGTTGATTTTAAATCAGATAGCAATCTAACTTATACTAGTTTTTCTAAAGCCATTGCTTCTTATTACGATATTTTAACATCTTTTGAACCCAATAAAAGAATTAAAAAAGCTGTAAAAATAATTGTTACCGGCAATGTTCCCAGAAAAGAGATTTTAAATACTGAAAAAAGGTACTGTACATTAGATGAGCCAATAAATAAATTAAATAACGATATTGATGCAATGCATATCTCTATGTCGACAATTAATTTTAAAAAGATATTCGACTGGAAAGGTGAAGGCTCTATGCCTAATATGCAATATCATGGCTATACAACTTATATTAAACTTGCTCATAAGCTTGGAAGAACAGTAAGAGTTAAAAATATACCTGAAAATGCAAATGCAGTTGGCATTTTATCAGAAGCAGGAGTTGATTTAATAGAGATAAATGATATTCAAAAATTTCTGATTTATACAAATAAAAATAATTAATTTAAAATAAGTTGGCTAATCGAATATTATCTACAGTTAAAGAGTGGCTTAAAGCATTTGGTTGGGCATTTTTAGTGGCATGGCTTATCAGAACATTTTTTCTACAAGGTGCATTTATTCCTTCTCAAAGCATGGAGAAAACACTTTTACCGGGTGATTTTGTTTTCATTTCAAAGATGCACTATGGTGCAAGATTGCCTATAACACCTCTTGCTGTGCCATTTATGCATCAAAATATGCCATTTACAGAAAGTAAACCTGCATATTTAGATTGGATTGAATTACCTTACTTCAGATTTCCGGGCTTTTCTGAAATAAATAGAAATGATTGTATTGTTTTTAACTATCCACTTGAATATGAAAGGCCTGTAGATAAAAGAACATACTTTGTAAAAAGATGCTTAGGGCTTCCTGGTGAAACTTTATCGGTTTTTGAAAAGAAAATTATAATTAATAACCTTGATACAATTGAATTTAAATCTGATTATCAATTTATTAGACATATTAAATCTAACAATAGCTTACCTCAAAACTGGTTAGACTCATTAGGCATAACTGAAGGAGGATTGGTTTCAAACATGTTAGATTATGAACTGAGCATGACCGATTCTGTTGCAAAATACATTGAAAAAATGCCATTTATTCAGTCTGTAAACTTAAAATTAGAAAAAGAAAATGATTTCCAATCGCATATTTTCCCTCACAATAGAAATTATGCATTTAATAATGATTTTTGGGGACCTGTTTATATTCCAAAAGCAAATGTAAAAATCAACCTAAATGACACAAATATTGTTCTTTATGAGCAATGCATAAGAAATTATGAAGGAAATAAACTGGATGTAATTGGAGGAAAAATTATGATTAATGGCAAAGAAGAAAATACATATACATTTAAATATAATTATTATTTTGTTTTTGGAGACAATCGGGACAATTCAGCAGATTCGAGAAGCTGGGGATTTGTTCCTGAAAATCATATAATTGGGAAAGCCTGGATTATTTTTTTCTCTCAGGATAATACAAAGAAATGGTATGATAAAATTAGGTGGAAAAGAATTTTTAATATAATTGAATAAATGCAAGTTCTTCTTTCTACAGCCTACTTCCCTCCTATTATATATTTTCAATATTTAATTCAAAGTAATTGTGTACTTGAAGGAAATGAGAACTTTCAAAAACAAAGCTACAGAAATAGATGTTCAATTTTAAGTGCTAATGGCATTGAACAACTGGTGATACCTGTAAAACATCAAGAAAAAACCAAAATTTCCATCAAAGAGCAAGAAATATCATACGCTGAAAATTGGCAAATTAAACATTGGAGAAGTATTATTTCCGCCTATAATCATGCTCCATTTTTCGAATTTTACAAGGATGATATTCAAGCTATTTTAATGAGTAAAATTCCGATGTTATTTGATTTGAATTATGCGCTATTAAATTTAATAACGAGTAATCTTCAAATTAAAATGCCGACTATTTCTGAAAATTGGGAAAAACTTTCTGATAATTTTATAGACAAAAGAAATGAAATACATCCCAAACTTAATAATGATTTAAGCGCTGAAACCTATCACCAGGTATTCAACAGAAAATTTGGATTTACCAAAAATCTTAGCATACTAGACCTGCTCTTTAACATCGGTCCCGATGCACATATATTTTTAATTCAAAAAAATAAAATTGATTCTTATAATTTAAGTTTATAAAAACTTCCTTTCCTGTCATTTCTTACATGTATCTTAAAATATTCAAAATCATAATATCTTGATATTATTGAACTTGCGATTTATAATTTCATAAATTAATAATTTTATTACCCAAGTAAGATTGGGTATTCTATGAAAATTCAAGTTTCTATTTTATGTATGACTTTTATTGATTGAATAGAAGAATATTTATGAATGGAATAACTACTACCAACATTAATAACCTTGCAATAAATTTCTTTGTAAGCCTGCAAAATATTGTGGGGAAAATGAATGTTTTAAATTTTGATTTTGGATTTTGGAGCAATAAGAAAACTGCAACAAATAAATTAAATAAAAATTCAAATTCTTTATTTCCAGATAATAACAAAATAATTCCCGAACAAGATTGGCACAACGATCCATACCTTTCGAAAACCATTCCGAAATTACTTCCCAATGGGGAACCTACAATAATAGAATCTAATCCAAAATGGGATTACATTAATGCGGATAATTCCTTTGCTTGTAAATTCTACATTATCAACAAAAGTATCCTCTTTAGTTATTGCTATGGAAGCCCGAAACTAGAATGCTTGGAAAAAACTAAAGAAGCAAAAATCAATGTTGTTACTTCATTGAATTTAGAGAAATTCTATTGCATTCTTGATATTCAGGAAATGTCGAATGTGAATAGGAGTTTAAGAGCGAAAATTGAAGAAAATGAAATCAATTTTCAAAAATATTACGCCCATAGTTTCTGGATAACAAAAGGAATTATAAGATCTTTCGTTAACACCTACAGAATTGTTTTCCCAAACAAATTGCCGAATGTGAGCGTGGTTGAAAATGTTGCAGAGGCATTTTCTATAATATTTAAAATTCCTCAAACTGAAAAAGAAATAACTACAAATAAAAATGTGTTAAATGAAGAAATTGAAGCTTTAAAAAATGAAATTGCTGAATTAAAAGAAAATCAAAAAAATAAAATTGAACAATTAACAGGAATATTAGGAAGAACAATTTGGTCAGAACACATGCATTTAGAAATGCCATCAATTCAAGATGACGACCCTTTTTCTGGATTATTTTATGGCGTATTTACTTTAAGGCAAGATGTTGAAGATGTCGTTGATAAAGTTAAATTAATGAATTCAAATCTTGAAAAAACAATCGGAATCAGAGCTGATGAGCTAAAGTCGAAGGAATCGAATTTAAGAGCCATTTTAGATAATACTGAAGATGACATTTTCTTGGTAAATTCAAATTTTGAGTTAATTGATTTTAATACAAATTTCGAAAACAGTTTTTATGCAAGATTTGGAACTCAACCACAAATTGGAATAAGCATTTTCGAATTAATGCCACCAGAATACGATGATTTGAAACTAATTCAAAAAGAACGTATTGAAAAAGCATTAAAAGGAACACCCAGAACGTATTTTGACCGAATGCAAATTGGCTTTTATGAGCAAATTAGTGAAGTGAAAATGTACCCAATTAAATCTGCTAATAAAAAGGTAATGGGCGTTTCTGTTTATTCCAGAGATATTACAGAGGAAAAGAGAACGGAAGAAATGGTTAAGAAAAACCAACAATTACTTTCTTCCATTAACAGAAACATTAAAGAAGGACTTTATAGAAGTACGCCAGAGAAAGGGATGATTTATGCAAATCAAGCATTCTTAGACTTGTTTGGTTTTGAAAATGAAGAAGAAGCGTATAAAATGCCTTCCAAAGAACTTTATGCTGATACAGATGGCCGTCAAAAATTGGTAGACCTCATTAATATGCATGGCTCATTTACAAACGAAGAAGTGAAATTCAAAAGAAAAGATGGAAATACCTTTTGGGGTTTACTATCATCAATGAAGAGCACTGATTCTGATGGAAATACATATTATGATGGCGCCATCAGAGACATTACCAAAATAAAAGAATATGAATTAGAAATAATTCATTCAAAAGAAATTGCAGAAAGTGCCACGAGGGCAAAATCAGATTTTTTGGCCACTATGAGCCATGAAATTAGAACGCCTATGAATGGTGTTATTGGTATGACAAGTCTTTTAAGAGATACTACATTAAGCTCAGAACAACTTGATTATGTAGAAACAATTAAAATAAGCGGAGAGCATTTATTGAATATAATAAATGACATCTTAGATTTTAGTAAAATTGAAGCCGGTCACTTTGAACTTGAAAATACTCCTTTCGATTTAAATTCATGTATTGAAGAAGTCATGAATCTTTTTTCAAGTCGCGCTGCTGAAAAAAACATTGAATTATTCTATAGAATTGAAAACGAGGAAAATTTACACCTTATTGGTGATGTAACAAGACTCCGACAAGTAATTGTAAACCTAATTGGCAATGCCATTAAATTTACTGAAAAAGGCGAAGTGATGGTAGATGTAAAAATCCTATCAGAACTTGATTCAAAAATTAAATTAAGAATAATAATAAACGATACTGGTATTGGTATAGAAAAAGAAAAATTAATTAAACTATTTAAACCGTTTTCTCAAGTTGATAATTCAACTTCCAGAAAATATGGAGGAACTGGTTTAGGACTTGCAATTAGTAAGCGTTTGGTAGATTTAATGGGGAGCGATTTACTGGTAGAAAGCACCGCTGGTGTTGGAACCAGTTTCTATTTTGATTTAACATTAGCTAGATCTAAATATTTAAAACCTACTGTCTTCAATCTTGAATTACTGAGAGATAAAAAAATATTGATAGTTGACGACAATTTTACAAATAGAAAAATACTCGAGCAGCTATTTACTAAAAAAGGTATGATTGTAGAATCGTATGATAATCCTACGGTTGCATTGAACATTATTAAAGAAGGAAAAAGGTTCGATTTGGGATTAATTGATATGAAAATGCCATTAATGAACGGATTGGAATTTGGAGAAGCTCTGCATCACAATGTAAAAAACAAATTTCCATTAATTTTATATTCTTCAGTTGGTCATTTAATTTCTAGAACGGAAATTAACAAGTTCTTTAAAGCCCATTTAAACAAACCCATCAGGCATGAAATTCTTTTGCAAAAAATGTCTGAGATTTTTGATTTAAATGATAGCCACATAAAAGAATCTTCACTGATAGAAAAGAATACCGAGATTTTAGTTGGTGAGAAATACCCAATGAAAATATTATTGGCAGAGGATAACCTTATTAATCAAAAACTTGCAGAACGTGTTTTGGAAATATTAGGGTACACTATTGAAATTGCAAATAATGGGGAAGAAGCTGTAAAAATGGCGCATCAAAATAAGTATGATTTAATATTTATGGATGTAATGATGCCTGGAATGGATGGACTAGATGCAACCAAAACAATTAGAAACTCAACTGAATTAAAAACACAACCTGTTATTGTAGCAATGACAGCTAATGCTTTAAAAGGTGACCGTGAAATATGTTTAGATGCAGGTATGAATGATTATCTAAGTAAGCCTATAAATGTAGATGAGATAATTAAAATATTGACATTTTATGGAAATGAGATTTTGAGAAGCAAAAACTAACACTAAATGAATTCTTTCATATTCATCTAACTTAAAACTAAATATTCAAAGTGTATGTTCTGTATTTAAATTTAATTGCTTAAATAATATTCAAATCAAACAGTATATTAATTTATAAATAAAATTAAATCAACTATAAATCAAGATTTATTTTAAAAGCTGCACATATCCTGTCTTTTTAAATTTCTCACCTTTCGAGTTCTGGTATTCAAGTGTCCAAAAATAAGTCCCGTTTGGAGCAACCTGTCCATCTTTTTTTCCATCCCATAAAACTGCAGGTGCATCCTTTTTAAACATTATTTCTCCCCATCTATTAAAAATTGAAATTTGATTTATTTTCATTCCATTCATTTTAATTGGAATAAAATTATCATTAACGCCATCAGCATTTGGAGAAAATACATTTGGCAATGCTAATGTATCATTGCTAATAACTATTTTGTCTGATTTTACTTTACAACCTCCATTTACAGTAACTTCAGCATAATATTCTCCTATTTCTTTTGCATTAAACTGGGGATTAATCTCTCCATTTAGAGGAGCATTATTAAAAAACCACTGGTAACTATTATAAACATCATTTAGCGATAATTCATTATTATTACTTGCATTTATTTTAGGTTTTGCTTGCAATTTATTCATGAAAGCAAATGTATTGGCAAGCAATTTATCCTGGTTATTATTAATTGCATCTCCAACTGAAATTCCACCAAAAATTGTAAAAACATCAATGTCAGCAATTATCAAATCAAGTGTATTGCAATCCATAAACAGCGTTGGATTTCCATATAAATCTGTTGCATATATTATTGCATTACTTGTTAATTGTGTAAAATAACCTTGTGCAGAACCACCTTGAATTGCATTTGTAACATTTCCAAAAGGACCATTAAAAATATCGGTATTATTACCATTAAAAATTGGATTAATTGGAGATGGAGCTTCTCTAATATAAGAATACCCCCATTTATTATTTAAAACATTTGAGTTAAATGCAGGCCCCCATTCTCCGCCCGAAGCAATAATCAATTTCCCTCCATTTACAGACCAATTGTACATTGAATCAATTTCTGCATCTGTGAATGCTTGTGTTGATGGATCATTTTTATTAAATGAGGCAAAAAAGAAAATATTGTTTTTCGAAATTGAGGAAACATTGGTTAAACTTCCTGTAGAAGCGTATCCATCGAAAATTGAGACACTTTTATTGTAAATTCCGTTTTCTCCAAAATTTATTGGATTTAATAGTTTTTTACGCCCCGACTCACTCATCAAATGTCCATCTAAAGTATATCCATTATCTCCTGAAGGCTGGCGTGCGGTGCTAATTGAATGAATGGTGATGTTTTGGGCAATTGTTTGACTCGAAATCATTAAAAATGATAAAAAAATAAAATATCTAATATGCATACTTAAAATTGATAATTATTAATTTAATTCTTAGTTGAAATGAATCCTTTAAACTAATGAATATTCGACCCTTTTATAACAAGATAATTGTCTTAATATAGAATGATTGAATTAGCACCTTAAGGCAATCTTTCATTAGAAAAACTTTTCTTATTACAATAAATTTATTTAAATTACTCTATGTTTTTCTGACATAAAATGCTCAATTTCTTCTATTTCCAAGGGAATAGATGCCATCAAATCAATATTACCAGATTCGGTAATTAAAATATCATTTTCGAGTCTGATTCCTAAACCTTCTTCTGGAATATAAATACCTGGTTCGCAAGTAAAAACATTTCCGGCTTGCATTCTGCCATAACGATATCCAACATCATGCACATCAATTCCTAAGTAATGTGAAGTTCCGTGCATGAAGTATTTTTTATACAATGGAGCCTCAGGATTTTGGTTTTTGACTTCCTGGGCATTCAATAAACCCAATTTAATCAATTCTACTTCCATTGCACTACCAACTTCTTTGTTGTAATCATCTAACAAAGTGCCAGCTACCAGCATGGAGGTTGCATATTTCATCACATTGAGCACCGCATTGTAAACATCCTTTTGACGTGGGGTAAATTTACCACTTACAGGAATTGAACGTGATAAATCTGATTTATAATTGCCATATTCCGCGCCAAAATCCATCAAAATAACCTCACCATCTCTACACACATTATTATTGTCGTTATAATGCAAAACACAGGCGGAGGCTCCAGAAGCAATAATAGGATTGTATGCGTGACCTGCGGAACGGTTCCTGATAAATTCATGGATAATTTCTGCTTCAATTTCATATTCCATCACCCCAGGTTTAACAAAACCCAACACCCTTTTAAATGCTTTCTCGGTTATATTACAAGCAGTTTGAATTTGTTTAATTTCCTGTCCATGTTTTATTGCACGTAAGTCATGCATTATTGGAGCACTTCTTTCAAAGTTATGTAAGGGATAATCGTTTCGCAACTCTCTTGCAAAACGTAATTCTGAGTAAGGAACTTTCGTGTTTGCCCTATCATGGTCGTTTAAGTTTAAATAAACGTTTTGAGCATATGTCATGAGCACGTGAAACATAGGACCGAAATTTTCTACCCATTGAACATTCTCAATTCCGGAAGCAATAATGGCTTCTTCTTTTGTGTATTTATGACCTTCCCAAATTGCAATATGTTCATTGGTTTTCCTCACAAATAATACTTCACGTTGTTTTGGATTTGGACAATCTGGAAATAAAACTAAAATAGTAAGTTCCTGGTCAATGCCTGATAAATAAAATAAATCTGGATTCTGTTTCCAGGTATGTGTAGCATCTGCACTTAATGGCATTTCATCATTCGCAACAAAAATTGCTATGCTATTTGGTTTTAAACGCGCAACATATCTTTCACGGTTTTTTATATAGAATTCGGCTGGTAAAGCTTGATATTTCATAATTACAAGTTTTTAAAAGTTAGGAATAATCAAATGAACGAATATAATGAGTTAATTTTAATACAACTGCTTTTTTTACATTCCTGTTCTTAATATTTTATCTGATAGAATAAGAATAGAATCGTTTTTCACAATAAAATCGGGCAAATTTCCATCATCAAAAATTGCTGCATTTATTTTGTTTTTTCTAAGTGTATTAAATTCATCTTCATCAGGAATCTTATCATACGCAACTAAATCAGTATAATACATTGTAACGATGCCATTGCCCAGATAACCGCAATTTAATAATACATCGTAATTTTTCTTCTTCAAATGTTCGGCAGTTTCAACAAGTACTTTTTGATTGTGCATGCGAGATTTTCTATAAATATTTTCATCTCGAAAAGAATGCATCCTTTCAATTTCACCATAATTTAGTAATGAAAAAGTTGCAATAGAAATAATGAGGAACGTAATAAGAACAGCAATTTTATTTGGTAATTTATAAATTTGATTCATTAATTCATTCGCTGATAAAGCCACAAATAAAAATGTTAAAGGCATCACAATTAGGCACATAAGCGGCATTCGTGTAAGCACAAAAGTGTAAAATAAATAGGTGATTAAAATGGAAATAAATAATGAAATCCAAAGATTTTTATTCTTCTTTTGAGCCATTGAAATAATAACACCTGCAAAGAAAATTGCCACAATTAACCAACCGAAATTATCATAATAATATTGAAAATGATAATACCATTCTCCTGGATGAGCTAAATCATCATTAATATGTTTACTATATAAATCCATGGTTACTTTAAATTCCTCTGGCCATTTTAAATAGACAGAAACAAACCAAGTTGCAGGAATTAATATTGCAATAATACCTGCATAAAATAAATGCAACCAATATTTAAATTGTGACCTTTTATTTTTCGAAAAAATTAACCAGAAAAACCATGCAGAAAATACTAATAAACCAGGTAACCATTTCACCAAAATTGCAGCTGCAGCAAAAATTCCAGTAAATATCCAATGAATAGGCTTTTCTGAAAATGCATATTCCACGAATGTCCAGAAACTCAACACCACATAACACATAAAAACTACATCATTCTGGTCGGTATTGATTCCTCCGGAAACTACATTTACCATTAAACATGAACATGCATAAAATAATGCCGAAAGAAAGGCTACTTGTTTATTTTTCAGTAAAAGTCCTATCCTGTAAATTGCAGGAACCAAAGCTGTAGTAAGAATAACAGAGGGTATTCTAATTGCCCAATAGTTTGCTCCAAACAATTTTATAGAAAGTGCCATTTGCCATAAAAACAAAGGTGGTTTGTGCAACCAAATATGATTGGCAACCCAGGTTTCAATGGAAACTCTTAATAATGGGTTGCTGTACAGCATTGGTTGCCAAAAATTATCGACCATGTTTCTGGCAACCATTGCATGAAACTCTTCGTCCCATTGATTTAAAAATGGGTCAATAAATGCCATCCAAAGGCGTAACACAAATGCACCGGCAATTAATAAAATAAGTGCTGGTTTATGTTTTTTTGATGAAAATAAAAAAATAGAAAACAATAATAAAAGCCCAGCAGATGCAAGAAACCATACATCTCTATCTGAAAAATGAGTGTCAATAAAATTCATGTAAAAATTAATTTATTTCTTGACACAATTCAACTAAAATTCCGCCTGTAGATTTTGGATGAAGGAAACAAATTAATTTATTATCGGCACCTTTTTTAGGAATTGGATTTAACACTTGAAAACCTGCTGCTTGCAAGCGTTCGATTTCAAAAACAATGTTGTCGACTGCTATAGCAATATGGTGGAATCCTTCTCCTTTTTTTTCTATAAATTTTGAGATGGTGCCGTCTGCATTGAAACTTTTTAATAATTCAATCTTACTTTCACCTAATTCGTAAAACAAGGTATTTACTTGTTCACTTTCTACTATTTCTTCTTTATAAGCTGGTTTTCCAAGAAGCAATTCAAACAATTTTGCAGATTGCTCCATGTTACTTACTGCAATTCCTATGTGTTCAATTTTATTCATATTGCAAATGTAAAATTTGCCTCCACTCTGTCAACATACTATTGATTTAATTCGTTCATTTAAGCAATGAAAAGCGACTTGCTACAGTTTACCAACAAAGGAATTTATTGTCCGCCGGCCAAAGTTTATTTAGATCCATGGCGAGGTGTAGATAAAGCCCTCATTACGCATGCACACAGCGACCATGCACGCGCTGGTTCATCAGCATATTTATCTCATAAAGATTCAGAAGCTATTTTAAGGTTACGTTTAAGTAAAAATTTACCCTTACAAACTGTCGGCTATGATGAACAGATTGATATCAATGGTGTAAAATTTTCTTTTCATCCTGCTGGACATATTATTGGCTCTTCACAAATAAGAGTTGAATACAAGGGGGAAGTTTGGGTTTTTTCGGGAGATTATAAACTAGAAAATGATGGTTTCTCTGTACCGTTTGAACCCGTAAAATGTGATGTCTTTATAACAGAATGCACTTTTGGTTTACCAGTATATCGCTGGAAACCTCAACAAGAAATTTTTGAAAGTATTCACCAGTGGTGGAAATCGAATGCAGCGCAAGGCATTTGCAGCGTGCTTATTGGATATTCATTAGGAAAAGCGCAAAGATTACTAGTAAATTTAGACACTTCAACAGGTCCAATTTACAGCCATACAGCCATTTCAAACACACATGATGCATTGATTGAAGCTGGATTTAATTTGCCTTCAACATTAAGAATAGATTTAAAAGCTTCAAAAGATGAATACAGGAATGCATTAATTCTCGCGCCACCAGCAACAGCTGATTCTGTTTGGATGAAAAGATTTGAGCCTTATTCAATTGGTGTTGCTTCAGGATGGATGGGAATACGTGGTGCTCGCAGAAGAAGCAATGCTGACAGAGGTTTTGCTTTGTCTGACCATGCTGACTGGCCATCATTGGTAAAAGCTGTTAAAGAAACTGAAGCTTCGCGCATCATTGCCACGCATGGTTACAGTGCTGCATTTTCCAAATGGCTATGCGAACAAGGGTATGAAGCACAGGATGCCAGAACTGAATATTCGACCGAAACTCCAGAACATTAATTTTTAACTACTGATATTCAGTTACTTAAAACAAATATAAATTTATATGTACCAACATACAATGTATTTACATACTTTTGCGAAGTAATGGGAATCGAAAAAGACATTCAGCAAGGTAAATTTAAAAGCAGCCATCAAAAAGCTGGAATTAATATAATTTATACTGCAAGCTGCATTCATTTACACACTTCTCATGTTCTTAAGCAATTTGATTTAACACCGCCACAATTCAATGTTTTACGCATTTTAAGAGGACAGTTTCCAAAAGCAATTACGGTAAATGAAATTATAAATAGAATGCTCGATAAATCATCTAATGCTTCTCGAATAGTTGAAAAACTAAAAGCAAAGAAGTTCATAGAAAGAAAAGAATGTGAGCACGATAGAAGACAAGTAGATGTATCAATTACAGAAAAAGGGCTTTCGATTTTATCAGAAATTGACGAAAAAGAAAATGAATTTGTATTTGGAAATGGAACATTAACAGCTGCAGAAGCTGAAACACTTAGTGAACTGCTTGATAAAGGCAGATTATATTTAGAAAACTTAAACAACAAATAAATAAAAACCAAAAATGAAAAAAGTAGTATTTCTTTCAGCAATTTTAGCAGCTTCAGTATTGGCAAGTTGCGGAGGCTCAGAAGCATCAAAAACAGAAGCAAGCGGTGAAGCTGCACAAGCTACTGCTGCGGCAGTTACTTACAAATTAGATTCAGCAGCATCTAAGGTTGAATGGTTTGCAACAAAAGTTACAGGCAAACACAATGGAACAATTGCATTAAAAGGCGGAGAATTAAAAGCAGAAGGAGCAAAACTTACTGCTGGTGCATTTTCTATCAATGTTAAATCTTTGAAAGTATTAGATTTAACAGATGCAAAGATGAATGGTGATTTAACTGGACATTTAAATTCTCCAGATTTTTTCAATACTGCAGAACATCCAGAAGCTAAATTTGAAATTATTTCAGTTGACCCTATCGAAAATGCAGCAGCTGGCGCAGCAAACTATAACGTTAAAGGTAATTTAACAATTAAAGGAATTACAAAAGCAATAACTTTCCCTGCAACTATTGCAATGGATGCAACACAATTAACTGCAAATGCAGAATTTGAAATAGACCGCACTGAATGGGATATTAAATACGGTTCTGGTAAATTTTTCCAAAACTTAAAAGACAAAGCAATTAGTGATAATTTCAAAGTAAAATTAGCTTTAGTAGCAAAAGCTTAAGACATTAAAATAAGGTTTATTGTTCCAATAAAGGCCGATTTCAGCAATGAAGTCGGCCTTTATTTTTATACTATTTTTTCTTTTGTGTAATAAAAAAGCATGTTTAAATCTTAGAATTTTTATGATGGAATTTTCACTAAGTTTGAAGCGAAAAAATAATACTAAAAGAACATTTTGTTTGTACCAATAAATAAAAGCCCTATTGATTATTTTTAATAAATTAAGCAAATAAGTTGAAAGTAAAACTAATTTTCATTTTTATATTAATTCTAAATCAATCTTTGCTTTGGTCTCAAAAAACTTTTGTTGATAGTTTAAAATATGAAATTGAGCATTCAACAGGAATTAAGAAGATCAAGTTAAATTACAAATTAGGCACACATTACCAAAATTTTTCTCCAACTGAAGCTATTTACCACATTAAAAAAGGACTAGCAGAAGCTGAAGCATTAAAAATTGATACACTCATTGCAATGGGTTGCAATGCAATTGGTTACTTAAACTACACATCAGGTAATTATAATGAAGCTATAAGATATCTTTTCAGGGCATTGAAAATTTTTGAACGAGACCAATTAAACCCAAGTACCATTCAATGCTTGCAGTATATTGGAATCGTGTACAACGAATTGGGTATTGCTGAAAAAGCAATGCGCTATTCAAATCAAGCGTACAAGCTTTCGGAAAAAATCAACGACAAGTATTCAGCTGGAGTGAGCATGATGATGATTGGATCAATTTATTATGCGCAATTTGAATATGAAAAGGCTTTGGTGTATTTTGAAAAAGCACTCAAATACATGGAAGCAACCGGAGATGAACAAGGTATTTCCGACGCATTAAACAACGTTGCTTTGATATATGAAATGAAAAATGATTTCATAAAAGCTTTGAAGTTGCATTTAAGATCATTGGGCTTAGCAAAAAAATTAAAAGATAACCGAGGTATCAGCGCCAGCTTTCACAATATTGGAATTGTATATAAAAAATTAAAATCGAACCAAACAGCAATCTTATACTTAGATAGCTGTATTTCAATATCAAAAAAATTAGATAATAAAAACGAGTTAAAACAATCATATCAAACCTTATCTGAGATATACGCTCAAATGAGACAGTTTCAACCAGCATACGAATACCATAAACTCTCTTCGCTATATCAAGACACTTTGCAAAATGAACAAATGAAGAGACAATTTGCAGAAATGAGTACAAAGTACGAAAGTGAGAAAAAAGACAATGATATTAAGTTACTGGAAAAAGACAAAGAAAATCAGCAGTCGCTTTCAGCTTCTGAAAACAGAAGACAAAACACTATTTTATTATCTGTAGTTGTTGGACTGTCGCTCACTTTATTGTTTTCATTGTTCATGTTTAACAGATGGCGCATAACTCAAAAACAAAAAAATATCATTGAATTAAAAGAAAAGGAAACAGAAAAACAAAAGACTATTGTTGAGAAAAAAAACATTGAGATTACGCACTCTATTGAATATGCCTTGCGCATTCAAACTGCGATTTTACCTTCAAGAAAAAGAATAAATAAGCATTTAGAAAATTCTTTCATTCTTTATAAACCCAAAGATATTGTTGCCGGAGATTTCTATTGGATGGAAGTTGTGAATGATACTGTATTAATGGCAGCATGCGATTGCACTGGACATGGTGTACCTGGTGCATTAGTTTCAGTTCTATGCCACAATGCATTAAACCGGGCTGTAAGAGAATTTAAATTAACACAACCATCTTTAATTCTTGATAAAACACTAAAGATAATCGAAGAAAATTTCTCTACCAGTGAAAAAGAAATTCAAGATGGAATGGACATTTCGTTATGTTCTTTTAACTTAAAAACCCGAGAATTACAATGGGCGGGAGCTAACCTACCCTTATGGTTAGTAAACTCGGGGGAATTAACTGAAATTAAACCTAATAAACAGTGTATTGGACATAATGAAGACACTGTTCTCTTCACTAACCATTCAATAATTTTAAAGCCCAATACCAACATCTTTTTGTTTACAGACGGCTTTTCAGACCAGTTCGATGCTACTAACAAGGTTAAGTTAAAAAGAAAGAATTTCAGAGAATTGATTCTTGCAAATGCAACATTACCCGCTCATCTTCAAGAATTAGCCCTTGACAGTTTTATAAGTGATTATAAAAAAGATGCTGAGCAAACAGACGATATTCTTGTAATTGGAATATTAGTTTAATATAAAGCATAAAAAAAGCCTACTGCATAGACAGTAGACTTTCAAAAAATGTAATTGCCAATTAACTATTAGCTTTTAACATCGCAAATCCCAAGAACTTCACAGTCACTTTTAGAAGTAAAATTCAAATTAACTGCTTGTCCTTCACGAAGATCTTTTATTCCCGGATCATTAAATTCTAATTCATATCCTACATCAATTCCCATTTCGTTGGGTTCAGTTTGGATTATTTCTAACTTGCCCATATTTGAACCTTTAGGTGTAAGTCTTACAATTCCTTTTGCCATAATTTCAAGTTTTTTAGATGAATGATAGTTTTATAAATTCAAATCTAACCAATAACTGTTTGAAATCAATTTTTAAATTAAAAAATAAGTACTAGTACCTATACTTTTGATTAATAAACATTAGCCTTTCTTGGTTACCGTGCAAGTTGTTGCAGAGTTTATCGTACAAGTAACAATATCATTCACTGCTATTGGAGGAGTTAATTTAGGATCTGGAAAAAACAAGTCTGTTCCAACTAATACGCCATATGGATTAGCATCTAATACTGTAATTGTTAATTTACCTAAACTATTTCCTTTAGGTGTGATTCGAACGATTCCTTTTGCCATGTTTTCTTTGATTTATTGAATTATTTTATTTTTATGTTCTGATTAAACTTGCTTCTAAAGTACATTTTATATTAAAAAACACCTCATTCTTAAGTAAGCATCAGCCACTTGTTTACATTCTTGTAAATTTTAAACTTTCAATATTTTTTTAACCCAAATCTTACTATCTGATTCAATCTTTAAATAATAAATACCTGCAGCCATTTGTGGAATATCCAATGAATTTAATATACCATTTTTTACATCTATTGTGCTATTACTTATTTTTTGTCCAATAGAATTATAAAAACAAACATTTGAATTTAATCCAGAGAAATTATCTGTAATAAAATAAACTTTATCCTCATTTATGAATGCATAACCATCAGAAAAAACTACATTTTCTATTCCCGTTTTTATAACATTTACTATTTCGTTTAATGTATCGGTACCACAACTATTACTAGCAATTAATGTAACTGGCCAATTATTGTCAAATGTAAATTGAAAACCAGGGTTTTCCTGCGTACTATTGTTTTCTCCCGGAAACGACCATAAGTAAGTACCATTTCCTGAACTTGTATTGGTAAACTCCACAAAATACTCTGGAAATGTTTGCAAATAAGAAAAAGATGCAACAGGAATCGGTGTTACTTCCACATTCACAACATTAGAAACGCCAATACAACCAGAAGCATTTTCCGCAGAAACAGAATAACCACCCGTTTCTGTAATTTCTACTTGTTGCGTATTTTGTCCATTCGACCATTCATAATTGTTCAATCCATTATCTGCAATTAATGTAATAGATTCTCCTTCACAAAGACTTACTGGTCCTAAAGGCGAAATGCTAATGGTAAATTGATTATTGCTCACTGTAATATATCCAGGTGTAGTGTTTACACCCATACCATTTGCATTATCAACTGCCACGCTTACAGAATAAACTCCATCATTTTCGTAACAAACTGTTGGATTCTCTAAATTTGAAAGCGGAGGATTTCCACCTGGGAATGTCCATGAAACATTACTAAATGGCCCATTGATGCTGGTGTTAGTAAAAGTAATGCAATTGCCAGCACAAATTTGAGTTTCGTTGGCTGTAAACGAAGCAATTGGAGGCGCATTGTCATCTACAGGAACCACACAGCAATTTCCACCAGCAGAAATTGCCAAAGTTTGTGTTTGCCAGCATTCATATTGTGTAAAATGAAACCTGAAATCTCCTCCTAAATTTTGTTGAAAATAATACACTATTTGGTCAGGTGTATTTCCTCCACCGGTTGGTTCTGTAGATGAACAATTCCCACCTGTACCTACCATATTTGGGTGGCCATTCGGATTATCATATCCAATTGATGGATAAGTTTCAATACCAATAATTGAAGGAGATACACCCGAAATTGATGTCACAAAATTTCCTTGGTTACAATTATTATTGTTTTGCATTGAATTAAATCCTGCGTACAACACTTGTGTAACATTCCCAACAAACGCTCCAGTAAAATTTACCTGAATGGGCTCATATGTGCAAATCCCAACGCGTAAATCAGGAATATTTTCGTCGATATTTATGGTTAAAATTCCACCATCATAATTCGAATAAATTATCAAATCCCCTCCATCATCGCAGATAGATTGTGCATTTGATTTTAAAATAAAAACCGATAAAACAATCAAAAGGAAGTATTTCTTTTTCATTTTTAGGAAAATAAAAGTTTTTGTACTAACACAAATATACGTGACTCACTATTTCAAATTACTTTTAATAGACAATAATTTATTTAGCTAATTAAACTACTTTTATAAAATTAACTTTTGTATGAATCATATGATAAAGCACATCTTTGCTTTGATTAGTATTTTAATTTTTAACTACCATTCTTTAATCGCTCAAACCAATATCGTTACATACGCCGGAAACACTGGCAAAGAAACATTTTATGATGTATTGCAATTATCCGATGGAACATTTATCGTTACAGGTTATGCAGATAACTTAGACTGGATAAACGCGTCTGTTCCCAGAACTCAACTTACATATTCGGGAAACATTCCCAATGCACTTGGAACCAATAAATTTGGATTTTTACTGCACCTTTCAAACGATTTACAAAACATCACCGAAGTAGTTCATTTTCCTCAAGGCGCCGTTGAAGATATTCGTTTTATTAAAACCAATTCGCTTCCTTACACCGCAACTGGCGACTTATATATCAGCTGCAACACTGCCGATTCTGACAACAATAATGGTGGCTATCTATTGGCTAAACTAAATAACAATTTTGTCAACGGAATTCCTACCGCTTTAACTTGGAATACTGCAGTTTGGGCGAAATCAGGCCCCAAAGATTATCACCCATGGGATGTTACAAATGATGGAAAAGTGTACTACGTTTCAGGCGAAGCTTATGGTTATGATTGGAGCGCCATTTATTGTTTAAATTCAAATGGGCAGCGCATGGTAGTTGACAACTGGAGAACACATTGGTTAAAAAACGGCACCGAATGGAGGGGCGGCACTGCAAGCCAAAATCCAAATGGTGGAATAGATTCTGTAAAATACAGTGGCATTGTGCTAAAAATCTGGGGCCGTTGCGATTTGCGCTCCTGGACCGAAAACGAATACAACACATATTATAACGATGGAAATGGTGGTTCCAAAAAAGGAAAATGGCCCGCCGACGTGTTGTTTAGCGGACCTTGCGACCCAAACAATCCAACAGCAGATGGGCCTGGTTATACAGGATATTCTGCCGAAGCTTGTTGTCCTGTTTTTGGCGCTAATTCAATTGCAGTTGATAAACGAAACGGAAATTTATACATCGGCATGAGTTTTAAAAGTTATTTCAATCCTCAAAATACGCCCGATTTTGAACCTGCAGTTATAGCAATGTCACCTGCCGGAGAATTAAATTGGTGGAGCCGTTTGTACCACGAAATCACCCCGCAAGGAGACACTGTTGGTTCCATTCCCGACCAATATATTGATGCTTTGGCCATTGATTATCATTCAGATAAATTAGTTGTAGGCGCACGTGTACATGGCAATAATGTGGAAAATTTCTGGGAAGGAAATACCATTGTAAATAATCCTTCTACATTCGGATTTCAAAATCAGTTTACAGGCACCGTGGGCGATATTCACCTTTCTTGGTTGGGTAAATTACAGCTGAGCGATGGGAAATTAATTAATTCAACCTACATGGGCGAAATGACAGAAGCCACTGGAAATATTGGTACGCCTCACCCCGACCCTAACCTCGATGGCTGGTCAAATCCAAATACCGGCTGGCCAAATGTAAACACCACAAGAATTGTAAAAAACAACATGAAAGTTTCCAGCAATGGCGATGTGTGCTTAATGGCCATAGGGCGCAGAACCATTACCACTGCCAACGCTTATCAAAAAATGGTGAAGCCAACTTTCGGTGGAAAAAGCTGCTGGAACAGTTTTGTAAGGGTGTACGATGAGCAGTTTCACGTACCAAAATATTCCTCGCTAATTGTTGGTCAGTGGGATACGCTAACGCAAACTGGTGGCGACAATACCGAAATGTTTGGCCTGTTTAAAACTGCCCAAGGTGTTGTTTGCGTAGGTAGACATAAAGCAACCAACAACATTGCAAATGGTAACAACATTCCTGTAACCAATCAACCAACATGGGGACAAGCAAATCCGCAAAACGAAAGCGCTATTTTGGTTTATTACAAAGCCGAAAATTTATTCAACGCCAATGATAGTTTGCAGGATGTTGTTACAACACAAAACAATTTAGAAAACTTAAACAACATTTCTGTTTATCCAAATCCCACCAAAAACATTTTCAATATTTCGGGCAATATTCAAAACGAGCCATTTACAATTCAGCTATCCGATACTTTTGGACGCATTATGCTACAAACAGAAAATACGCACCAAATAGACATTTCGAAGTATGCAGCTGGCATATATTTTCTGAACATCCTTCAGGAAAACCAAAACTACTGGACTAAAATAATTAAGCAATAAATTGGGGCGCACCCAAAGGGCCGGGCTATTCGCTTCAATCTTGCCCCTCGTTCCTCGTGTCAAGTATTTCCGCTGCTATCCCTTGCGCGGCATATCGTTTACATTATAAGCGCAAATTAAAGTGTGCATTAAATACGATTTACCTATAACAACGTTGTAGGACAAACATATTCGGTTCTTTTAATACTTGTTTTTAAAATTCCACTAAATCCATCAGAAATATCTGCGAAATTATCCCATCCACGTTGTTTTAAAATGGAAGTTGCAATCATACTTCTGTATCCACCAGCGCAATGCAAAACAAAAAATTGATCTTTTGGAATCTCTGCTAAATACTGATTTATTTGATTTAATGGAACATTTAAGGCATTAACAATATGTTCAGATTCATATTCGCTTTTCTTTCTAACATCAATCACCACAAATTTATCCTTGTTCAAAAGATTTTCTAGTTCTATTGAACTCATTCGTTTGGCTGTTTCTACCTCTTTTCCAGCTTTTAACCATGCCTCAAATCCGCCTTCCAAATAACCTAAACAATTATCGTATCCAACCCTAGCTAAACGGGTAATACATTCTTCTTCTCTGCCTTTTTCTGCAATTAAAATAATTGGCTGTTTTACATCAGGAATCATTTCACCTACCCATTGTGCAAAATTCCCATCAATTCCAATATTGATGCTATTGGGAATAAAACCATTTGCAAAATCCGATGCATTTCTGGTGTCCAGTATCAGCGCATTACTTTCATTGGCTATCGCTTCAAATGCATTCACCGACAAGGGCGTATTTCCCCGACTCATAATGGAGTCGATACTTTCATAACCTTTTATATTCAACAGTACATTTTGAGGAAAATATGCTGGAGGTGCCGTTAATCCCGAAAGTAAAACCTTTTTAAATTCTTCTTTACTTAATTGAGGATTTAATGCATAATTCACCCGTTTTTGATTTCCTAAAGTGTCAGTTGTTTCCTTGCTCATCATTTTACCACAAGCACTGCCCGCTCCATGATTTGGATAAACAATTAAATCGTCGCTTAAGGGCATTATTTTGTTGCGCAACGAATCGTATAAACAACCTGCTAATTTATCTTCCGTTAAATCTGCAATAACATGCTGGGCCAAGTCGGGACGTCCTACATCACCAATAAACAAAGTATCTCCGGTAATTATTCCATGTTCTTTTCCATTTTCATCTATCAATAAATACGTGGTACTTTCCATGGTATGACCTGGTGTATGGATTACTTTTATTTTATAATTACCAAGTTCAAATACCTGTCCATCAGTGGCAATAATAGCATCATAATTGGGCTTTGCAGTTGGACCAAATACGATTTTTGCTCCTGTTTTTTTCATTAAATCTAAATGACCTGAAACAAAATCAGCGTGAAAATGTGTTTCAAATACATATTTAATTTTTGCGCCATCTTTTTCGGCTTTTTTTATGTAAGGTTCAACTTCACGCAATGGATCAAAAATAGCAGCTTCGCCATTATTCTCAAGATAATAAGCAGCATGAGCAATACACCCCGTATATATTTGTTCTATTTTCATATCAATAAAAAATTAAAACAAATGTCACATCAAAAGCGAAAAATTATAGAAACAAATGCACTTAGAATTACATGATTTAAGTCATGCGAATTTTAATTGTACAATCTACCTTTTCAATAGTTTAAATCCTATGTCTCTGCCCTGCCCTTGTATCATGGCAAGATTTATCCAAAACCAGGCAAACTGTTCTAGCATTTGGAATTTATCGTTTCCACCAACTGAATAACATTCAGCAAAACCAGCATCTTTTGCTAGTTGAATGGCTATTTCTTTTCCTTTAATACTGTCGCCCGCAACAAACATATCTAAGTTTAAGTTGCCATAATTTGGGTTTTGCATATTGTTAAATCCTGTTGTATTAAAGCATTTAACAATGTCTCTTGTTTGCGTATTGTCTAGTAAAGCGTCAGTAGTATTGTTGTAGCCTTCAGGTCCTTTTCCCATAATTATATTCATCGCATCAATTATAATTTTTCCGGAAGTATCGCCAAGACTTTTTACCACTTCAATTGCAGTTAACGCAGGTGTGGAAATTAAAATAATATCAGATTTTTCTGCAGCTTCTAAAATCCCCAAAACCTGAGTATTGATATTGCTTAACAATTCTCTTCCTTTAAAATTAAGCACATCGCGAACACCTAAATTTATTTGATGTCCTTTTTGGGCCCAGGCTGTAGCCAGCGCTCCGCCCACATTTCCAGTTCCGATAATAGCTATATTCATATTAATTATTTATTGAGCTAAAATAATCATTCATTGAGATATAATCAGAAAGAGAATTGCTTCATTTTCCGAGGACATTTGGCTGAGGCACTCGAAAATTGGTGGCTGAGGCACTCGAAGCCACTATCTCGCTGCCTTCGAGCGCCTCAGACAGCGGAAATAAACTCAGGCGCTTAGGTCTTATTCCGTTTTTAACAAGCGAATAGTTTGCACCTCTTTCGGTAATGACACTTTTAGAAAATATACTCCTGCTGCATCATTTTTCAAATTCAATTGATTATAGCCTTGTAAAAACATTCCTGAATTAATTATTCTTCCAGCTATATCAAAAACTGAATAAACCAAATTTCCGCCAACAAGATCGTTTTGAACCATATAGCTTCCATCAGAAACACTGGGATAAATTTGTAACAAAGAATTTGGCTCAAAGTTCCCTATTGAATTGGGTACACCTATCGTATCGTTTACTGTTAAGAGCACCTCGTTGGTTGTATCTCTGCATGTGCCATTCGTAATTACACACCTATAATTTGTTCCATTTAATGACAAACTGCAGTTATTTACATTTAAAGTATTTGTGCTTGTGCCTGAATAAGTAGCATTGTTGCTTAAATTACCATAAACTCCAGCAGTTTCTTTCTGCCATTTATAGATTAAATTCGAACCATAACAATTAGTAGTAAAACTTGTAGACGAGTTTTCATCTATTACCCTATTTACAGGTTGGTCTAAAATTATAGGAAGACTATCAACTGTAATGTTTATGGAAGTACTTGGTCCATATCCACATGAATTAGCAGGCACAACAGAAATAACACCCGAAACTGTACCTAATTGAAGCGTTACTTGATTTGTATAAATTCCATCAATGTAGGAAGAACCATCAGGTAATTCCCAATTGTAACTTTCGGCACCATATGAAGTGTTAACCGAAATCTGTATCTCTGACCATTGGCAAGCTGCTGTTGGTGATACAATCTGAGTTAAAGGATAAGGCAATGCACAACTCCCAGATTTTGATATAAATATGTCTGCATAATCTAAATTGTTAATGTTGTTCGGAATTAAGTTGAATATGCCCGGGCTTGGGTCAAAATCGGCAGGACCTGTTAAATACCCTGTCATTATTGTTTGCCCATCAGCAGTAATTACTAAATCATTCATGATTTCATAATTCACTCCGCCATAAGTGTTAATCCAAACGAAACTACCAGCAGATGTCAACTTTAAAATGAAAATATCGTTTGCTCCTTGGCTGGTTAAACTTTCAATGGCATTTGTTTGATCAAAATCGAGACTTCCCCAATAAATTCCACCAATAATTAAATTCCCATCAAAATCCTCTACTATGGAAATACCTTTATCAGGACCATCATTTAAATCTATTTGATTCGCCTTTTGGGCCCATAATAAATCTCCATTTGCATTTAATCTTCCTATAAACAAATCTTCAGAAGTGCCATATGCAGTTAAATTGAATTGTAAAACACCCGGATTAAAATCTACTGTTCCTTTAAAACTTCCTGTTATAGCAATATCACCATTATTGGTTAGCACTAAATTATTGCCTCTACATTCTGAGCCAATTGCCCCACCCATTCTTTTTACCCAGCCAAAATTAGCTCCTCCATTAAGCTTTAATAGAAAGCCCTCTACAGTTGCGATACTAGTTGTAGTAGTCGTCGTAAGAGGATTGAAATGGCAGGTACCACTAAAAGAACCTGTTAAAAATAAATTGTCGTTGTTATCCAATTCGATGCTAATTGGATTTATGTCTCCAGGACCTCCAATGTCAACAGCAGCTTCTGGAATACCATCGTTAGAGATAAAAGCTATAAATACTTCGCGGCCTCCAATAGAAGTTAAAGTTGGAGCAGATCCAACACCTTGACCAAAGTTAATGGTACCCGTATAAAAACCCGCCACAACAACGTTTTGGTTTGAAGATATAACAAGGTCGATTGATTTATCAGAACCGCTACTTCCATATTGAATACCCCATTGATAAACCCCTGAAGAATCAAGTTTAATTATAAACACATCTTCACTACCATTTGAAGTACGTAAATCAGAACCGGCGCCTGGATCGAAGTCCATTGCACCCAAAAAATAACCTGTAATAAAAACATTATTCTGCAAGTCAGTCTTAACAGTAGAAACATAATTCCCCTCTACTCCTCCAATTCTTTTTGCCCATTTATAATTTCCTGCAGCATCGGTTTTTAAAACAAAAACATCTTGTTGTCCAGCTGATGTTAAGTTAGAAACACCTTGCCCACGATCAAAATCTACTGTGCTTTCAAAAGTCCCAGCAGTTATCACATCACCATTGTTATCTATATCAATACTACGTCCTTCATCACTTTCTGATCCTCCTAATGCAGCGCTCCAATTATAAAACTGAGCATTGACAATGGTTTGAAAAAAGGAGAAAAAAATAAGAAAATATAAATTCTTCATTAAAGGCTGGTTTGATTTGAGTAAGCAAAATAAAATAAAAATAGTTAATAATACCGAAAATAGTATTTTTAACATTACATGTTTCAAAGAAACTTTCAAGGATGAAATGTAATTTTGGGCTTAAGTAAAAAATTAAAAATAATTTAAATTAACCTCATTTCATCTTAATATTTTCGACAGTCAACATTTGCACATTGTATTTATTTCAATACCATTGTATCAGAAAAAAGGTTTATCAGAATTTAAAAAGACACAAATAAAATAATGTCAGAAATAGAAAAAGTTGCTTTTGCGTTGAATCATTTTGCTGAATTATCAACAGAAGATTTTAATTTATCCATTTCTTTTTGGCATAAAAAGGAATATAAAAAAGGAGATTTTTTTAACCAGCATAAAATCGTTTGCAAGTATTTAGGTTTTATTATTGACGGTGCATTTCGTTCTTATATTATTGACAGTAAAACCTTTGAGGAAAAGAATATTTTCTTGTATACCCAAAATCAATTTGTAGTTCCATTTAAAAGTTTTATAAATCAAACACCCTGCGATTATCATACACAAGCTTTAACAAATGCAACTATACTTTATATAAATATCGACGATTTACTTTCGCTGTATAAGCAATCGCACCAGTGGGAACGCTTTGGTCGATTAATGGCGCAAGAAGCATTTAACCTGACCATCGAAAGAATGGAAGGATTCGTTTTCAAATCGCCCGAAGAACGCTATTTAGATTTAATTAAAAACTATCCTGATATTTTCAATAATACCCCTTTGTATCATATATCTTCCTATTTAGGCATTCAAGGTCCTTCATTGAGTAGAATTAGAAAAAGACTTGCTTCGAAATAAGTCGATTTTAACCTGGGTTAAAGTTTTGGTAAATAATTCGATTCACCTTTGCTGAAATAATTATTGTAAAATGAAAATATCAAAAACAATCGTGTTCATTCATGGACTATTTATGAATCCTACAAGCTGGGAACCTTGGATAAAATATTTTGAAGCAAAAGGGTACAAATGCTATGCACCAAGTTTACCTTTTCACGAAGGAAAACCGAGCGATTTAAGAAAAAATATTCATCCTACTTTAACTAAATTAACCATTAGTGATGCGGTTAAATCTTATGTCAGTTTTATTGATAATTTACCTGAAAAGCCAATCATCATTGGGCATTCTGTAGGTGGTTTTATCACTCAAAAACTCATTGAAATGGATAAAGGAGTTACTGGTATTTGCATCGATTCAGCTCCACCTGCTGGTGTTATGACTTTCAAATGGAGTTTTTGGAAAGCCAATTTGCCTGTAATAAATCCGTTAAAGGGAAATTCAGCTTTTGAGCCATCTGTAAAATGGTATCAATATGCATTTTGCAATACAATGACAATGGCCGAAACCCAAATAGAATATGACAAATTTGTTGTACCCGAAAGCAGAAATATTCCCCGAAGTATGCTCACAGATGCTTACGGAAAAATAAATTTTAAATTACCGCATAAACCCTTACTTTTTATTGCTGGAGAAAAAGACAATATTATTCCTTCGTCATTAAATAAAACTAATTTTAATGCATATAAAGATAAAAATAGCATCAAAGATTTTAAGGAATTTACAGGTAGAACGCACTATATATGCGGACAAAAAAATTGGGAAGAAATTGCAAATTATATTCACAATTGGGTAATAAATCTGAATTAAACATAAATAAATCGCTAAGATTAGATAATCGATTTTTTGCGAATTAATATTTAAATTCACAATCTCAATTAATTAATTATTGAAATCGATTTAAAAAACAATATTTTTTTATTAAATTGATGGAATTGTATTTTATATTTGAAAAATCGATTTAATATAAAAAGCTATAATAAATATCGGTTGTGAAATGTTTATGGGTAATATCACAAAAAACTAAATGAAAGTAACTTTAGAAGACATTATTCAATCTGTTTTTGTTTTGCCTGAAGAAGTATTAGAAGACGTTTTGGGCCATTTTCAACATGTGGAATATCCCCAAAACTATTTTTTATCCAAACCAGGTAAACCGTGTAAAAACATTTGGTTTATGACAAAAGGTGCGGTTAGATATTTTTACACCAATGACCAAGGAAAAGAAATGAATACATGGTTTTCCTTAGACGAGCAAATTGTAACCGATGCCCCAAGTTTAGTTAATCAAACGCCAACACAAGAAAGTATTCAACTAATTGAAGACAGTGAAATGTATTCCATAGAATATATTGCATTGCAATCTTTACTTCATAAGCATCATTCATTTGCTCTTTGGTATATTAAGTTGGTGGAGTTGCATTATGTATCGCAAATTGAAGATAGACTTGCAGATTTGCAATTCCTGGATGCAAAACAACGTTATCATAAATTACTGAGCTTATACCCGGACATTACCAACCGCATAAGCCTTGGAAACATTGCTTCATACCTGAATATCACTCAAGAAACATTAAGCAGAATAAGAGCAGGCAAGCTCTAACCGTTTTTTTTGATATACATCAAATCACATTTTGATATACATCAAAAGAATCCCTTGGTACACTTCTCAATTTTGTCGTGCAAAAAATAAGCACAATAAAATTGATGTATTATGACTATAACAACTTTTTTTGAAAACATCTTCGCGGCATTTTACGAACAATTTAGCTGGTATGCAGGATTTGTATTTCCATTCTTTATTATCTTTTGGATAGTTGGTAAAAAGTATTTTAAAAAGATAAGAATACAAGAAACCGAAAGAGCTAATCTGCATCACTTCAAACACGACTTGGGTTTTTCTACAAGTACATTTCTGGTTTTTGCCCTTTTCGATGTTTGCCTTCTTTATTTAGAAAACAAGGGCTACACCCTGCTCTATTTTAACTTAGACGATTACAGTTATTTATGGTTAGTGCTTAGTTTTTTTATTGTTCTTTTTATTGATGATATGTTTTTCTATTGGAGCCACAGAGCCATGCATTTACCTAGGTTTTATAAATTTTTCCATAAGGTTCATCACGAAAGCACCGACCCATCTCCATTCACAGCCTTTGCTTTTCATCCTTCAGAAGCGGTAATTGAACAAATGATGGGCTTTGTGTTGCCATTTTTGCTTCCGCTAAATTTTTGGGTAATAATTGCATGGCAAATCTTCTCCATGCTCAACAATGTTATGGCGCATCTGGGCTATGAAATCTATCCAAAAGGCTGGGTAAAATTTCCCTTGTTAAAATACAAAGTAGCTTCTACCCATCATAATATGCACCACCAATTATTTAACGGTAATTATGCCTTGTATTTTACCTGGTGGGACAAATGGATGGGAACAGAATTTAAAGACTACGAAACCCGACACGAACAAATTTTTGAACGCAAACACATCAAAAAATCAACCGAAGGTTTATATATGCTTACGGTTTCTCAAATTCGTCAAGAAGCAAATGAGGCTTTTACAATTCAGTTTGGAAATGTGCCTGCGATTTTCAGGGATTTCTCAGCAGGACAGCACATTACTATAAAAGTCAATATCAAAGGCGAAACTTTATACCGCACTTTTTCTATCTCCTCTATTCCAAATACAGATAATTCCCTGACTTTAACAATCAAAAAAATCAAGGGAGGCAAGGTCACAAATTTCTTAGCAGAAAATTTGAACGTAGGCAATTCCCTAGAAGTAACAGCACCTTCCGGGCAATTTTATCTCAATCCAGAACCTGCCAATAAAAAGCATTATGTGTTGATTGCGGGCGGAAGTGGAATCACTCCCATTTACAGTATGATAGGCACAATTCTGAAGTTTGAACCCAAAAGTAAAATCACCTTGCTTTATGCCAACAGAACTTCAAACAGCATTATTTTCAAAGAAAAAATCGAACAATGGACAAAAGAATATCCTACTCAATTAGAAGTAAAACACTTTTTGAGTGAAGAAGAAAATCCTCAAAATGCTGTAAAAGGATATATTACTAGAATTTCTTTGGAAGAAATGGTGAACAATTATGGGAAGAATAAATTGGATTTTTATCTATGTGGGCCCGAAATTATGACCAACAAACTCATTCATGATTTGGAATACATCGGAATATCTAAGAATAAAATTCATCGGGAACTATTTTTAATCACTACCCCAACTCAAAAAAACATTTCACTTAAAGCTCAAGTAACTGCCAATGTATTTGGGAAAATGTATCAGTTTGAAACCCAAGAAGGCAAAACCATTTTACAAAGCGGATTAGAAAAAAATGTGCCATTACCTTTTTCTTGTCAAAGTGGCCTTTGCGGTATGTGTAAAATGAAATGTACTAACGGAAAAGTGCTCATGAATAGCAATCAGGCACTTACCGAAAAAGACATAACTGATGGGTACATCTTAACATGTCAATCGCTTCCTCAAACACAAACAGTTACCATTAAAAATTCGTAATTTCCATGAAAAAGTTATTATTCATAACCATTTTATTAATGGTTAGTGTAAACATCTCTGCCCAACATGTACTTGAAGCGCTGGCTGGAAATAAACATGCGCATTACATAAACTATTTCGATAAAGATTTGGATAGTAATGCAAGATGGAATTTTTTTAATCTGAATCGTTTTACTGTTAATTACAAGGACAAAACATTAAACACGGTAGCTATTGAAGGGCAACTTACCTATCAATTCAAACCATGGATAGGAGTTTCAGCTGGAGGTGGTTTTTATGGTGAGTTATTTGTTCCAACTGTAGGGTTGAGTCTATCTTACATTAACAAAAATGAAGACTTTTTTCTTCAAATGTACCCAACCATCGGTTTTGTTGAAGGTCAGGTAGCTCCAAGCATTTTAGGCATCATTGGCTATACGCCAAAATTTAATAAAATATGGGGATTTTCTTCACAAATTATATTTTCAGCAGACCCTTTTGAAGCATCTCAAATTGTAAGAATAGGTGCAGATTACAAGACAAAGATTCAGTTTGGAATTGGTTTAGATTTGCTACAAAACTTTGAAACAAGGAATTCAAATTACAACTTAGGCCCATTTATCAGATTTAACTTCTGATATAAAAGATACACAACATAACATAAAGCCAGCGCAAAAAGCACATTTTAAATTGTATAAAACATTTTAGTAGTTTTGAACTCCAAGTTTTCGCAGAAACATTTAAGGCTAAGAATATTTCTGCGGCTATTAAAAGAACGTTACAATTGCAGCATGAAAAAAGCGAACAATCTACAGCATGAAAAAAGCAATAATTATCGGTGCTTCATCGGGAATTGGTAAAGAGCTGGCAAAGATGCTGGCTGCCAATAATTATACAGTTGGTTTAACAGGTAGGCGAACCGAATTACTGAATGATTTGAAAAATGAAAATCCAGATGCCTACTTTATTAAATCGTTGGATGTAACTGATACGAAAATCTCGGTAGAAAAATTAGAAGATTTAACAAAAGAAATTGGCGGACTTGATTTACTGATTATAAGTTCAGGAACAGGCGATATCAATGAAAAGCTAGATTTTGAAATTGAAAACCGAACCATTCACACTAATGTTATTGGATTTACTTGCATTGCAGATTGGGCTTTCAATTATTTTGAAAATCAAAAATCTGGTCATTTAGTGGCAATAAGTTCTATTGGCGGACTGCGTGGTAGCAGACAAGCACCTGCATACAATGCAACAAAAGCTTATCAAATAAATTATTTAGAAGGGCTCAGGCAAAAAGCAGATAAATTAAAACAACCAGTTTTTGTTACAGACATAAGACCTGGTCTTGTAAATACAGCAATGGCAAAAGGCGAAGGCTTGTTTTGGGTAATGCCAGTTGAAAAAACAGTTAAACAAATCTACAAGGCAATTATCAATAAAAAAAAGGTTGCTTATGTAACAAAACGCTGGCTGATAATTGCGTTAATTTTAAAGCGAATTCCAAGACTTATTTATGATAAAATGTAACGATAAATAAGAGTTAAAAATCTCAAAAGATTGTCGTTAAATTATTAAAAAATCAAACAATCTTTAGTGCAGTTTTGAATTATTTCTCATCAGCTAATTTCTGTAATTCAAAACTTTTATTATTCAATATTTAATTCTGAATAAAACAGCTTAAATAATAATTTGAATTTGCGGAATTAAAATAATTGAATTATATGTTTGATGAACCGATTGAATGTAAAAGATTTTGATAAATAATTGGCTAGGCCTTAGTTGATCAGAATTTTTAAAAAATGAAATACGGCACTATTGAAAATAACCCTAATATTGAAAACTAAAACTGTAGTCCAGCAAACAGAAGAAAAACGGGGCGAAACCGAAAAGCCACATGAGTAAGACAAAGAATGTTTATATTTAAAAAATGAAGAAATTTTTATGCCTTTTGATAATTGCAATGTGCTACTCAAACACAAAAGCACAAGTATGTTTTTCTGCTGCTGCTAACTTTAATGCAGGTTCGGCCCCTTGGGTTGCTGATACTGCAGATTTTAATGGAGATGGTAATATGGATTTAGCTGTCGCTAATTTTAGTCTATTTAATTCAATTTCAGTATTAATTGGCAATGGATTAGGAAGTTTTGCCGCAGCTAACAGTTTTAATGTTGGAACAGCTCCTTCTTCTATTGAAAGTGCTGATTTTAACGGAGATGGTAAATTGGATTTAGCAGTTACTAATCAGAATTCTAATAACGTTTCGATATTAATAGGTAATGGATTAGGAAGTTTTGCCGCATCCACTAATTTTAACGTAGGTATAAATCCAGGTGGGGTAAACAGTACCGATTTTAATGGAGACGGTAATATGGATTTAGCCGTTACTAATTTCACTTCAAATAACGTATCAGTATTATTAGGAAACGGATTGGGAAGTTTTGGGGCAGCCACTAATTTTGAAGTAGGAACATCACCTCTAACTATTATTAGTGCTGATTTTAATGCAGATGGAAAAATGGATTTAGCAACTGATGGTAGTAATGTATCTGTATTATTAGGTGATGGACTTGGAAGTTTTTCAGCGTTCAACACTTTCAGCATACCCGATGGAGCATATTCAATTACCAGTGCCGATTTCAATGGAGATAGCAAGATTGATTTGGCTGTTGCTGATAAAACTTCAAATAATGTATCAGTATTAATAGGCGACGGATTAGGAAGTTTTTCAGATGCCACAAATTTTGCAGTAGGCACAGGTCCCGAGTCAGTTATTACTGCTGATTTTAATGGAGATGGAAAAATGGATTTAGCAACGGCAAATTACACTTCAAATAATTTATCTGTAATAATGGGAAATGGTTTAGGAAGTTTTTCAACAGCCACTAATTTTTCGGCTGGAACAGCCCCTATTTCTATTGTAAGCGCTGATTTTAATGGAGATGGAAAAATGGATTTAGTAACAACTAATGCAAATTCAAGTAACATAAGTGTATTTTTAAATAACATACCAATTGTTACTGCTTTAGTTAATGGTGCAACTATAACTGCAAACCAAAATGAAGCTACCTACCAATGGATAAATTGCAATGGAAATGTGCCTATTTCAGGAGAAACCAATCAAAGTTTTACCATATCTGCCAATGGAAACTATGCTGTTATTGTAACGCAAAACAGTTGTACGGATACTTCCGAATGTTTTAACATAACTACTGTTGGATTAATTGAAAGTAGTTCTTCAACTGCTTTTAACATTTATCCTAACCCGAGCAAAGGACAATTTACGGTTAAAGGTGGCAACATAACTTCAATAGAAGTTTTCAATATAATTGGAGAAAGCGTTTTTCAATCAATAATCAATCATTCGCAATCAGAAATTGATTTAAGCAGGCAAACAAATGGAGTTTATTTCATAAAAATTTATGATGGAAAAACGTCATTTACGAAAAAAGTCGTAATTCAATAGTGATAATTTTATAACTGACAAAAGAGTAAGTCTGCCCACAATAGTAGAAATTTGAAATTGATGTTGTAATGGTTAAATGAAGCTTTGTAATTTGTATCAAGTTCATTGCTGAGAGACAGTTTTTGCTCCCAAATACACCCGAAAGTCTATCCGTAAAACATCATTTCTCAGCTAAAAATTAAAACATATCAGATTTTTTATCATGATTTATAAAATTAAAATTCACCCAATATTTCATTTTTTATTCATCGCTTTTTCATCAAATGCCCAAGAAAATATGAGGAAATATATTCCTGAAGATAAAATTCTTTATAGTAAAATTGATTCAATGGATAAAGTGTTTTTTGATGCTTACAATGCCTGTGATATAGAAAAACAATCTTCTATTTTTTCCGATAGCATTGAATTTTTTCATGATAAAGCCGGATTAATAAATTCAAAATCAGCAATTCTTAAAGCAACCAAAGAAAACATTTGTGGCAAAGTTACCCGGTATATTATTCCCAGAAGTATTGAGGTTTATCCAATAAATAATTACGGTGCAGTTGAAATTGGTTTTCATAGATTTTACAACAATCAAGAACCCGATGCCGAATCAAAACCAAGTAAGTTTATTATTATTTGGAAAAAAGAAAATGAAAACTGGAAAATAACAAAGGTTGTAAGTCTGCATTGAAAGGAAGCTAAGTTAATATCAGACACAACTAAAATCAAACATTGAATTTAATTAAATGACAAGAGCAAAAAAGATAATAGGAATTGTATCCACCTTAACCTTAACAACCTTGCTGGGACTGCTTTACTATTATCTTGAATCCTTTTTTTATAGCGACTTTGGTTGTGGTTGTAGTTCAGCTTGTGTAGGGTATTATCCAGTCATGTCATCGAGAATTATCGGATATGGATTGATAATTGGCTCAACAGTTTTATTTATCTCAAGTATCTGGAAATTTAAAGGTCTTTCAAGATTATGGACACTTCCTGCATTACTCATTTTTGGAATTGCATTGTATGGAAATGGATACATGATTTTTAATAAAGGAGCTTGTGCTTACTCACTAAACCGAACAACTTTTTTTATAAATCAAACTAAACTGGGAGACTTTGCTAAATCAGACGCCGAAACAATTAACCTCGACAGTTTAAAAAACGGAAAACTTAATAAAAAACTATTAGGCTACTCAATTAAAGGAAATGAATTAACCGCATTTAGAATTGGTGAAGAACCCTTAAAAGTTAAGACCAGTTTTCTATTTTGGAAAGTCCGAAACAATGTGATTGTAAATGATATTTCTTATGGATTAAATACTTTCCGAAACTTTGATGCGGAAAAAATAAAAGGTCATTATGAATTTATTGGTGGAAAAGGTATGACAGAACAGGACTTTTTAAACGAATTCGTTTTGACCCAAAAAGCATTATCAAGTAACTTAAAGAACAAAAAAATAATAAATCATAGTGACGGAACAACGAGATTTTTATTTGAAAAAGAGTAAAGGGACAGCGCGAAAGGCAGATAAATTACAAGCTCGAAAAATTCTTTTTTTGTACAGGCAGCATTAAAAAAATTGGGCGCATGCCGCGTTCACATTTCATTTCACAAAATCCATCTAGCTGCGGCACCGCGTGCTACGCTATACAAGGTATACGCTTCGCCCGCTTGCGCGGCAGGCCGGTAAGATTGAATTTTATCTAAATCAAAAAAAATACTGATACCAATACAGCGCAAGCCCAAAAAAACTGCTGCTTCTTATAAAAAACTTTATTACTTGTAAAACCTCAGGTTTCATAAAAGCTTTTTAAGTCGAAATGCTTTCTGTGGATGCAATAGGAACGATTGGCAAATTATTTAAAGTTGGCAAATAGATATTTTAAATTATCTTTGATAGTATCAAATGATAGTATCAATGAAGCCGCCATATGAAATCACGCCTCAAATTTTAAAGTTAATTAGCTCAATATCAATAAAGATTGGTGAAGTAAATGCAAACTATCTTAACAAGCAAACTCCTCAATTAAGAAAGCAGAATAAGATTAAAACGGTGCATTCCTCATTAAGCATAGAAGGTAACACACTAACAGAAGAGCAAGTTTCGGCAATTTTAGAAAATAAAAAAGTTATTGGCCCCCAAAAAGATATTCTTGAAGTTATAAATGCATTAAATGTTTATGATTCGTTAAACAATTTAAATCCTAATTCAAGTAAGTCTTTTTTAAAAGCACATAAGACATTGATGGCCGGTCTTGTGAATGAAGCTGGTGTTTACAGGAAGCAAAGTGTAGGAATTGTTAAAGGTGAAAAACAGGCCCATTTAGCACCTCCATTTGAGCATGTTCCATTTTTAATGAAAGACCTTTTTGATTATTTGAAAAATAAAGATGAATTAACTTTAATTAAAAGTTGTGTTTTTCATTATGAAATGGAATTTATTCATCCATTTATTGATGGGAATGGAAGAATGGGAAGGTTGTGGCAAACATTAATACTCGTTCAAGAATTTCCTGTTTTTGAGTTTTTGCCATTTGAAACTTTAATTAACAAAACGCAAGCTGATTATTACAAAGCCTTGTCAGTAAGCGATAAATCTGGAAAGTCTACACCTTTTATAGCATACATGTTAGATGTAATTGATAAGTCCTTAAGCGAATTACTAAATTACAATAATCGAATAATGACAGATATCAATCGATTGGAGTATTTTATTCAATTAAATAAATCGGAGTTTTCTCGCAAAGAATATATGGATATTTTCAAAGATATTTCAACCGCAACAGCCAGCCGAGATTTGTTAAAAGCTACAGAGCTTAAAATAATCGAAAAGACAGGAGAAAAAAACAAAACACGATATCGCGTAATTTAAATGGAGTGAATTATACAAATTAAGCGCAAAAAGCACTTCTCAGTTCACGTGAAACATTTTAGTAATTTTGAGATTCATGATTTTGTAGAAACTTTTTAGGTTGAAATGCATTCTGCGGCTGCCAAGGAAACGTTAAAACCGTTTTTCATTGGGTTCCTTAAATGTATCCTTTTTGAAAATAAATATAATTATATTTGTACTATGGAATTGAGATTCAATATACCTTTTCAAGAGCTTTTGACATTAGTTAAAGCGCTTACTCCTAAGCAAAGAGAAAGACTCAGACAAGAGCTGGATGAAGGAACTCCTGTACAACAAGAGAATAATGAGTTTATTGATTTCTTGCTTAAAGGACCAGTTTATTCAAAAGAAGAGATCAGGCTAATTGAGGAAAATAGAAAAAGTATTGCTGCATGGAGAACGAAAAATTAATAATCGATACTTCTATTCTGATTGATTATTTTCGTAAAACAGATAAAGAGAATTCAAGACTAGTTCATCATTTTCGTAAGTATCAAAAAATTTACATCTCAAGTATTACAGAATTTGAAATTTTTAATGGCGCAACAGAAGCTCACAAAGAATTTTGGAACAAGATGCTAACACAAATAGTGGTTTTAGATTTCGATAGCATGGCTGCAAGAGAAGCAGCTAGAATTGTTTCGGAATTAAAACCTAAACGAAAGTCAATTGACAAACCCGATTTATTTATTGCTGCGACTGCCATAATACATGAAATAACTTTTGATACATTAAACACCAAACATTTTAAACACATTGACAGACTTAAATTATTGACCTTTGATTAAAGATTGTCAAACTAAGAAAACAGCCATATTTTATCATTAAACATTTTATTAACCTTAAATGCTCAGGTTTCAAATAAACATTTAAGGTTGAAATGTTTTCTGCGCCTGCCATAAGAACGTCATACAATTTTCTTTTACGAACTTAGAAACGAACGAAAGTTGTGCGGAAAATTTGTAAATTTGGAGTTGAATAAAACTTAAAAACATGTTTCATACAATCGAAATAGACAGAAGCAACCTTACAATAATGGGAGTGAAATTTTCTGACTTGAGAATATTAGAAAGCACAGCAAATGCTCTGGGAAGTAATATGTTTGAAGGTTATAAACCAACCGCAAAAGGAATTGAAATAATACGAGACTACGTAATAGGGAAAATATCATTGAGTGAATTGGTCACATTTGCTAAAGAAAAAGCTTATGTCTAACGCTTATAAATACTTAGACCCTGACTATACTTACACTGACCCTAAAACAGGAATATTAAGAAATCTACAAGATATTACTGATGCAGAAGTATTGCTCTTTGTTGAAAGCGGTGCTGTTACAAAACGGCTACACGAACTAAATGAAAATCCAATAAAAATTAAGGAAATTGAAAGTCTTTTTTTGATTCATAAACATCTATTTCAAGATTTATATGCTTGGGCAGGAAAAAAAAGGATTGTTGAGATAAGTAAAGACGGGAAACAATTTTTCCCAACCACCCATTTTGACAATGCTTTTAAATACATAAACACTTTGATAAGCGAATTCAAAGAAATTCCAAAAAGTAATAAAGAAAATTTAGCCAAGAAGCTAGCAGAGATTTTAGACAATGTAAACTACTTACATCCATTTAGAGAAGGAAATGGACGAGCACAAAGAGAATTTCTGAGATTGCTGGCTATAGAAAAAGGGTTGACCTTGAATCTCAACCCACTAGATAATAAAAGTGTTTACGAAAGATACATGAAAGGAACAATAGAAAGCGACCTAAAAACACTTACTGAATTGATTTATGAATTAATTGAAACGAAAAATCAAGCATAAGCAAAGTGCTCAATAAAAGGCAAGCGAAAAAAACAATTTCTTTGGGACAAGCAGCATTTAACAAATAGGGCGCATGCCGCGTTTACATTTCATTTCACAAAATTCACCTAACTGCGGCACCGCGTGATACGCTATAAAGGTATACGCTTCGCCCGCTTGCGCAGCGGGCGTGTATGAGTTAGCTTGTCCAAGAACAATCATTTACTTTAAGAGGTAGTTTTATAAATATTTTTCAAACCGCAAATAAATTTCAACTTGCTTGCATATATTTGGTATTGGTCAGGCTAAAAAACATTAATTTAACATTATGGCGACATACATGCACATTTACAACTTGATTATACGTAAACAAGCGGTAATTGAAAAATATTCAGGAGGAATAGAGCAATTTAGAATTGACTATAACATACCATCTTCTGAAATTAACCAAGAAGACGATGAACTTTTTTCTTTAGGACAAATGAATGCCGACCAATTTGATGTTAATAACTTAATCTCAAAAGGGTTGAGTTTTGATACTGACCAACAGAAATCAGATGATTTTGTAATTTTATATCGATATGGCGACTTATTTTGGGAAGCAAAGTGGATCGAACATAACAAAGTATTTGCCTGGCATATTGAAACAAGCAGTGAAATTTTATTAAAAGTTAATGAAATCAGTAATATGACGATGGATGCAATCGGCGAGCAATTCGAGAAAGGAAATAATCTTTTTACAACAATTAGAAATAGCAATGCATGACTTTGAAATTGCATCAACCATTAACCAATTTTCATTATCTTTACTTCATGAAAACCTTAACATTTAATGTACCTGATTCATTTGATTTGGATGACAAGGAAATAGCAATGTTACTTGCGACAAAGCTTTACGAACAAGGAAAACTTTCTTTAGGTCAAGCTGCTGAGTTAGTGGGTTTGTCTAAAAGAACCTTTGCAGAACTGCTTGGACGATATAACGTTTCCATATTTAATTATCCTGCATCTGACCTTCCGAGAGATATTAAATAATAGAAAAACAAGCTCTTAAAGAAGCTGAAGAGTAACATCACTACTGCGGCACCACGTGCTACGCTATACAAGGTATACGCTTCGCCCGCTTGCGCAGCAGGTAGGTAAGATTAAATTTTATCTAAATCAAATAGAAATACTACAACATTGCAATGCAGAAAACGCAAAGCCCATTCGAATCCAAATGGACTTTGCGTTTTAAAAATCAATCGGTTTAATGCAATCAAAACAAAAAAGCATTAACTCCGAAAGCAGAAACCTATGTTAAACTGGTTCTGAAGATTTAGCAACGTCGTTCTTATACAATTGAAAAAACAGAATAGGAAGGAACACGCAAATCAAAACAACAGCGCCTAATAGAAACAAAATGTTTGCACCTGGCCAGTGAAGGAATTTAAACATCGAGCCTGTGGCGACAATCATTCCACCAATGGCACCACTTAAACTTCTAATGCGTGCGCTGCTCGAAATCGATGAATAATTTCGAATGGCAATAACGAGTAGACAAATCATAGATAATAGCAAAAATCCATTACCAAAAAACATAAGTACATTTCCGTATGGCCAGTGAAAGGTTCGAAAGGTCATAGAAGACATGGTAAATAATGCCGCGAGGAATCCGGTGAAATACAATAGCTTTTTCATAGTAAGTTGTTTTTTAAAAGTGAGTAAAAAGATGGTTCGTTCTTCTACAGCCGTTAAGCCTTCGGGCGATAACTGTAGAATGGCCTCTTTCAAAGCCGAATCGAATGAAATTCCTGCATCCATTTGTGCTTCAATGTGACAACACAAATGATCGAGCAATTGTACCCGAAGCGAGTGCATGCTAACTGACCGGTTCACCAGCAACGACACTTGTTCAAATTGATCATCCCGCAGCTCCATAATTTAATTCAGGTTGAGGGACAATTAATTGCTGAAGGGTTTCGTAAAACTGAAAAAGTTCGTCCACAAGAATCCGAGATTGCGCTTTCCCGGTAGTTGTTAATCGGTAATAGATGCGCGGTCTTTTACCAATAAACTCTTCTTCAGTACTTAGAAAACCTTCGGCTTCTAACTTATGCAAGGCTGGATACAAGGAGCCTTCTTTGAGCAATATTTTACCATCGGTGCGCTCTTTCACCGCCTGTGTTATTTCATACCCATACATTCTCCCCTTCTCATCTAACAAGGTGAGCAGAATGGTGCTAAGTGTTCCTTTTAAAAGTTCTTTCGAATACATAGGTCAAATATACATTGTTCTTCTATGTATTAATCGAGTTATTGTTACATTTAGTGTGAATTACTTTAAAATATTTGCTATTCAATTGAATATCAATATAATAAAATTCATGTTTGAGGTGGTGCATTTAAGTGACATAGGAAGGATTGCCCCCTTTCCCTTTACCCCTTTCAACTTTATACTTTCTACTTTACACTCCGGCGAATAACAGATGTAAACCATTTTTAGGAAAAGAAAGTGCAGCTTGTTAAACCAAAAGAAGTAACATTTAAATAAGAACTTTCTACTGTTAAAAGTAAAAAAATCCGAAAATAAATTAATGATATATTTAGCTAAATTAACATATCATTAACTTTAGTCTAACAATCAAATTTGCAGAATTGAGTATATTTGTTAAACTAATAGTAACATTTGAACATTAAATAAGACGTTAAAACTGTAACTCATGAGCACTAAAAAAGAAATTAAAATTGATATAGATTTAATTCTTAAGAGAATTATAAGAATTATTATAATTCTGATGCTATTATTCTTTTGTTACTGGATGTACTACACTCTTGTTAAAAATCCAGACAAAGTAAAATCAGCAAGCCCTCTAGAATTATTAGTAGTTATGAAAGATGACATTTTACCCCAAGAAGAGAAGAAAACAAGTGATGCACAAGACTTCCTAGACGAATTGCAGAAAGAACTTCCAATTAATAATAGTGCTTTAAGAGATTCTCTTACAGAATTCAAACACCAACTAAATTTAAGAAACGACAAAATTAGTAAGTATAAAGACTCATTGACAAACTTCAATAAATTGAATTCTATCCAACAAGAAGGCTTACTAAATAGATTTATCAATTTCTTTAAAACTGATGATATACCAGAAGTCATTATCAAATGGGGTATTGTAGTTAAGGAAATTAAAATTAACGAGCTAAAAACTGAATTGGAAAGTGCAGGAAATAAAAATCAAAATCTTAGAGATAAAATACGACAATTAGAAGACTCAAAAAAAAGGTGGGAAAAAGAGAAAACCGAATTAATCGCTAAAACAGAGAAACTTGAGAATAAAGTTGATTCTTTACAAAATCTGATTTACGACAAAGATTCTATAATTCTTAAACAAGCAAAAATAATTGATGCATTAAATCAGAAGGTGGCTGATTTAAGTTTCTCTCTAAATAATCAAATCAAAATTACAAGTTATGACTATTATCCCAAAGGTTTAAAAAGAAGAAAGGATAGAAAATACAAAATGAGTGTATTCAATGCTAATGATTCTATTCATGTCGACATAGGAATAGACACTAATATTGTAGCAAAATCAATTTTAAGAAAAGATACAATTGAACTTGTTATGAGTCGAGTGTTGCTTGATAAAAAAACAAATAAAAAGTCATTTCAACCTATTATTCAGAACAAGCCCGTCATTAAAGAAGAATTTGATTTAAGAAGTGGGAGATTCTCAAAAAACTACGGTATCCCTCAAATGAAAGAAGGATTGTATTATTTAGAAATTAGATACAGAGGAGTTAAAATAAAAAATACTGATTTCGAGGTCTTAAAAAGTATTTAAGTATTTATATCTTATTAAATAAATATGAAAATAACTGGCTTTAATACATTACAAGCGTAAAAAGCACATTT
>JAIXYK010000035.1 GCA_027490225.1 Bacteroidota bacterium | reverse complement strand
TTTATCAGATTACCTTAGAAGGAAATCAGAAAAGAAGCACAGCTAAGTTTAGCAAAACAAAATAACACTTCAATTAATTAACCTAACGAAAAGGGCGTCTCAAAAGGGCGCCCTTTTTTATTTGAAAACTCTGTAGATATTTACAGGGTCGCCTTTACTAAAAGTTGTCTTTTCTAAGCTCATTCCATTAGCAATAGCAACTTTTGCAGATGCTTCATTTTCAATATGGATAGTGGAGATTAGTGAATCACTAAATTGATTTTCAAAGGCAAATAATTTACATTTTTTTGCTGCTTCAGTTGCATAACCTTTTCCCCTATGAAGCGGCATTAATGAATAGCCTATTTCTAATTCTTCTAAATTATCGATGGTTTGAATTAATAAACCACATTGCCCAACAAATTCGTTGGTGTTTTTATCAATAAGCGCATTCATTCCTCCTAACCCATTTTCATATCTATGAAAAACTCTTTCGAACCAAATTTTGCATCGCTTAACAGGGTCTTCATTAGCAAGTTGTTGCTGAGAAAAAATGTACTTTAGAGAATCTGGATATTTGCAGAATTCCAGCCATGTATCAAAGTCTTTATCGGTAATTCTTCTGAATAACAGTCTTTCTGATTCTTGACCTTCCAAGGAATATTTAAATGATGTTTGCATAAGAAAGACTTGAAATAATTGCCCTTATTTAAAAAATGGATTTAGCTGATGTGTTTATCTTTTCTTCTATTTTGGGAAATAAAAAAAGTGCAGGGGCAGAAATACTTCCAAACATCTCAGATTTTTTTTCTTGCTCTTTGGAAAAATCTGAAAAGCCTGCAGTGTTGATTAGAACAATGAAAAAACTTGACAGTAAAACCATTTTGAGCATACCGAAAATGCCTCCAGCAATTTTATTGAATATGCCAAGCATTACAAGACTTATGAGTGTTGACAAAGCTTTCCCGCTAATGTATGCTACACCGTAAACAGCTATAAAAATGATTATAAACGCCATTGGTTTTAACCACGCACCAGAGGAAAAATCTTTTTCTAAAAGCCATTTTTCTACAAAATCAATACAGTTTACACCCAGCCATAATCCTAAAATAATTCCTGCAATTAAGGTTAACTGCATTATTAGTCCTTTTCTAAATCCACTGATAAATCCCCAAAGTAAAATGGCAATAATTATGTAATCGATATAAGTAAGATGCTCCATCGAGGCAAAAATCACAAAAAAAGAGAGCTGGAATTCTCTAAAATAAATGTTTCATCAACAATTGAGTGGTGAGGAAATTATTGATTTATTCTGCCTACAGGATAAATCAACCATTTTTCATCTGCCCAATCAGAATGGTCGTACCACCAACGTAACCGAGCATCTGCACTTGATGCAAAATCTAAATCTTGTTGACATTTTTGATCAAATTGTGCTTTCAACTCAGGACGAGATTTCATCATTTCATCTGCCAATGTTGCCATTGCATACTTCTCGAAATACTCTGTGCGTTCCATAATATCTGCAAAGAAACCCCATTGGAAATAAGAATCTCCAGATGATGGCTCCAACAGTAGCATTGCTAAATCGCCCAATGCCTGCCGGGTGCTAATGAGTGCGCTACCTTTACGAAATGCCATCTTACTGAAGAAAGGTTCTGTTGTTGCCATATTTCTCATTCTTCCCTGAAAAGGTGCCGTTCCGCTTATTTTCATATCAGCAACCCGATATAACTCAACATCAATTAAAGTATCGTTGCGCAAAAATTTCATTTCAACACCATGGATTTTTAATCTTTCAATTACTTCAATGCGGTTTACGGGAACGATGTAATACGAAGGTTTTTTTACTTTTATAGTAGCAACATTTTGTTCCCAAACTGGAATTTTTTCATTTTTTGGAAGCGCGTTCCATGTGGTGATTTTCATTCCTGCCGCTTCGCTCATTTTCTCAACAGTTTCGACACCTAAAAATAACATGCTGTCATTAGTTTCTTTTGGGAAATCCCAGTCCAAAGTAACCTCAGCATTATACGCATTTTCGTCTTTTTTAATGGCCGCTCTCAACTCCATTTTACCGTTAATTACAGCCTGTAAGGTAGCTTCTAACCAAACTCGCGTTCCTAAAACACGCTGTTTAAATGGCTTTAAAGAATGATTTTCGACCAAGATTGAAGGAGTATGGCGCGCTCCTCCGTATCCATTTGAAAATCTGGGTTCATGCATGTAATCATCATTTCCAAGACTAGGCTTGCTTTCGTTCCGCAAAAAGACCAATGGACCAGGAATATGCCCATTGTCTAAAAGTGCTTTATTTGCTTGGAATTTCAGATTAGTTTCGAGCCAATGAGAAATTTCGGGTGAATAGCCAAACTTTCCAACGAATCCATAAGTTATGTCATATTGATAATCTGCTCCATCTGTAACATGAATATCCACATATAATTCTGGTTTCAATTGCGCTATTAAAGAAACCACAGCGCGTACTTCCTTGCTATCGAGCTTGGTATAATCTCTATTAAGATTTTGATTCAAGGAATTGGCCCTCCAGCCTTGCAACTCAGGTCCTCTTTGGTTAATTCTGTTGTATGTTGATGCGCGCAACAACCCATCTTTATTTAAAACAGGAATAAACACAAGGTCAACTTTACCTTTTATTTCATTAAGTTTTCCTTCACATAAATCCCGAAAGAGCAACATACCTGCATCTAACCCATCAATTTCTCCAGAATGAATACCACCCTGAAAAAGCACCAATGGCAAATCGCTGCGTTTAAAACTATCGCGCATTGCCCTGTTTTCAGAAAACACATAAGCATTTAGTGGTTGTCCCTCAGCAGTGATGGCAATTGTTTTCTTTGAAATTTGTTGATTGTTGATGGAAATGTTATCGAACCAAATTTCAAATTCTTCGATGCTGGCCGATTTTAGACCATTAGATTTTTCGAATGGAGTTGCATATTTAGATGTGGCGCTTTGCAATAATGCCTCACTTTTTCCCTTCCAATGTGGTATAGGCGGTAAGTGTGTTTGGGCAGAAAGTAATAGTGCCTGAAATTGAAGTAGTAAAAGTAAACGCATGCAAGTAAAACCAAATAAAACTTGGCTCAAGATGCGTTTTTTTCTCTTAACAGCTTATAAATTTTAATTGCAGCCATTAAAACTGCAATTAGTACAGCTAGTCCAGCTAAGCCATACAACATGCTGATGGTATTTTGAAATTCCACCAAAAACACAATGGCAATGAGAAAAACAGTAGCTACCTCATTCCAAATTCTTAAAAATGTGCCCGTTACTTTTACTTCATTTCTTTTTAAGTCATTGTAAATTTTATGAAGACTTAAATGATAAAAAATGAGACAGGAAACAAAAATCAATTTTACAACAAACCAAGTGTCGCCCCAATTAATATGTGGAGATTCCGTTTTTAACAAAATTCCTAGAATAATAGTTATTACCATGGATGGCCATGTAATTCCAAAAAGCAGACGCTTCTGCATGATGCGGAATTGTTCCACCAAAATTTTACTTTCTACAACGGGTTTTAATCTTGCCTCCACGTCATATATCAATAGTCGGGGAAAATAGAAAAGCCCAGCAAACCATGTTACAATAAAGATAATGTGAATGGTTTTAAGGTAAATGTACATGCTGATTGCTTATGCTTTCACTTCCCAGGTACTATTGCCTTTGAGCAAAGCATCCAGATTTCCTTTTCCCTTTGTTTCGATGGCATGTTGAATCTGCGCTTGAAATGCAGTTTCGTATGTGAAACGATCTTCTACATAAAAAACTCCGAATGGTCTTGGGTAATGTTCTACAGAAGAGCCATCATCGAAAAAGCGTGTCAAGATTCCAGCTTTCACTCGGTCGCGCTCATCGTGAATCCACAAATCATTAGTGGAAACATTTTCTAAATTTACCACTCTTGGATGGAAGCCATCCAAAACAATTCCCTTTTCTTTTGTTGCACCGAATATCAATGGCTGACCATTTTCTACCATCAAAGTTTGCTGAGCTTTGGATGATTTTTCGGTGAATATTTCAAAAGCTCCATCATTAAAAACATTACAGTTTTGATAAATCTCTACCAATGATGTTCCTTGGTGTTCGTTAGCACGTTTTAAGATAGTACGCATGTGAATTGGATCGCGGTCCATGGTGCGTGATACGAATGTTCCTTCTGCACCAAGCACCAAAGCTAAAGGATTAAAAGGGTGGTCAATAGAGCCCATTGGCGTGCTCTTGGTGACTTTTCCTAATTCTGATGTTGGTGAATATTGACCTTTTGTAAGACCGTAAATCTCATTGTTAAACAACAGCACATTCAAGTTAAAATTTCTGCGCAACATATGTATGAAATGGTTCCCTCCAATTGACATGGAATCTCCATCACCAGTAATAACCCAAACGCTTAATTCAGGACGCGTGGCTTTAAGACCAGAGGCAACAGCCGTTGCGCGGCCATGAATACTATGCATGCCATACGTTTCCATGTAATATGGAAAACGAGAAGAGCAGCCGATTCCTGAAATAAATACAATTTCCTCTTTTTTCAGTCCCATTTCTGGGAGCACAGTTTGTACCTGCTTTAAAATTGAATAATCTCCACAACCAGGGCACCAGCGAATATCTTGGTCTGTTACAAGGTCTTTGGAAGTAAACGCAACTGGTTCTTTTTCCTCTATTGCTATGCTCATAATTGTGACATTAATTTAATTTTTTGGAACAATTCCTCAGATGAAAAAGGCATTCCTTTAATTTTGTTGAAACCCTCTGCAGGTGCTAAAAATTGGTCTCTGAGCATCCTAACCAGTTGTCCATTATTCATTTCTGGCACTAAGATTTGCTCGTAGTTCTTTAACACTTCGCCCAAATTTTTTGGAAAGGGTTGCAGATAGCGAATGTGCGCGTGTGCAACTTCATAGCCTTCTGCCAAAGCCATTTTAACAGCAGTTTTAATAGAACCGTAAGTTGAGCCCCAACCAACAACTAATAATTTTCCTTTTGAAGGTCCATTATCAATGGTTTGCAAAGGAATTGTATCCGCAATTTTCTGGATTTTTTCCGCCCTTAGTTTCACCATAAACTCATGGTTATCGGGGTCGTAAGAAATATTTCCGGTTTCGTGTTCTTTTTCTAAACCACCAATGCGGTGCTCTAATCCTTTTATACCAGGAATTGCCCATTTGCGGGCCAATTTCTCATCGCGTAAATAAGGAAGAAACTTTTCTCCTTCGGGCAGAGGTTTTGCAAAATTTGGGGTGATGGCTGGTAAATCTGATGAGGAAGGAAATCTCCAAGGTTCGGCACCATTTGCCAAATATCCATCACTTAAAAAGAAAACAGGCGTACTGTGTTCAACTGCAATTCTACAAGCTTCGTACACAGCAGCAAAGCAATCTGATGGCGTTTGCGCTGCAATAACAGGCAGAGGCGCTTCTCCATTACGGCCATATACAGCTTGTAGTAAATCTGCTTGTTCTGTTTTTGTTGGCAAACCAGTTGATGGTCCTCCTCTTTGCACATTGATGATTACCAATGGCAATTCTAACATAATAGCCAAACCAATTGCTTCGGTTTTTAACGCTATTCCAGGACCAGATGAAGTTGTAACCGCCAAAGAACCACCAAAAGAGGCTCCAATAGCAGAACAAATGGCAGCAATTTCATCTTCCGCCTGAAAAGTTTGAACACCAAAATTCTTGTATTTAGAAAGCTCATGTAAAATATCTGAAGCGGGTGTTATTGGGTAAGATCCTAAATACAATTTCAAACCTGCTTTTTCGGCAGCTGCAACTAGGCCAATAGCAGTAGCGGGATTACCATTAATATTTCTATAAACACCAGGAGCAATTTGAGCAGGTCTTACTTGTACCCTTTGCATTAAAGTTTCGGTAGTGTCTCCGTAGTGAAAACCCGCCTTTAATGTTTTGATATTTGCCTCAACAATTTCTGGGCGTTTTGCAAATTGTTGTTCAATAAACTTAATTGTTGTGTCGAGCGGTCGGTTAAATATCCAATAGATAAAACCTAACACGAACATATTTTTAGTTCTGTCAATTTCTTTGGTTCCCAAACCACTGCCTTCTAAAGTCGCTTTGGTTAGTTTGGTAACATCTATTTTGAAAAGTTTATAGCCATCTAAACTTCCATCTTCTAAAGGATTAATTCCCTCGGGATATTTAGCAAGTCTAAGATTTTTAGGGTCAAAACCTTCTGAATTGGCTATGATTGTTCCTCCTGCTTTGAGCTGCTTTAAATTTGCTTTCAGCGCAGCAGCGTTCATTACTACCAAATAATCGCTTTGGTCGCCGGGAGTATAAATTTCTTCACTTCCAAACTTAAGTTGAAAGCCAGAAACGCCCGCCAGTGTACCTTGTGGGGCACGAATTTCGGCAGGGAAATTAGGAAACGTACTTACATCGTTTCCATAAAGAGCTGTAGTTGTGGTAAATTGACTTCCTGTGAGTTGTATTCCATCGCCAGAATCTCCTGCAAACAATATTGTTGCGTCTACGGCGAGTAATTGATTATTATCCATCGTTGTTTTTAAAACAGTTTTACCCGTTTAATGTTCGCGCAAAGGTAAGGAATTACTGTTTTGAAAATGAATAAAGAAAATAATCGGGGCTTCGAGAACCTCAGCCACCGATTCTACAAGTTCAGCCTCTGAATCGAGCCCCTTTCAACCGCTGATTTCGAGAACCTCAGCCAGCGGCTAGATTGCCATTGGCTGAGGCACTCGAAGCCACCGAAAGTTTCAAACACTAAAACGCAGCAGCAAACTCTTTAGCGAAATCTTCCAATTTTACTTTTCCTAATTTTTCTGGACGATTGTTCCAGTAATGAGATTCCATTTCTTTGGTTCTCATTGCTTTTCCCATAGTTACATAACCATTTGCCATTTCTTCATTTAAGCCAGCTTGTAACATACCTTGAAACGATTGTTCGTCAGAAAATTCAATCCATGGCGTGCCTGTTTTTCCAACAGATTCAGCTAATACAGATGCAACCTCAGAAATTTTTCTCTCATCACTGGCGATATATTTTACCGATTGGCCTTTGAAATCGAGGTGCAATAATGCATTAGTTGCAACTTCTGCAATGTCTGATGTATGGGTTAACACAATAGTATGCTCAGCACCAAAATTACTTCCCATAATTCCTGCTTGCTTAATCATTCCCGCTTGCTGGTGAAGGTTGTAAAAAAAGTAGCTTGGTCTTAAGTTCAATACATTAACATTAGACAATTTTGTTAATGCATTTTCTAAATATGCCAAGCCATCAATTGGGCCAGCTCCTGTTCCCATGTGTGCGCCAATGCTGCTTAACACAACTGCATAGTTAATTTTATTTGACTCTATAGCATTTACATAATTATCGGCAACGGCTTTTTGGTAACCCAACCAATTGGTAACTCCCCATTTTGGAGGAATCATCAAATAAACCGCATCCGCTCCTTTAAATGCATCATTAATTAAATCAGCATCTTCTACATTTCCAACAAATGCAGTTGCACCTAGTTTTTCGATTTCATCTTTGCGAGATGCTGAACTTGTAATTACATTCACTTGATGACCAGCTTGCAACAAATTAATGACAATAGTTTTTGAAATATGGCCCAATGAACCAGTAACAGTAATTTTCATTTTTTTAGTTTTTAAATTATTGCACAAATAACAATATAAACTAACTTTGCCGCAAGTACTTACCCCGTTGTTATGTACTTACTAAATAGTAAGCTATGACTAAAATAAAGACATCCTCCACAAATTTTGTAAATAAAAGTCTACTTTCAGCTTGTCCTGTAACGCATGTTCTAAATTTAATTGGAGGCAGATGGAAAGCACTAATCGTATGGAATTTAATAGGTGGAACCATGCGTTTTAGTGAACTAAGGGATCAAATAGAAATGATTTCAGAAAAAATGCTTATTCAACAGTTAAGAGAATTGGAACAAGATGGAATTGTTAAAAGAGAGGTTTTTCCTGTTGTTCCGCCTAAAGTTGAATACAGCTTAACCGATTTAGGAAAAAGTTTACAACCAATTATGGAACAAATTGTTACTTGGGGACTTAAGAACATGGAAGCTCCTGTTATAAAAGAAAGAATATCAAACAAGTTAACTTTACAAGATTAAAATTTAAAAAGAAATGGAATATCGTAGATTAGGAAAATCAGGTTTGCAGTTATCGGCGCTATCATTGGGCTCTTGGCTAACTTTTGGAAAACAAATTACAGATGATGTTGCTGAGCAGCTCATGGTTACAGCTTATGAAAATGGCATAAACTTTTTCGATAATGCAGAAATTTACTCACGAGGAAAGAGTGAAATTGTGATGGGAAATATTTTGAAGAAAATGAATTGGCAGCGCTCTTCTTATGTGGTTTCAAGTAAAGTGTTTTGGGGTGGAGACAAGCCTAATCAAACTGGCCTTTCGCGCAAACATGTTATGGAAGGCTGCGAAGCGGCGCTTAAGCGTTTTCAACTGGATTATTTGGATTTATATTTTTGTCATCGAGCTGACCCAAATACGCCCATTGAAGAAACAGTTTGGGCAATGAACGACTTGATAAGACAAGGCAAAATTTTATACTGGGGAACTTCCGAATGGAGTGCCGAAGAAATTCTTGAGGCTATAACAATTGCGAAACGCGAACATTTAATTGCACCTACAATGGAGCAACCTCAATATAATATGCTTCACCGTTACAGGTTTGAGGAAGAATATAAAACATTGTTTACAGAATATGGTTACGGTTCTACAATCTGGTCTCCTTTATCTTCAGGAATATTGTCAGGAAAATACAACAACGGTTTTCCTACCGATACTAGATTAAGCATTGATGGTTTAGATTGGTTAAAAGAAAAAGTGTTAACAACAGATGCTATTGAAAAAACCAAAAAACTTACAAGCTTAGCTGGAGATTTGGGCGTTTCTATGCCAGGATTGGCGATAGCTTGGTGTTTAAAAAACCCAAATGTAAGTACTGTAATCTTAGGTGGTTCTAAAACCAGCCATATCCTTGATAATATCAAAGCATTGGAAATACTGCCTTTACTTACAGAAAATGTAATTACCGAAATAGAATCAATACTTCAAAACAAAGCCATAATGGTTTAATTATCAAACAGTTTTGTCTTTTAATAAATTTGATTAGCTTTGTTTCCCTTAAGTTTAACCACCAATAACTACAAAATGAAGAACCTTTTACACGCTTTTTACGCTCTTTTGTTAATAGTTTTTGTGGCGCCTTCTATAGCGTCAGCACAATGTATTTCTCCTCAAGTTGAAGTACAATTAACTATTGTTCCTGACCAATATCCAGGAGAAATTAGCTGGACTATTAATAATGGTTCTACAGTTGTTGCTTCAGGCGGAGCTGTAGGAGATACATTTTGTGTTAACCCAGGAACATGTCTAAATTTCACAATTTCAGATGCCGCTGGTGATGGGATTTGTTGTAGTTATGGACAAGGTTCTTATACCTTAAAACTAAATGGTGTGTTAATTTCTAGTGGTGGAAATTATGGAGCAGGGACTTCGGCTTTATTTAATTGCCCTCCAGGACAAGATTGTAACTCGGCTCAAATAGTTCAACCCGGTCAATTTATAGCTGAAACAGCCAACCAATGGTACAAGTTTACTCCTGATTCTTCTGGTATGTATTTTATTTCAACTTGCGGAACCAATACTTGTGATACAAAATTATGGGTTTACGACCATTGCGCTGGTGTATTAATTTCTGAAGGAAACGAAGGAACTATTTATTATGACGATAATGCTGGAGGCTGCGGACAACAAGCAAGGGTTAATGCTTTAATGCAAGCTGGTTCAACTTATTATATCAGAGTGGGCGATGTAGGAACATCTTGCACAGGAGAAATAAATTGGTCTTTAAATTACAATGGCCCAATTGTAGGCTGTATGGACCCAACTGCTTGCAACTACAATCCTTTAGCAACAATAGAGAGTGGAATTTGCTATGAAGATGGCGACCCAAATTGTCCTGAAGGGCGACCTGATTTAGTTGTTTTGGAAGACGTAATTAGAACTTCTGTTTATTTAACAACAATAAATGCTTCTAATTGCCATGTTGTAGAAGGTTGTCTTACAGGTTATGGAACGCGTGATATTATTCGTTTTACAACACATATCAAAAATATAGGAACTGCAGATTATTATATCGGTTCTCCTCAGAGTCATCCTACACAATTTTCTTACGGAAACTGCCATGGACATTGGCACTATGAAGGGTATGCGGAATATGTAATGTATGATACTCAAGGCTTCGCGATTCCTGTTGGTTTTAAAAATGGATTTTGTGTGTTAGATTTAGAATGTGGCGACGGTGGAAATGCACAATATGGTTGTGGAAATATGGGGATTTCAAGACAATGCGGTGATATTTATGGTGCTGGTTTAGATTGCCAATGGGTAGATATAACAGATTTAGACACAGGAACATATACGATGGTAGTTAAAGTTAATTGGGACAATTCTCCTGATGCACTTGGTAGAACAGAACTATCTCATACCAATAACTGGGCGCAGGTTTGTGTTAAATTAAGTATGAATGCACAAGGACAAAAAGCTATTGCTTTAGCAGAAGAGTGCAACCCTTATGTAGATTGTAATGGAGAAGTATATGGTTCAGCAAAATTAGATTGTGAAGGTGCTTGTGGAGGGACGCGCATTATGGGTGATATCAATACAACCGGTACACAAGAAATGGCCGATGCCAATAAGTATGTAGATGATATTTTAGGCTCTGATATTTCTCCTACTCCTTGTAACGATATCAATCAAGATAACAGAATTACAGTTTTTGATGCAACATTAATTTCTAGTTGTGTGAATTTTGGTCAAAACCATCCTCACAATGGTAATGTTCCCCATAACCATTGCAATTTCCCAGGTGGTTTGTTAAATCCAAATGATACCGTTGCTTTAAGTATTCTAAATGTTGATTTCTCTGAAAAATTTGTAGATATTGGTATTTTAAATCCTAACACGTCTGTTACTTCTTACGAATTTGATATGAAGGGGATTAAAATCTGGAATGTTGAAAATTTGGTTAATCCAGAGGAATATCCTGTACAACCTTCCTTTTTATTAGGTGGAAAAAAAGTAATCGGGATAAGCTACCAAGACTCAATTATTAGAAAGTTTACAGAGCCAGCTCCTTTATGCAGAATTCACTATTATGAAATGACTGATAGTATTATTTGTATAGATAAAATTGTAGACATCGTTAGCAACTTAATAGAAAGAACTGTAACAGAAATACACGGAGATTGCTGGGAATTAGATGCAACAGGCTTTAGTAATTTCGATAAGGCTAACTACTTTCAATTAGTTCCCAACCCGGCAAGTGCTGAAGTAAATATTGACTTACATCTTTCTAAAGCCATGAATGCAAGAATTGGCGTTGTAAATACTGTTGGTCAGGTTATATTCTCACAAACAATTGAGAATGCAGAAAAACAAAGAATCACATTAAACACGTCTGACTTCGCAAACGGAATTTATCTGATAAACCTAATGACAGAAAAAGGAATGATTACTAAGAAATTAGTGGTTAGTCATTAATTATAAGATTTTAACAAAAAAGGCAGCTGCTTCAAATGTGAAACAGCTGCCTTTTTTTGTTTGAATAAATCCTATTTCCTTTTCTTCCCTACTACTTTTCCTAAAGACAAAGAAAACAACTGGCTTCTTTCTACTGTAAAATTAGATGTTACTCCATTCACGGCGAAGTTTTGTTTACCATTAATTAAAACATCCGTGAGGTAGTATTTCAATCTTAAATAATTACCTTTTCCGAAGTTAAACTCCACAAAAACAGAAGGCATAAAGATGTTATTGCGCTTTGAAAACCACTCATTAAATTTCTGTGCCTTGTCTCCTCTTCTTCCTTCATTTCCTGCATACGTTTTTTGCTTATAATGAAAAAAGAATTCTGCTTCTGCTCCTGCTGAGAAATAAATTTTTTTGCCCATGTTGCCTATTTTAAAAGCAACTGGAATTCCAAAGCTATAGAATCGTTGTTTAATGCGGAGTGAATCATTAAACTTATTTATCATACCAATATTGCGTAATCCAAACCCTGTGTAGAATCCGAAAGTGTTACTAACATTAAAATGCAGCTGATTAGCTAAATGTAAGAAAGCTGAAAATCTTGGAATTATCTCTGGAGTGGCCGATACTGAAGCAACTGGAAGTCCATTAGGGTCGATTGCTGTTATAGAAACTTTTCCAAAATCAGCCCCAGAAAAAATTACTTCGGAGGCAGATGCTGAATAAAACTTTTTAAACTTCGTTGTTGGTTCTGGAGCTGTTTCTTGCGCTTGAGTGGAAATTACACAACCCAAGAAAAGGCCGATTGCGATTAAATTTTTTTTCATAATCAGATAGTGGAATTTATTGATGTGTTAGTAATTACATTGAGTTCTTTGCCAACCTTTATGAATGCAGCAATGGCTTTGTCTAAATGATGCTTTTCATGTCCAGCTGAAATCTGTACTCTAATTCGGGCTTGGTCTTTCGGTACTACTGGATAATAAAAACCAATTACATAAATACCTTCAGCCAACAACTTTTCTGCAAAAACCTGACTTAACTTGGCATCATATAACATTATTGGACATATAGGATGAACACCTTCTTTTATATCGAAACCAGCTTCCTTCATTTTACTTCTGAAGTAAAGCGTGTTATCCATTAATTTATCTCTTAAATGCGTGTTCGAACTTAATAAATCTAAAACTGCAATACTTGCCCCAACAATAGATGGTGCTAATGAATTTGAAAACAAATACGGGCGAGAACGTTGTCTTAATAAATCAATAATTTCTTTTTTACCAGAAGTAAATCCACCCATTGCTCCGCCTAAAGCTTTACCAAGTGTTCCTGTAATAATATCTATCTTTCCAAAAACACCGCAATGTTCAGCTGTTCCTCTTCCTGTTTTGCCTAAAAATCCAGAACTGTGGCAATCGTCTACCATGATTAGAGCATTGTATTTTTCTGCCAATGGAACAATTTTGTCCAACTGAGCAATATATCCATCCATAGAAAATACACCATCAGTAACGATAATGCGGAAACGCTGAGCCTGGGCTTCAATAAGTTTTGCTTCTAAATCGGCCATGTCGTTATTGTTGTAACGATATCTTACAGCCTTACACAAACGGACCCCATCAATAATAGATGCATGATTTAATGAATCTGAGATAATTGCATCCTCTGCGCCAAACAAGGGTTCAAAAACACCCCCATTCGCATCAAAAGCAGCGGCATACAAGATGGTATCTTCTGTTCCAAGAAACTCGGAAAGCTTTTGTTCTAATGTTTTGTGAATGTCTTGCGTTCCGCATATAAAACGCACACTGCTCATACCGAAACCATGAGAATCGAGTGTTTTATGCCCAGCTGCCACAACATCTGGATGAGAAGATAATCCTAAGTAATTATTCGCGCAGAAATTTATGACTTCTTGTCCCGTATTTACCTTTATATCTGCTCCTTGTGGAGTAATTATAACTCTTTCGCGTTTATAAAGCCCTGCTTGTTCTATTGCTTGTAATTCTTCTTGAAGAAACTGCTGATATTTTCCGTACATGTGAGTGTTTTAAGCGTACGAAGATATTGATGTTTAAATTTGTTTGTAGAAAAATTTTTACTCTTTTGAACTTTAAAAAAAATAGGAATAGTAGTTCAGCCTAAAAACATATTACTTTTGCGCCCACAACTATATTATGAAAAACCATCCACTTTTTATCTTTGGATTACTATTTATTTCAATTAGTACTTCCGTTTCAGCCCAAAAAATTAAAGATGAAGAAATTAAATTCACATTTCATCAATTGCCATCAAAGCCATTATCAGCAACAATTAAAAATTACCAGTCTTTTGTAATTGCTGCTTATGAAGCAAAAAACGAGGAATTAAGAAAAGACTTTGAAGCACGCCAAGCTGCTGAAAGAGCAAGAGTTGCTGAAGAAGAACGCACATATCCAGCAAGACAAAAAGAAGTACAAGACCGTTTTGATAAAGACATGGCTGAGTATAAGAAATTAGACGGAACAGATAAACTCGCTGAAAGAATGATTACCGGAAGCGCCCCGAAAAAGCCTGTTTTATACGAATTGCCTAAACCTTACTATAGCGAACCGGCCTTGCCAAAATACCAAACAACCTATGATTACAAGGTTTTGGCCGACACTTACATTAAACTAGAGGGTTTTGAAAACAATGCTGAAAATGCAGTAAAGATTTCGGTAACACTTTACGGTTTCGATTTTACAGAACCGCGTGTAACCAGCCAGGTTGTAAATGTTTTGCAAAATGGCCAAACGCAAAACAGAACAATGTATGCGCTAGAATACAGCTACCGTCATCCAATGTCTGTAAAGGTAGAGGCTCCCGACGGAACGGTGCTTTTAAGCAATACTCCTCAAAAACTAAATTCATATACAGTAGTTAAAGGAGGATCATCCGACAAAATGCCTTCTTATAACCGCGATTTATTGGTAAAAGATGTAGAACAAAAAATTCTACAAAAAAACCTAACGTATATAGATAGTTTGGTGAATGATCAATTCGGATTTGCGAGTATTAAAAGAGAAGTAGAGATTAATTATGTGAAAAGCGATGATCCTGAATATGCCGATTTGAAATTAGCTTTCAACGAATTTTCATCACATGTTGCGCAATTAGGAAATAATGAAAAAGAAGCGCTCGAAAGCCTTAAATCTCCAATTGGAATTTGGGAAAAAGCATTAAGTGAAAGAAAACCTGGAGATAAAAAGGCAAGAATAAATGATGATGTTGCTTTGGCGCTTATGATAAATCTCTTGGAAGGGTATTACTTAACAAGAGATGCTGAAAAACTAAATGCACTCATTCAACAACTAAATAAAGAAGACCTCGGAAAAACCGAACGTAAGCGCAAAGAAAGTTACGACATGTTACTTGCCGATTTAAAGAAAAGACTTGCCGCAATTCCTAAATAACCATCAAACAACTAATAAAAATGAAAAAATTAATCACCGCTGTTTTTGTTTCCTTAGTAACGATTTCTACTTGGGCACAACCAACCCTTTCTACTGGAGAGAAAATAGACTTCAAACCAGGTAGGAACAATATTTTACAAACATATTCTTCGCCCGAAGTAAATTATTTAACCATAAAAAGTTTGAATCTTGGATGGCAATATTTTGCCTATGCATTCGAAAAAAACTTTATGGGCTTTAGCGAAGAAAAGATTGATGTGCAAACCAATATGCAACCTAAAATTATTTACAATGGTGAAGGATTTGTACCAACCAGCAGTGGGATGTATTTCCTTCATTCTGAGACAGATAAAAATATTAAACAAGTTCGTGCTTATGTTTCAAAAATCAACAAAGCAGGAAAACTAGACGCCGAAAAAATTGGAGTTGGCGCGAATTACAATTACGAAAAGGCTTTAAAAACAGGCTATCTTAATTCGGGCAGCTCTCCTGATGGCAAAAAAGTAGCAATCATCGAAACTTTACCTTCGGTGAAAGATTCTGGAGATAAATACATAGCAACTGTTTATGATGAGAACTGGAAACAAATTTCACAATCCAGTATCAGAGTTTCAGACGAAGATAATTATTACTCACACCGAGTTTCTGTAAACAACAAAGGTGAAGTTTACTTAACAACTTGGGTACTTGAAAATAGTCAAAATGAAAAAACAAGAGTTACGTATTTCCCCGCAAATAGTGGAACACCAAAGAGCCAATTACTAACATTAGAAGCGCCTCATAAATTTCGTGGTTCTGCAGATATTTTCACTGCCGAGGGAAAGTTTGTAATTGCAGGATTTTATAGTGATGATAAAAAAGTGTTTACAGGCGAAAAGAAAAGCAATGGAGCTTGGTTTATGCAAGCAAACAATGGAGAATTTGGAAGCATAGTGCTTTCTGCTTTCGATGCTCCAATGGAAAATGCGGAAGTAAAATCGATTTTACAGAATGGTGATACTTTCTTCTTAACAGGCGAAAAATATAAAGAAACCAAAGGCGCTCCTAAAGGTCCTCCAGGTTCAGCTGCTCAATTTGAATACACTTACACTTATTTAAGAGGAGATATTATGATTATGGGTTTCACTGAAACGGGCGAAAAGAAATTTTCTATCGTCGCAAATAAATCAAATCAATCAACTGATGTTGACTTGGCTAACACATTTTACCCAAGCATTTCTGGAGGTAAATTGGTTTTGTTTTTTAATGATGATTTAAGTAAATATGTGCAAACATCAGAAACATACAAGAAAACATCTGTTGTTGTAACAGTAACAAATGATGGCTTGTACGAAGCACCTGTTCGCATTGTGAATAAGGAAAAACCATATTCTTACTTTGCGGTTTTACCTGGAACAGGAATGCCTTTAGATGGTAATTCTGCCTTTTTTGTTGGATTTGAAAACTATGAATATTATTCTATGAAGGTGTCTTGGTAAATGTTTTTTAATTTTTTTAAAAGCGGCTAATTAGAAATAACTAGCCGCTTTTTTATTAAAATTCAATCCTATAACTAAGTGTAGGTAAAATGCCTAACTGTGTAGCTGTTTCTACTTTTTTCAAATCAGAATTAAAATACAAACCGGCAGGATTGGCGCGATTCAATACATTTTGAATGTCAATTTTCCAAACACGCGTTGTTTTCTTTTTGTTGATGGTGTAGTTTATCTGAAAATCGAACCTTACATAAGGCTCCATTTGAAGAGCATTCAAATTATTGTTGTCATAAACCGTCCTTTCTGAAGCAATGGACTCGTCTAATAACACTGCAGTATACCTTCTTCCTCCTGCTAAAATTCCTCGTAAACTAGTACTTAATCGATTGCGCCCCATCACAAATTCTTTTCCGATACTTAACTGACTATTGTAATTTCCATTGAACAAAGTATTCCGACTAATTCCGTCAGATCCTTTTGCTGTTGATTGGTATAGCGAGGATGTGAACAAGAAAAAATATCGCTTTGAAAAATATTTTTCTAAGGTCAATTCCACTCCGTAATTCTCACCCGTTCCTTTGTTGGTGGCAGCAACGGTAGTGTAACCTTGGGTCAAATTTATCATAGTTAATCCATCTAATGTGTCTCTCGAAACAGGTACATTGTACAATTGCTGGTAATACACCTCAGCTTTCATAAATAGATGCTCGGTAAGCAATTGCTCATAACCAAGAACAGCGTGTCTTGCTTTACTAAAACCCAAAGATTTGTTGGCTTGTTCTAATAGATCTCCTGGTTTATTTGTATTGGCGAAATAAATTCCCATATCTTCTAAACGAGAATGAACTCCTAAACCTGCTGTAAGCGTTTTGTTTGCGCTTAGCTTATATCTTGCGCCCAATCTTGGTTCTACAGCAATGCTATTATTCAATAAAAATTGACTGTAATGCACTCCACCATTCAAGGTTAATAAATTGTTCGGGCGATATTGCCAGCTAATAAAACTTTGAATTAACGCAGAACCTCCTTTACTTTTTAGTTCTGGTTCTAACTTACTAGAATTTTCATTATAGCTCTCTGCCAGCAAATTGAAATTTAATTTGCTCAAAATAACACCTGCTTTAAAGCTGTTTTTTGCAGAAATTTTATGGTGCAAAGTACTAGCAAACCTTAATGCGATATTGTTGTATTCTTCTACAAAAGTTGTTCTTTTAAAAATTTCAGATGTGTCAAAAAGTTGTTCTTTGTAATTGCTTCCATTTACGTTGTAGGTGGCAATTGTTTTAAGCCAAGAAGATTTATTTAAAATTAACTTATGAGATAAGCCAGCCACACCAAGATTGGTAGTAAACCTGCTTTTGTAAATGTTATTTTTTCCCAAATAACTTTCATCTATTTCACTTAAACCACCTAATCCAAAAAGAGAAAAGGTTCCTAACTTATTGGTTGGTAAATGAATATTTAATGAAAGGTCTTGAAACTTAGGAACAGCATCGCCCACAATTTCAATTCCGGCTCTTTGTATTAAGGCCAATGAGGAGTATCTATAATTAATAAGATAGGAACCTTTGTAGCCCTTCTTAAACGGCCCTTCCAAAGCTATATCTGTTCCTAAAACTCCAACTTGAAAAGCATATTCGCGTTTCTCATTATTTCCTTTTCTTAGATTGATGTCGAAAACTCCTGAAGCAGCATTGCCATAATCAGCGGGAAATGCTCCAGTATAAAAATCAGAATTGGCCATCATATTCACACTTAACATAGAAATTGCTCCGCCTGCAGCACCTTGGTTTGCAAAATGACTTGGGGCAGCTATTTCCACCCCTTCTAATCTCCACAACATACCTCTTGGAGAATTTCCTCGCACCACAATTTCGTTGCTTTGGTCGTTAGAAGAAGCCACACCAGCAAACGATTGCGCCATTCTTCCCGGATCATTTAATGAACCTGCATAGCGCTTGGTTTCTTCCACAGAAAACTGTCTGGAGCTTACACTTGCCATTTCATTCAAAGCCTCGCTTTTATTCTGGCTGCCACTTGCCGAAATCTCTACTTCTTTAATGTTATTGATGCGCTCACTTAATTTAATAGTTAATACAATCTCCTTACCGGCATCAACCAATAAATTGCTCATCACCCTTTCTTCATAACCCATAATTGATATTTTTAAAGCGGTTCTACCGATAGAAATGTTAGGCAATTTGAACTCTCCATTTAAATCTGTAACTGTTCCAATTATTGGAGATGAATCAATGATCACGACGGTTGCGCCAATTATAGGAAGTTCCGTAACTTGATCTATTACTTTTCCACGAATGGACTGTTTGAGTGTTGTATTTTGTGCTTGACTTTCCAATGAAAACAGGAATTGTACAAAAACTAATACACATAAAAACTGTGAGAATGTTGTTTTGAATGGTTGCATAATGAGTGATTTCTTTTTCATTATGACAACTTCAACTTAATTCACCCCTATCTTTGATAAATAAACTCGCAACATTTTCAAGATATTATCGGATGTTTATTCAAAAAACAGCATTTTCTACTTTACTATTTCTATTAAGCCATATTGTTTTTGGAAACGAGGCTCATACTAACTTTTTAAATTTAGAAAGCAGTTGCGACACCCTTGTTAAAAAATCAGGTTCACCAAGATGTTCTGAGATAGCATGTTTTTCTTCTATTGCTCCAGCATTTCAAACAGATTCATTTATCATTTCTGCAAGTCATAACTTTCAGGTATTAGCCCAAAGTGGCGACGCTTATCCCAATGGCGGCGTTTTTTCATCAAACTTTGATTTTACTTGTTTTGTTCCTATAAATGGTAGTAGTACGGAAGGTATCATAACGCTCAACCACGAAAATTATGGATTTGGCGGAATGTCAATCATGAATGCGCATTTTGATACTTCAACACAACTTTGGAATATTGAAAATGCTGGAGCTGTTGACTTTTCAGGTGTAGTGAGAACTGAAAGAAATTGCTCCGGAGGATTAACTCCTTGGGGAACTGTGTTGATGGGCGAAGAAATTAGAACCTTGGTAGACACCAATAGCGATGGCTATAAAGATGTGGGCTGGCTGGTAGAAGTAAATCCCGTTACAAGACAAGTAATGGAATATGGAAACGTAGGACAGCAAAAATTATGGGCAATGGGTCGCATGAGACACGAAAATGCTGTCGTTTCTTTTGAAGATAGCAAAACTGTTTACTACGGAGAAGATGACTCTTTGGGCTGTGTCTATAAATTTATAGCAAACACAGCTGGAGATTTATCGGAAGGGGCACTTTTTGTTTTAAAATTAGATTCTATCCTACAATTTGGAGACCCCACAAACAACAATGGAACTTGGATTCCAATTGGAAATTCAACCCAAGAAGAACGAAACAATACACATCAAAATGCTTATGATTTAGGCGCAACGCCTTTCTACGGAATTGAAGACGTTGAAATTGGACCAGATGGTTTTATTTACTTTGCTTCAAAAGGACATGGCCGGATTTACCGTTTTATAGATAATGGAACAACCATTTCTCAATTCGAAACTTTTGTGGGCGGCCGAAATTATGACATACAAACCCAGGATAGCACTTACAACGAACCTTGGGGAATTGGAAACGACAATCTTGCTTTTGATGAAGAAGGAAATCTTTGGGTGTTGCAAGATGGCTCGAAAAATCTTATTTGGGTTGTGAAGAATGGGCATACGCAAGAAAGTCCTTTGGTAAAAATTTTTGCTTCCACACCAAGAGGTTCAGAACCTACAGGAATTACATTTTCTCCTGATAAAAGATTTTTGTTTATGTCGTTACAACATCCAGACAGCACAAACGCCTTTCAGTTAGACCCAACAGGTAACTTTGTGAAAATCAATAAAGCAACAATGCTGGTAATAGCCAAAAAGGAATTTCTGGGAAATAGTAATATGGTTTCAATAAATGAACCATTAAAAGAAAATTTTCAAATAAAAATTTCGCCCAACCCATTTTCAGAAGAACTGCGAATTACTTATTCCGCATACATTCCGCAAATCGGAAATTTGAAAATCTTTAATTCGGCAGGAAAAGTTGTTTATGAACAACAGATAAAGTTTTCGTCTGAAAGCAAACAACTAATCATTTCAAATGCTTCATTAAAAGGTATTTATTGGCTTCAAATTCTGGGGGCATCCATCAATTTTTCCTATAAAATAATTGCAGAATAAGTGAATTATAATTCTATAAACTCTTGAAATGTTCTTAAACAGGAACTTATATCCTGTAATTAAGTATACTTGCAAAAATATAGTAGCAAAATATTACATGAAAAGTTTGAAAAAGTGCGGATTGGCAATAATTTACATTTTGTTTTGCTTTCCATTGCAATCTCAAATTGTGATAAACGAAGGCTCCAATAAAAATTACTCAACATTAACCGACGAAGACTTCGAATACGAAGATTGGATAGAAATTTACAATGCAGGAAACAGTCCAGTTAATCTGGAAAATTATGCGCTAAGCGATGATATAAATGAAGTTGATAAGTGGAAATTCCAACCCTATACCATTGGCCCCGGAGAGTTTATTGTTGTTTATTGCAGTGATAAAAATAGATTTCCTGTTAATGAATCAGACTTTGAACAAGTTGTTTTTGTAGGTGGCTATAATCCTATAATTGGTTGGAATACACATTCATTTTCAAATCCATTTATTTGGGACGGAGCTTCTAGCATTTTGATTAATGTTTGCTCCTATTCAGAAACAGGCTGGACTTCCAATTCTGTTTTTAATCAAACTGATACGGAATACCCATCTACCGTTTATGGATTTCAGGACAATAGTCCGATTGCTTGTACATATGCAACCGGAACAACCGCCAATCGCAGACCTAACCTAAAATTAAATGATGTTGTAATTGGAGAAGGTACTGTTCAAAATGGGAATCAAGATTATCCTGCACCTTATGGTAATTATTGGTGGGGAGCAAAAAACCAAATGATAATTCCTGCGGAAGAATTAATAGAAGCAGGTTTAACTGCTGGCCCAATAAACTCTTTATCCTTTGATGTTGCTGCAACAGACCCAAATACTTTTTACACTTACATTGATATCAACTTTAAATCGAGCAATCAAAACCAGGTTTCTACTAATTTCGAAATGGTAGATCCCTCTTCTCGCTTTCACACCAACTTTAAAATCTCAGGTGGTGGTGAAAACGTGTATTTATTTTCTCCAAGTGGCAGTCTATTGAGTTCATTAGAAATAGATGCAGAGGACTTGAACATTAGTGTTGGTTTACTGGATGATGGCTCTACTAACAAAGTATATTTCTTAGAACCTACTCCAGGAGCAAGTAACAACGCATCTTTAGGTTATGGCGTTCCTACCATACCTCCTGTTTTTGGAATATTGTCGGGTATTTATCAAACTCCTATAAATGTAAACATTGGTGATTTTAATCCTCCTGCAGTTGAATCTGAAGTGAGATTTACGCGCGACGGAAGCGACCCTACTCAAGACTCCGAATTATTTACAGGTGCTCCTGTATTTATTTTTCAATCAACGACTTTAAAAGCAAGAATTTTTGCACCAAATAGACTTCCAAGCACAATCACATCTGCATCTTATTTAATAGGAATAGACCACGTTACACCAATTATTTCCATCACAACCGACAATTCTAACTTGTATGGACCAACTGGTATTTTTGATAATTGGGCGCAAGATTGGCAAAAAGCGGCGCATGTAGATTATTTTGACACAGATAACAGCCTCATCTTTTCACAAAACTCAGGAATGCAAATAGATGGAGGTGCCGGAGGTAGTCGCTCACATCCTCAACATTCATTCAGATTAGAACTCGATAATGGTCTTTTGGGAGAAGGTCCCATCGAACATTTGGTAATTCCGAACCGGCCTAACCGCACTAAATACAGTAATTTTTATTTGAGAAACGGAAGCAATGCTTATTTGGTTCAGCCCTACAAAGATGGATTTACTACCATGGCAATGTCAGAAGAAACCAATAACTATTTTTCTGCCATGAGACCCGTTACCGTTTATATTAATGGCGGTTATTTTGGTTTATATGAATTAAGAGAAAAGTTTGATACTGAATATTTTAATCATTTAGATGGTGCTGATGAAAATCAAACCGATATCCTTTCGTTAAGTTATTGGTACGGAAGCGTATTGAGGGCTGTTGAAGGTTCTGTAGACACTTTCTTTAATGCTGCAGCTCAATTTAACGCACTAGACCCTGAAAATGCCAATTTCTGGAACCTGGCTGACGAATTATTCGATATGACATATTATACCGATTATATTATTGCAGAAAGTTGGATGGGAAATGTAGACTGGCCGCAAAACAACATAAAGATTTACAAATCAGATGCAACCAATAACAGATATCGCTTTTGCGCAATAGATTTGGAAGGCTGCCTTGGGCCAACGGGTTTTGTAGATTGTTATTTTGACCATATCGAATACCTCTTAAATCAAGATCCCAATAATCCTTATATCAACGTTTTCTTAAAAAGCATTCAAAATAGGCGTTTTCACGATTACTTCATCAATCGTTTTGCGGATAATATGAATACAACCTATAGAATTGAAAGATTACTTGCGCTCGAAAATGACTTCTTCAATTCTTTTGTAGTAGAAATGCCAAATGAATATGCGCGATGGGGCGACCCCAATAACATTCCCCAACAAATGAATGATTTCTATAACAATCACTTAATATTGCAAGATCAGCTTTCTCAGCGCACTGCGATTGTTCGTGACGATATTCAATATCATTTCAATTTGCCAAATCAAGTGGATGTAACTTTAGATGTGTTCCCAGCAGGTGCCGGAAAAATAAATATTAGTACGGTAACACCTGAAGAATATCCTTGGCAAGGTGTTTATTTTAATGGTATTCCTGTTAAAATTCAGGCAGTTGCGAATCCTGGTTATACTTTCTTGCACTGGGGAAATAATGCATTGATAACAGATACATTAAATGCTTCTTTTGTAGATACGCTAACAAGCAACCCTATTGACTTTAATGCCTATTTCGAAAAAATTGATGATACAGGATTTAATGATTTTGAATTAACTAACAACTGGACGGTTTACCCCAACCCTGCCAGTAATCAATTATTTATAAAAAATGAAACCCCTTCTTTTGGTAAAACATTTACTTACCAAATTGCGGATTTAACAGGAAGGATTATTGCTTCTGGTAACTTAACAAATCCCAACGAATCGAACAAAATTGACATTGCCAACTTAGCGCCTTCCGTTTACATTTTAAGTATTTCTGAAAATGGGAAACATGCAAAACAATTGCGTTTTGTAAAAAGCAAAAATTAACTAGACTTCTTTCTGCACTATTATTACATCATTAAAATATTAAGCTGCTAAAATTATTTTCCTGTTTTTCTTGATATCAATCTTTTTTAATTTTAAGGTGTTTTATTTATCATTGCATTACTATTATTTATTTATCAATTCGTTATTAATCTCATTATTAATTAAAATCTAACTATTATGAATAACAAAGCCATTTACCAATCTCAGTTAATTAGAAAAAACAGGACATATCAATTCGAAGTTGCAAAAACAAAAAATCAGGATTTGTACTTTAAAATTACTGAAACTAAAAATGGGAAATTTAAAAATTCTCCTTTCTCTGTTTACGTTTTCGAAGAAGATATAAACGCATTTGTATTTCAAATGCAAAATGACTTACAACAATTATCAAAGTATAAAACCAAAGGAAATTAAGGCCTAAAAAAACCTAATTCCAAAGTTAAATCCTGTCCAGCCAATAAACTTGGCTTGAGAATTTTCTTCCCTAAATACAATATTTTTGGTTGGATTAGGGCGCTCGCTCCATGCAACATCTTTTTCATAACGATAAGCATGAAAAGCTGGTGCTGCGAAAATCTCGAACCATTTAACTGGTTTAAAACCAACGTATAAAGATGACATAGCCCACAAATCGGGAACATCATTCCAAGCATTTTTGCGATTCAGGAAATTTACTTTGGCATCTAAACCGAGGCTGAATTTTTTAGAAAGTGGAATTCTTGATCCTATGCCATATCCATAAATACCATACGATTCTGTAGGGCCTTGGTAAAACGAAGCTGAAAATATATTGTGAAATCCGTTTACGCCCGTTCTGAATAAAACATTATACGGCACGAAATCATTATAGGAAACTTCTAATTGATGATACCCTTTTCTGGAAAAACTAAACAATCCAATGGGAATACCGCGAATCGAATCGCTGATATTGAAGATACCTATTTGAGCTCCTTTTATGTTCTTGGCAACATTTATAAATCCACTCAATTGCAAGCTATTCACATTTTTACCAACATTCATAAAACCTGAAATTTGAGGAGCTATTACATCCTTCAAACCAACATTTGCAAAACCAGAAAGCTGTAAAGCACTTGTCTTTTTTAGACTCACATTGGTGAATCCTGCAATCTGTGCTCCTGAAATAGTGTCGCTTGAAACATTTGCAAAACCTGCTAATTGTAATCCATCTGTTATTCCATTTGAAAAATTAAAAAATCCTGAAATTTGTCCCCCGCTCAATGAATCTTGTACTGTGTTACTAAATCCCGCTAACTGTAATCCATTTACAGAACCAATGGTAGTATTAAAAAATCCTGCAGTTTGACAACCTTTGGTAGTACCTCCGTTAATATTAAATACGCCACTTAACTGAAATCCTTTTACGTTTTTTCTGGTCAACGCAAATATTCCCGATAACTCAAATCCATCTAAGCCCAGGGCGTATCCACCCAAAATATTAAAACTAATTTGATTTTCGGTAAGTGAATTTAGCGTTCCATTGGTACTCAAACCCGGAACGAATGAAACCTGAAACTTGCGTTGCTCAAACAAGGAATTGTTTTCAATAAAATACTGCTGGCTCGAAGGTACCAGATTCTGGACAAATGAATTTTCATTAAAAGATTGAATTCTCAGCGTTTCTAGAGGAGTAAGTTCATCAATTGTTGCATGCGGCTTCAACTCAATGTTTAACTTTTGTGTGTTCTTTTGAATAGTAATTACTGTATCAAAATAGTTCTTCTTGCTAATTAATAACTTGTAGTTAATTTCTTTAATCGGTTTTTTAATTTGCATGCTAAAGGTTCCCGTTTGACCACTCAACACAGCGCTTCGGCTATTTATTTCCACTATCGAAGCGTATGCAATAGCATTTTTATCGGAAGAATTTTTTATGCTTCCTGTTATTACCAATGGGTTTTTATCTTTCTCCTTGCTTTCGTTTTTTTTTGTAATAATTACATGCCTACCACTGGCTTTCAAGTTATAATCTGAACCCAATACTTTTTGGTAAACTTGTGCAACTTTTTGGTTTTTTGCAGCAATTGAAACATGTCTTTTTTCATCTATATCTGATGCATTGTAACTCAACAAAAAACCTGCTTTTTCACTTATTTGTTTCAAAACAGAAGACGTTGGCTGGTTAGTAACCTCAATACTAACAATTCTTTCCAATGGGTTTTCTTGCGCCCATATTGGACTATTCAATCCTAGAACAAATAACAAAAAAGCAATTTTTTTAGCAGCCATTTCCTTTTAATATGATGATAGAATCTTGTTCAATCACCTCAAACAGAAAAGTACTTGCTATTACTTTTAATATTTCCGATACCTTTTGTTTTTCAAAAGAACCTGTGTATCTGCAAGCCGCAGCTGTTGGTGATTCGAACGTTATTTTTTTATTGGTGATTTTTTCTAAGGTCTTCATCACATCTGCAAGTGTTTCGTTTTCGAAACTCAGTTGCTTTATAAACTCGAATTTCATGGCAACGGTGTCAGCAATAGATTTCAAAACAGAGGTATTCAAAATTGCTGCATCTCCAGCCAATAATACTTCTCTTTTTTCTGCATTTCCCTTTACCCAAACAGCTACTTTTCCTTCGCTTACCTCTACCCTATTTTCTTTGGATGTTTTGTTTGTTTCTACAAAAAATCTGGTTCCTAAAACTTGTACAAATCCAACTTCTGTTTCTATTACAAATGATTTTTCTTTGTTTTTAGCTACATCAAAAAATGCAGAACCGGTTAACGACACATTGCGTTCGGCATCTTCAAATTTTTCAGGATAGGTAATGCTGCTATTTGCCAAAAGCACCACATTGGTTCCATCGGGCAATTGCAGCGTATCTGTACCTTTAGAAACATAAGTAGTGTTTTTTGCATTATTGCCAAGTGAATTCCATATAACTCCACCCAAAGCAATAACCAAAATTAGAGACGCTGCAATGCTCAATGGTTTCAGCCAAAAAACACGACCAGTTTTATTTGGAGAAATGCGCTTACTTACATTTTCCCAGGCCGCGGTAGTATTGTATTCTGTTATAGGTTCTTTCGCATTCCAGATTTTTTCAAAAGCTACGTATTGTTCCTCCAGCTCAGGATTTTCATTCCTAAGTTGCTCTAATTGAATAGCTTCTGCGTCAGAGGCTTCGCCAGTCAAGACTTTTGCAATAAGCAAATCAAACGTTGATGGATTGTTTTCTTTCATGGAATCTTTGTTTAAGACAATTCAATACTGCTTTACCCCTACTTGGAATAAAATATTTCTATAAGCAACTGAATATCAATTAATAAAATTGTTAAGTAGGGTTTTAATGCTTCCCTCAGCAGCTTCAAAGCTTTACTAACATGATTTTCTACTGTTTTTACAGAAATGTCTAAACTTTCTGCAATTTCCTTATAACTCAAACCCTCATCTCTGCTCAGTAAAAACACCTTACCACATTGTTCTGGCAAATCGTCAATTGCTTTCTTTATTTCGGTATTCAATTCGTTTGAAGCAATTACCTCAAAACCATCGCTCATCGAAATGCCATTGGCAACCGTTTCTGTTTGATGCTGCAACTTTACTTTTTCATGTTTCAAAACATTTAGGCAATGGTTGCCTGTCATTCTAAAAAGGTATGGTTTCACTTTAACATCATCAGGAAGTTCGGCTCTTTTTTCCCAAAATTTTACCATTATATCCTGCACAACTTCCTCAGCAATATCATGGTCTTTCATATAAGTAAAAGCATACCTCACTAACATTTGGTAGTGCTCATAAAACAACTTCTCAAAGGCTTTTTTGTCGCCAGATTTAATGCTTACAATTACCTCAACATCTTCCATTTCATCGTTTTTCGATAACTACAAATTCGTTTTTGTTTCCAAACAAACTTATAAAAATGCAAATCTCTACAATTTTATAGTTTTAGAATTGAAATAAAAAAATGAAATCATAAAGAAAAACTTAGTGACAAGCTAATTGCAAAATAATTGAGGCACAAAAACCTCCGAGAGCTCTGTGCCACTTAAAATTGAGCGAAGCTAGTAGAAGTAAACCTCCGTGAACTCCGTGCCACAACCTCTGTGAACTCCGTGCCATTTAAAATTGAGCGAAGCGAATCTAGTAGAAGGAAATCTCCGTGAACTCCGTGCCACTACCTCTGTGAACTCCGTGCCATTTAAAATTGAGCGAAGCGAAGCTAGTAGAAGGAAATCTCTGTGAACTCCGTGCCACTACCTCTGTGAACTCCGTGCCATTTAAAATTGAGCGAAGCGAAGCTAGTAGAAGAAAAACCTCCGTGCCACTTAAAATTGAGCGAAGCGAAGCTAGTAGAAGAAAAACCTCCGCGTCGCAATACTCAACACCGAAGCCAATAAAAAATTTGACCAATCTCAACAAATCAGCCCCATTTGAGTTATCTGAATTATCACTATTTTCGCACCGCAAAAAATTCAAAAATTCTATGAGCAAAGACCGTTTTCAAGGCCACGATTTCTATCAAATTGACGATTTACTTACCGAAGAACAAAAATTAATTCGCGACTCTGTGCGCGCTTGGGTAAAAAAAGAAGTTACGCCAATTATAGAAGATCATGCACAACGCTGCGTTTTCCCAAAACACCTTATTAAAGGTTTAGGCGAAATTGGAGCTTTCGGCCCTTACATTCCTGTAGAATACGGTGGACAAGGCCTTGACCAGATTTCCTATGGTTTAATCATGCAGGAAATTGAGCGGGGCGATTCTGGAATTCGCTCTACTGCTTCAGTTCAAAGCTCTTTAGTAATGTATCCAATTTACAAGTACGGCTCTGAAGAACAACGCCGCAAATACTTACCAAAATTGGCAACCGGTGAATTAATGGGCTGTTTCGGACTTACCGAGCCAGATTCTGGTTCTGACCCAAGCAGCATGATTACCAATATCAAAGATAAAGGCGACCATTATTTGTTGAATGGTGCAAAAATGTGGATTTCAAATTCCCCGTTTGCTGACATTGCCATTGTTTGGGCAAAAAATGATGAAGGCAAAATTCGCGGAATCATCGTTGAGCGAGGCATGGAAGGCTTTACCACACCAGAAACACACGACAAATGGTCGCTTCGTGCTTCTGCAACTGGTGAACTGGTTTTCGATAACGTAAAAGTTCCAAAAGAAAATTTATTACCAAATGTTGAAGGATTAAAAGGTCCTTTAGGTTGCTTAAATTCTGCACGTTACGGAATTTCATGGGGCGTAATCGGTGCTGCTATGGATTGCTACGATTCTGCACTTCGTTATGCTAAAGAACGCGTTCAGTTTGGTAAGCCATTAGCTGGCTTCCAGTTACAGCAAAAGAAATTGGCCGAAATGATTACTGAAATTACCAAAGCGCAGTTACTGGCTTGGCGTTTGGGAGTTTTGCGTAACGAAGAACGCGCAACACCTGCGCAAATTTCAATGGCAAAACGTAATAATGTTGCGATGGCACTAGACATTGCAAGAGAAGCCCGCCAAATACACGGAGGAATGGGCATTACCGGTGAATACCCAATTATGCGCCACATGATGAACCTTGAATCTGTAATTACCTACGAAGGCACACACGACATTCACTTGCTCATTCTCGGTATGGAAATTACCGGAGAGAATGCATTTAAATAGAAAATCATTCACTTTTTTATCACATTAAAACGAAGGGGGCTTTGCACAAAAGCTCCCTTCGTCCGTTTTGTGCAACCTGGCTTTCGCCTCGCAGGAGCTCAGCTCAATCCCTAGCCCGGACTGCATAGCATTCATTTAACTGATAATAAAAGTGGACTTTTTTTCCACCCTTTAGAGTAGCACTTAAAAACAAAACAGCATATACATTTGACAATCATTTATTATGAAAACTAACACCACCATTTACGGCATCAAAAATTGCAACACCATGCAAAAAGCAATGGAAATGCTAAAAAATCAAAATGTATCTTTTGATTTTAATGATTACAAAAAATCTGGAATCTCTCCAGAAAAAATAAACCAATGGTTTTCACAAGAAAATTGGGAAAAGTTTATCAATAAAAATGGCACCACTTATAAAAAACTAAGCGACGAAGAAAAAGCAGCAGTAACAAATGCAGCATCTGCAAAAGCACTGATGCTAAAATATAATTCTCTCATCAAAAGACCAATTCTAGAATACAATAACCGTTTAATAATTGGTTTAGATGATACTGTGTACATAACTCTTAAATAGAAATTCATGAAATACATTTTTGCTTTTTTCGTAGTTTTAAGCTGCATCGCTTGTAACAGCATTCCCGGTATTAATTCAGAAAACAACCAAACCATCGGTAATTTCGAAAAAGGCAAAGACTATTCAATTCTCAAACGTTTCAGATTTAACGATCAAAATGGTTTCGGAGAACCAATCGTGGCTTACAGTATTTTACTGCCCGACGACTGGAAAGCAGAAGGCGGAATTTCCTGGCTAGCAAAAGGCCCTTGTGTAAATGAGATGGTTTCCAACAGATCTAGCGCGCAATCTCCAGACGGAAGTTTCAAAATTGATTTTTTTCCAGTACGTAGCTGGAATTGGTACGAAGACCAGAACCTAAAACAGTATTACCAAGGACAAGCATATCCTGGTAATCCAATTAAATATTGCGACATCATGCCTGCTTACAATGCAGGAGAATACCTTCAGAATATTTTTGTGCAAGAAATAGGAAATCCAACCATTGTAAGTATCGAAAACAATACTGAAATTGCCAATGAAATGGAGAAAAAAGCACGCGAAACGGCCTCGTTAATTCAAGCTGCTGGCGTAAACAACGTTAGTTTCCGTCCTTCAGCAATCAAAGCAAAATTAAACTACCCCGACGGTTCAGAAGGAATAGCAATAGTAGCTGTAAGTCAAACTGTAAATCAAATGCCCGATTTTATTAATGGCGGAAATACAAATTCTTATGTTTGCCAAGCTGACCAAAAAATTGTTATGAGATTTCCAAAAGGTCAATATGAGCAAGCCGCCAAATTAATTTCTGTTGCCATTAGCAGTATTCGTTTTAATCCTGTATGGTTAAATGCTACTGCTCAAATTATGCAAAATATTGGGCGTGGTCAACAAGTTGAAAACGCAAAACAAGCTGAAATAATGCGCAAAAGCCGCGAAGAAATTAGCGCCATTCAACAACAAACTTGGGAAAGTAGCCAACAAAGCAACGACCGAATTGCCCAAGAAACAGGCCGTTTACTCCGTGGTGTAGAACAATGGTCAGACCCAACCTCAGGTGAAAAAGTTGACTTATCTTTGGGCTATAATCAAGCTTGGACAAAAGCCGACGGTTCGTACATTTTAAGTAACAATGTAAACTTCGACCCGAATGTCGTGTTACAAGAAGATTGGAAAAAATTAGAAAAAAAATGAAATTGAAAAAAATCCTGTACACCTTCTTTTTATTGTCTTGCATATCACAAAACAGTGAACTTTTTGCTCAATCAACTATTAGCAAATCCTTCGTTTTTGAAGGTTTAACCAGAGATTACAGAATCTATATTCCAGCAATTTATAATTCAAATACGCCAGTTCCTTTGTTGTTTAATTTACATGGATATACAAGTAACAATATAGAACAAGAATTATATGCCGACTTCAGACCAATTGCAGATACTGCAAACTTCATCATTGTTCATCCAAATGGAACACCAGATGCAGGCGGAAGTCTGAATTGGAATAATTTCGGCCTTTCACAAATTAATGACTTAGGCTTTTTAAACGCACTCATTGATACAATTGCAAATAATTACAGCATCAACCTAAACCGTGTCTATTCTACAGGAATGAGCAAAGGCGGTTTTATGAGTTACGACCTTGCTTGTCAATTGAGTAACAGAATCGCAGCCATCGCGTCTGTTACAGGAACCATGTTAACTGCCAAACTAAATGCTTGCAACCCTTCGCGGGTAGTTCCTGTTATGCAAATACATGGTACCGCAGATGGAACTGTTCCATACCTGGGAAATTTTGCTTTTGCCCCTGTTGAAACTTTAGTGGAGGCGTGGGTTGAAAAAAATAACTGCAACACAACGCCTATTGAAATTGAAATTCCGAATATTAACACCTCTGATTTAACAACAGCTACCCGTTTTTTATATACCGGCGGAACAAATGGAAACACTGTAGAATTCTATAAAATTAATGGGGGTGGACACTCTTGGCCAGGAGCGCCTATAAATGTAAATATTACCAATATGGATTTCAGCGCATGCCGCGAAATTTGGCGATTTTTTAGTCAATATTCACTGAACGGCACCGCATCAATTGCTGAAACAAATAAAATTTATCCTCATGTATTTCCAAACCCTAGTAGTAATAACTTCAATATTAACCTAACTGAATTAGGCAATACAAATGTTCAGATTTACAATCAAATTGGCCAGATTGTAAATGAATTTAAAAACCAAACTGGACTTTTTTATTTTAAATTACCAAGCAACGGTATGTATTACCTTGTTTTGAACGGAGATAAAACTGGCGCTCAAAAAATTATACAGTTACCTTAATCGGATTATCCTTTCATTCTGTTAGTTTGATTACTTTTGTGCCTCAAAACAAAAATCAAATGAGCACAGCTACACTTTCCCAATTTGGCATTTCAGAAGCATTAAATGAACTTGGTATACAACCAAAAAACACAGGAGTTTCAACAGGAACACAATGGTTTGAAGGTTCTGGCAACTGGATACAATCTTATTCACCAGTTGATGGAAAACTAATTGCTGAAGTAAAATGTGCCGGCGAATTCGACTACGAAATGGTAGTAAAACAAGCCGCAATTGCTTTTCAATCTTGGAGAACTGTGCCAGCTCCCAAAAGAGGTGAAATTGTTCGTCAAATGGGTGATGCTTTCAGAAAGCATAAAAGTGCCTTAGGCCAATTAGTTTCTTACGAAATGGGTAAAAGCCTTCAGGAAGGTTTAGGAGAAGTGCAAGAAATTATTGATATATGCGACTTTGCTGTTGGTTTATCGCGCCAGCTTTATGGCTTAACAATGCCTAGTGAAAGACCATCTCACCGCATGTACGAACAGTGGCACCCATTAGGAATTGTTGGAGTAATTTCTGCGTTTAACTTTCCTGTTGCAGTATGGTCATGGAATACAATGCTAGCTTGGGTTTGTGGTGATGTTTGTATTTGGAAGCCTTCTTCTAAAACACCATTATGCGCCATTGCTTGTCAAAATATCATTCGCGATGTCTTAAAATCTAACAACGTGCCCGAAGGTGTTTCAGGTTTAGTAATTGGCAATGCTTCTGGTGACCTTATGAATAACGACAAGCGAATTCCGCTTGTATCTTTCACCGGTTCTACTCGCATCGGCCGCCACGTTTCTCAAACTGTTGCTGGTCGTTTTGGTAAAACAATATTAGAATTAGGTGGAAACAATGCCATTATAGTTACAGAAAACGCTGATTTAAAAATGATGCTTGTAGGTACTGTTTTCGGCGCAGTTGGAACAGCTGGTCAACGTTGTACTTCTACCAGAAGACTTATCGTTCACGAAAATGTTTACGAGAAAGTTAAAGAAAATCTTATTGGAGCATATCATCAATTGAGCATCGGAAATCCACTTGACCAAAAAAATCATGTGGGCCCGTTAATAGATACAAAAGCTGTTCAAGATTACACAAACGCTATCAACAAAGCCAAAGAAGAAGGTGGAAAAGTATTGGTTGAAGGTGGTGTTTTAGAAGGAGAAGGTTATGAAAGTGGTTGTTACGTAAAGCCTTGCATTATCGAAGCTCAAAACCATTTTCACATTGTACAAGAAGAAACATTTGCGCCTATTTTATATCTAATTAAATATAAAACCATTGAAGAAGCAATTGCTTACCAAAATGGCGTTCCGCAAGGACTTTCATCGTCAATTTTCACCAACAACATGCGCGAAATGGAAGCTTTCCTTTCTCCTGCAGGCTCCGACTGTGGTATTGCCAATGTAAATATCGGAACCTCAGGTGCCGAAATCGGCGGAGCTTTTGGTGGTGAAAAAGAAACAGGTGGCGGTCGCGAATCTGGTTCAGACGCTTGGAAAGCATACATGAGAAGACAAACAAATACTATCAATTACGGCTCTCAATTGCCTTTAGCGCAAGGAATTCAGTTTAATTTCTGAGAATGATTTTTTTAATCATTGCTGTTTTTATTGTAGGTTATTTAGCAATTGCTTTAGAACACCCTTTAAAAATCAATAAGTCTGGCTCTGCCCTGTTAATGGGTATTTCCATATGGACTATTTATAAAATCGCTTTTCCACAAGCAGATGTTCTTGGAGAACTTGGTCATCACCTTATTGGAATTACTGAAATTCTGTTTTTCTTAATGGCCGCAATGACCATTGTCGAAGTTGTTGACGCTCATGATGGTTTCAATCTCATTACTAACAGGATTAACACCCGCAACAAATTAACCTTGTTATGGACCATAGCAATTATTGCTTTTTTCCTTTCTGCAATCTTAGATAATCTTACCACAACCATTGTTATGATTTCCTTAACAAGAAAATTGGTAACAGAACAAAAACAAAGATTGTTTTTTGCTGGTATGATAGTTATCGCAGCAAATGCTGGAGGAGCCTGGTCACCAATTGGCGACGTTACCACAACAATGCTATGGATTGGAGGACAAATATCTGCCTTAAATATCATTAAAACGCTTTTCATTCCTTCGCTGGTTTGTTTATTAGTTCCTCTTTTAACTGTTACCTTCTTTTACAAAAAGGACTTTATAGGACAATTGACCATTTTAGAAAACAGAAAGTTAAAACCAGAAAATAAACTCATCTTTTTTATCGGTCTTGGCGGACTTCTTTTTGTTCCTGCATTTAAACAAATAACTCACCTTCCGCCCTATTTCGGAATGCTGCTTGTTTTAGCCGTTATATGGATTGTTGCCGATTTGATTCACAGAAAAAAAGATGCTGACGAAAAAAACAAACTCTCTGCTTCCCATGCATTAATGAGGATTGATATGCCGAGTTTACTTTTCTTCTTAGGAATTCTGCTTGCAGTTAGCGGATTAGAATCTTTGCAAATTTTAAGTAATCTTGCCCAATGGACAGACAAAGCAATTGGAAATAAAGATGTTATTGTTTTGTCTATTGGACTTTTATCCGCAGTTATCGACAATGTCCCTCTTGTAGCTGCTACTATGGGAATGTATGAAATAAATAATTTTCCAATGGATCATAGAATTTGGGAATTTATTGCTTATGCCTCGGGTACTGGTGGAAGCGTACTTATTATTGGTTCCGCAGCAGGTGTTGCTGCAATGGGAATAGAGAAAATAGACTTTGTTTGGTACCTTAAAAAAATTAGTTTCATTGCGCTTTTAGGGTACTTTGCAGGTGCTATTGTATATATAATACAGGCTAGTATTATAGGATAAAAGTCGTGTTTTTCTCGTTTTTTTAACAAAACATAATTACTTTTTAACAAATGTTACAGCATTATGTTAATTTTATAGGTCTGATTATCAAAATAATAGGCTTAAACTAATTGTTTTTAACATTTGTATAGTGTCAAAGTTACACTTTTAGTTTTTACCTTCGAATCGTCGAATCGTCGATTTTATCCAACATTATGAACCATCTCAATACTTTAATTCGTGTTTTTTCACTTGTGCTTATTTGTGGGTTTGTATCTGCTCAAGCACTTGTTACGTTAGATCCTCCTTTTCCTACTGCAGATAATGCTACAACTATAACTTTTGATGCAAGCCAAGGAAATGCAGGATTAATTGATATGCCAGCTGATGAAGATGTTTATGCACATATCGGCTTAAAAATTGGAACCCAAAACTGGCAGTTTGTTATAGGAACTTGGGGCACAGCAGATGCCAGAGTTAAAATGACAAGAATAGGCTCAAGTAACTTTTATACACTTGCGCTTACTCCAAGTATCAGAGATTGGTTTGTTGGTAATGGCGCAAATGTTCCATTATCAGCTAACATTACTGGTTTATCTATGGTCTTCAGAAACGTAGATGGTACACAAGAAGGTAAAACTGCAGTTAATGGCGATATCTTTATCGACTTGTATACAAATCAGTTTGCCGCTGCTATAACTTCTCATCCACAACAAAGTATTTTAGTTGATAATAATGCAACAGTTGCTTTCGTAGGTCAGTCTTCTGCGAACTGTCAGTTAGATTTTTTCTTAGATGGTGTTAACGTCGCAACTCAGGCATCTACAACATCTTTGGTTTACCAGTGCAATACAACTTTACTTACAGGAGGTCTGCATGAGTTAATTTTTGTTGCAGATATTGATACCGCAATAATTCGTGACACCTTGTTACTAACTGTTCACAACGGCGTTACAATTGCAGAAGTTCCTTCATACGGTTCTGAAGGAATCATTTATCCAAATGCAACAACAGCTTACTTACAATTTAGAGCGCCATTTAAGGAATTCGTATACGTCTTAGGTGATTTTAATAATTGGCAATTCCTTCCTGAATACAACATGAAGAGAACCGCTGATGGTCAACATTACTGGATCGAAATTACAGGTTTAGACCCTAATCAGGAATATAGATTCCAATATCACATTGGTTGGGAAGGTCAAAGAGTTACTGACCCTTATTGTGAAAAAATTCTAGACCCTAATAATGATCAATATATCACAGGTACAGCTTATCCTGAAAATAAAGATTATCCATCAGGAAAAGGGGCTGGAATAGTTGGAGTGCTTCAAACACAATATCCTGCTTACACTTGGGATAACTCTTATACTTACAATCGTCCACCGAAATCAGATTTAGTTATTTACGAATGCTGGATTCATGATTTCTCAACAAAGCGAAATTTCACTGGATTAATAGAAAAAATGCCATATTTAAAAGCACTAGGCATTAACGCTATAGAATTAATGCCAGTAGCTGAGTATGAAGGAAACGAAAGTTGGGGTTACAATCCAATGTTTTTTATGGCAGTAGATAAATTCTACGGTACCAGAAATGAATTCAAAAGATTGGTAGACTCTTGCCACGCAAATGGGATTGCTGTTATTTTAGATGTTGTTTTTAATCATTCGTTTGGTCAAAATCCAATGGTTCAAATGTACTTTAATAATGGAGCTCCAACTGGACAAAGCCCTTGGTTTAATACAGTAGCAACACATCCTTTCAACGTTGGATACGACTTTAATCACGAAAGTCAAGCTACTAAATACTTCGTTAAAAAAGTTACTAAACATTGGATTGATGAATACAAAATAGATGGATACCGTTTCGACTTAAGTAAAGGTTTTACACAAACAAATTCAGGCTCAAATGTTGGGGCTTGGGGTAATTATGACCAAAGTAGAGTAAATATCATTAACGAATATGCTGCTCACATTCGCCAAACAGACCCAAACTCTCATTTAATCTTAGAACATCTTGGTGTTTGGGATGAAGAAATTCAATATGCTAATAATGGAATGATGGTTTGGGCAAAAGGTACCGAAGCTTATAACCAGGCAACTATGGGCTTCCTTACCAACATGAATCTTTATGAATCAACCCATTGGAGAAGAGGCTGGAATAATTACGGAATGGTAACTTATGCAGAAAGCCATGACGAAGAAAGGTTAATGTATAAAAACCTGAACTTTGGTAATGCTTCTGGGGGTTACAACACAAGAGACTTAGGAACAGCTGTAAACAGAATGGCTGCAGCAAATACTTTCCTTATTGCGACTCCTGGTCCTAAAATGATCTGGCAATTTGGCGAATTAGGCTATGACTATTCAATTAACCGTTGTTCAAATGGCTCAATAAGTACAGATTGCAGAACAGTCTCTAAACCAATTCGTTGGGACTATTATTCTGCGTCTGGTAGAAGAGCTTGCTTTGAAGTAACAAGAAAAATGAATTACCTCAAAACAAACTTCCCTGTTATGAGAGACCTCTACCCTCAATACAGTTTGGGCGATTGGACTAAATTCATAAAATACGACAGTAACGACCTTGATGTAATTGTTGTTGGAAACTTCAATGTTGTGAATTGGGGCTGTCAACCCTATTTTACACAATCAGGAAAATGGTACGATTACTTAACTGGTGATAGTCTTAACATTAACAATACAGATGTTACTTTAAATCTTGCAGCGGGAGAGTTTCACGTGTATACAAATAAGAGAATTAAACCTCCTGCAAATAATTACGAAATAGTTACAGGCGTTAATGAAATCGGAGAGAACGAAAATCAAATGGTAGTTTTCCCAAATCCTTTTTCAGATGAAATTTTCTTTAGATTCCCAGAAACACCTAACAAAAATTCTGAATTAGTTATCTCAGATATTTCAGGAAGAATTGTGAAAAAAGTTTCAACACTAAATGTTGACCCTTTGAATTCCTTTATTTTGAACACTAGTGAAATAAATACAGGTATATATTTTTACACGACTCAAATAAATGGAAAATCATTTACAGGAAAAATTATCAAACAATAAATAAATCCCCTTTAAAAGTTAACATATGAATAAATTTCTACGGACTCTATTAATTCTATTTTGTTTTGCAAGTTCTGCTGCGTTTGCTCAAACAATTAACGGTACTGTTTTAGACGAAACGGGCCAAACAATGATAGGTGCGGCCGCAAGAATTCAAGGCACAACTATCGGTATGACCACAAACCTTGATGGAAAATTCACTATTCAGGCCCCGAAAGAAGGAACTAATATTGTGGAAGTTTCTTTCATTGGATATCAGAAAGAAGTTCGCTCAGTAAATGTTAAAGCAGGTCAAACAGTAGATTTGAAGTTTAACATGGTTCCAAGCGGGAATAACTTAAATGAAGTAGTAGTAATAGGTTACGGTTCCACCGAAAAGAAAGACTTAACAGGAGCTGTTGCATCAGTTAGTTCAAAAGACTTCTTAAAAGGAAATATCAATACACCTGAGCAATTAATTAGTGGTAAAGTAGCTGGTGTTCAAATTACTCCAAACGGAGGTTCTCCTGGTTCAGGAAGTACAATTAGAATTAGGGGAGGTTCTTCGTTAAACGCAAGCAACGACCCTTTAATTGTAATTGATGGTGTTCCTTTAGCAAATGACGGAATCGCTGGTTCTCCTAATCCTTTGAGTTTAATTAACCCGAACGATATTGAGAATATGACCATTCTAAAAGATGCTTCTGCTACAGCAATTTATGGTTCTAGAGCATCAAATGGTGTAATCATTATCACGACTAAAAAAGGAAAAACAGACGCGTTTAAAGTAGAAGTTAATTCTGTTAATTCTGTGGCAAATGTTACGCGATTAGTTGACGTTTTATCTGCTGATGAATTCCGTGGAATCATAAATAGCACGAATGATACTAACAAAACAAAATTAATGGGTACGGCCAATACAAACTGGCAAGAATTAATTTACAGAACCGCAATCTCATCTGATAACCTTATAAATTTTTCAGGAGGAATTAAAAAATTACCATATCGCTTGTCTCTAGGATATTTAAATCAAAATGGTGTTTTAATTACCGACAACATGAAAAGAAGCACAGCGAACTTCAATTTATCTCCAACCTTTTTTAAAGACCACTTAAAAGTCGAAATCAACCAAAAAGCAACTTTAAGTAATTCAACATTCGCAAATCAAGGAGCAATTGGAGCTGCAATTGGATTTGACCCAACTCAAGAACCAAGAACAAATAGCGACCGTTTTGGAGGATATTTCGAATGGTTAAATGGTAAAAACCCTAATGCTCTGGCTGGCAGAAACCCATTGGGACTTATTGAACAAAGACTTGATCAAAGTCAGGTATTTAGAAACATTGGTAACCTTCAACTTGATTATAAATTTCATTTCTTACCTGAGCTAAGAGCTAACTTAAATGTAGGTTATGATATTGCTAGAAGCAACGGTACGGTTACAGTTACCGACTCTGCAGCTTCAAATTATTTTTCAAACGCAAAAGGCCAGTTTGCTCCATATGTTCAAAATAGAGATAATAAATTACTTGAGTTTTACTTGAATTACAAAAAGGATTTAAAGAAAATCAAAAGTGTTATCGATGTTATTGGCGGTTACTCATACCAAGATTGGTACTTTTCTTCGCCAAATATTAGAAGCCTTCAAGCGAACCTTGATACAATTCCTGGCTCACTTGCTCCTGTTTTTCCTTTCGCGTTATCTCAAAATACTTTAGTTTCTTTTTATGGAAGGTTAAATTACACCTTCAATGGAAAATATCTTTTTACAGGTACTTTAAGAAACGATGGTTCTTCCCGCTTTTCTAAATCTGCTCGTTGGGGTCTTTTCCCTTCTGCCGCTTTTGCTTGGAGAATTATCGAAGAAAAGCCATTCAAAAAAATGAAACACCTTTCTGATTTAAAACTAAGATTAGGATATGGTGTTACTGGACAACAAGATGTTGGTGTAAACTTTAATTATTTACCGATTTACAGTAAAAGTGAAAATACGGCTCAATACCAATTCGGTAATCAGTTCTTCTACACTTTACGCCCTTCCAGATATGATGAAGCCTTTAAATGGGAATCAACAACAACTTATAATGGCGGTATAGATTACGGCTTCTTTAAGGGAAGAGTTAACGGTAGCGTTGATGTTTATTACAAGAAAACGGAAGATCTGATTGCTGAAATTGATGTTCCTGCAGGAACCAACTTCAATAATAGAGTACTAACAAACGTTGGTTCTGTTGAAAACAAAGGGATTGAATTTATAATCAATACTGTTCCTATTGCCAAAAAAGATTTAGAATGGACTGTTGGGTTTAACCTAACGGCTAATAGAAACAAAATTCTAGCTTTAAGCAGATTTAGCAACGATACTGCTATTGGAAACCTTGTTGGAGGAATTGCTGGTGGTGTTGGAAATACAATTCAAATTAACACTGTTGGTCAACAAATCAACACTTTCTATGTATATCAACAAAAATATGATGAGAACAATAGACCAATTGAAGTTGGAGACACTTCTTCTTCTGGTGTAATTTACAGAGATACAGATGCTTACCAGGACTTAAATGGTGATGGCAAAATCAATTCCCAAGATTTGTATCGTCATAAAAATCCTGCTCCAAGATTTTTCCTTGGATTCAATACCCAGGTTTCTTATAAAAACTGGACGTTTGGTTTGTTAGCAAGAGGAAGTTTTGGAAATTACATGTACAGCAACGTTGCTTCAAACAGCGGAAACAGAAACGCTTTATTACCAGCATCTCCAACACTTTCAAATGGCTCTTCAGATATTTTAAATACAGAATTCCGTGTTCCTCAATATTTCTCCGATTACTACGTACAAAAAGCTTGGTTTGTGCGTGTTGATAATATCAATATCGGATATTCTTTCGGAAGAATTCTTAAAAACAAAATTGGTCTTCGTGTGTTTGCAACTATACAGAATGCTTTCTTAATTACAAAGTACAAAGGCGTTGACCCAGAAATATTTAACGGTATTGACAATAATCTTTATCCTCGCCCTAGAGTGTTTTCTTTAGGAGTAAATATTCAAATCTAATTTTAATACACCATATTGAAAGTTAAAATCATGAAAAAACAACTTATACTAATACTCGGAATTGCATCTTTAATTGGTTTTTTTCCAGGATGTATCAAAGATTTAGATAGACAACCATACAACCTCGAAACCTCTTTAACGGTTTACGAGAAACCCGAAAACTACATTCACGTTTTAGCTAAATGCTACGCAGGTTTAGCTGTTAGTGGCCAAAGTGGTCCAGCAGGAAACGCAGATTTGGTAGGAATTGATGAAGGCTTTTCTCAATACCTAAGACAATTTTGGCAATTACAAGAATTGCCAACAGACGAAGCTGTAATTGCTTGGAACGATGGAACTATTCAAGAATTAAACAAAATGACATGGAGCTCTCGTAATGAGTTCGTTACAGTTCTTTACAACAGAATCATGTATCAAATTACATTGTGCAATGAATTTATTCGTCAAAGTGAAGAAAGCAGATTAGATGACCGCGGTTTTGGTGCAGAAGATAAAGCAAAAATTGCAAAATACAGAGCAGAAGCCAGATTTTTAAAAGCATTGAGTATGTTTCACGGTTTAGATTTATATGGTAATATTCCGAATACATCTGACGAAACTAAATTTCCTGGAGGAGAGTTCCCTGAACAATTTACTAAAACAGCATTATTCTCATACATCGAAAGTGAACTTAAAGAAGTAGAAGGATTAATCTCCTCTAGAGCAGAAAGTGAATACGGAAGAGCTAATAAAAGTGCCGTTCAAATGTTACTTGCGAAACTCTATTTAAATGCTCAAGTTTTTACCGGTTCTGATAGAAATTCAGATTGTATCATCTATTGTAATAAAGTTCTAAATGAAGGTAACTTCTCTTTAGAGCCAAACTACAAACACTTGTTCTTTGCAGATAATCATACTTCTAATGAAATTATTTTTCCTATTTGTTTTGATGGAACAAGAACTAAAACTTACGGAGGAACAACTTACTTAGTACACGCACCAGTTGGTGGGCCAACTTGGTTTGCTGCAGATAGTTTCGGAATTAGTGCTGGTGGATGGTTCGGTTTAAGAACAACTACAGGTTTATACAATAAATTTGTTGATTCTACACTAGATGGAAGATTCCTTTTCTTTAGACAAGGCCACACTCCTGAAATAAACACATTGGCTACGTTTACAAATGGCTATGGTATTAGAAAATTCAGAAACATCAATAAAGACTTAAGTAAAGGTTCTGACCCGGTAAATTTTGCCGATGTTGATTTTCCTCTTTTCCGTCTCGCAGAAGTGTATTTGACATACGCTGAAGCAACGAAACGAGGAGGGGCAAATGGAATTGAAGGAACTGCTGTATCTTACATTAATCAACTAAGAGAACGCGCTTATGGTAATTCCAACTTCAATATAACATCTGCTGACTTAACATTAGATTTTATATTAGACGAAAGAGCTAGAGAACTTTACTGGGAAGGTCACCGCCGCACAGATTTAATTCGTTTCGGCAAGTTTACTGGAGGAAGCTATATATGGCCTTGGAAAGGTGGAGTAAGCGCAGGAACAAGTGTTGCTGATAACTACAACCTCTACCCTATTCCATTCGCTGACATTACAGCAAATCCAAACTTAAAACAAAACTCAGGATACTAAAAAACAATGCATTTTTGCATTTTGTAAACAATAATTTTAATTTAAATTTGTAACCAACTAAACACTTAAAAAACAATGAAAAAACTTTACACATTATTCGCTGCTACTGCATTATTTGCAACTACAGCATTAAACGCACAAGTTGCGGTAACTTTTAAAGTAGACATTACTGAGTACCTTGCTATTCCAACTGAATTAGGAGCTAACGGGATGCGTATTGGTGGTAATTTTACTGATAACGGTTCTACAACACCAAATTGGACTCCATCTGCTGCAGAATGCGCAATGACGCAAGAAGGCTCTACCAATGTATGGGCAATTACTATCACATTCCCAGATTCAGCTGTTGGAAATACTCAACTTTTTAAATTTGTAAATAACGATTGGGGAACTAACGAAGGAGGAACAGGCTCTTTAATTGCTACTGATGGCTGCGGAACTGATGATGGTGGCGGAAACATTAACCGTACTTTGACTATTCCAGCAACAGCAACTACTGTGTCTTTTTGCTATGACAAATGCGCAATTTGTGCAACTTCTATCAATGACAATGTTACTGCCGTTTCTACTGTAAATGTTTACCCAAATCCAGCAAACGAAACAGCAACATTATCTTATGATTTAAATGCAGCTTCAGTTGTTTCTGTTGATGTTTTCAATGCATTAGGTCAAAAAGTAAATAACATTTCTTTAGGTAACCAAGCTCCAGGTGCTTACAAACAACAATTAGAAACTAGCAAGTTAGTTAATGGTATCTATTTCGTACGTTTAAATGTTAATGGAACTTCAACTACTACTAAATTGAACATTAACTTCTAAGCAATTTATTAATAGCTTTAAAAAGCGGCTTTCCATTCTTGGGAGCCGCTTTTTTTATTTCTTATTCTTAAGAGTAATCAGTTGCTTTATCTCAACATACTTAAAGCCCTCTTTATCAACAAGATAAACAGTATAGTGTGCATCAAATCTTCCTTGAGATTTTATAGATGCAAGGGCTTGCTTTTTTTCCTCTTCACTAATAAAAAGACTTGCATAAAGCTTTTTGTTGGCTGGTTTTAAATACTTTATTTCGGCGCTCTTTAACCACGTGGAACAATTTATTTCTTCTTGCTTAAAAATTTGCCAAAACATCAAAGCGTAAAAAGGATCAACTGCGCTAAATAAAGATCCACCAAAAATACTTCCAGAATGATTCCGTGTAAAAAGTGTCCTTCTGATTCTTAATTTTAGTGAGGTAAAATCTTTTGATACATTAAGCACCCTTACTCCATTAAAAAGCATTGGAGGATATAAGTTGATTAAAAATCTGGCAAAGCCGCTTTTAAGTTTCATTTTTTGATATTAGCAGCTAAAATCTCGCCTCGCCAGCTTGCTTCTGCTGCGTTATTTTTTGTTTTTCGACCCTAAACACGTCTGCGAAACAGGGTGTTTTAAATAGGCTCTTTAGCGCCACTATCGCTTGATAACATAAATCTGACTAGAATAGGTGTCGTTTTCAGCCTTAAAGTTAGACTTTATTCCGCTAATAATTCCTTTTAACAAATTCGGCTTTCCATTTTTATATTGTTCGCTCAACATCGATACATAAAAAGAATCAAACTTCATTGGAATTACTTGTTCCAAAACCATGTTATGTTTGTTAAACAATTTCCTGATTGTTACTGGTGAAAAATGATATAAATGTCTTGGTACATCATAAGCAGCCCAGTGCTCTTTATAATAGTTTGCATCAAAAGATGTATGGTTTGGCACGGCAACAAACAAACGACCACTTGGCGACAATATTCTTTTAATTTCTAAAATTCTTTCTTCTAAATTAGGTACATGTTCTAAAACATGCCACATCGTTATCACTGAAAAATAATCCTTGTCAAATTCAGATAACGCGGACTCCTCCTTTACATTAATCCCATATTTCTTTATAGAACTTTCTCTTGTCTCTTTATCTGGTTCAACTCCAAATGCATTAACACCCTTTTCGTATACGGTATTTAAAAAAGCTCCCGCCCCAGAACCAATATCTAATAAATTGTTATTCTCCAAATAGGGTTTAACAAGTTTATATTTCTGATTAAGCGTTATTTTCCTTACTTGCTTGTAGAGCTTATTTATTATTCCATCTGAAGTATCAGAATGAGAAACATATGCTGTAGATTTATAATACTTACCTAAATTTTCCTGCAAAGGTCTCGGGTTAGTAAAAACAAATCCACATTCCTTGCATTCAACAATTTGAAATTGCTCTTTACTTACAGTATGATCTTTTGCAGTTAAAAAGGGTGTAAAATGCGTGTGTCCACAAACAGGACAGCTTGATATTTCTTCCATTAGTTTCACGTGAAACGTTATCTTCCTAAATAAACCATTAAAACAGAAATATCTGATGGAGATATTCCACTAATTCGAGAAGCTTGCCCAATATTCTTAGGCTTAATTGCAGATAATTTTTGTCTTGCTTCTGAAGAAAGACTCTGTAATGAAGCATAGTCAAAATTAGAATGAAGTTCTATATGTTCTAGCCTCAATAGTTTATTAGCCACCTCTTGCTCTTTCTGAATATAACCCTCGTACTTAATTAAAATTTCAGCTTCCTCTACTTCTTCACTGTTTAAAAACTTTGTTTCAACAAAATCCTTAATTCCTTTTATGTACGGTAACATATCTGGTAAGGAAACACTTGGTCTAGATATTAAACCATTAATCTTCAGTTTTTGGTGAATAGGGGAGGAGCCAACATTATTCAAATATTCATTTACTTCATTGGGCTCCACACTTTGCTTCTTTAACTCTTTCAAAAAAGAATCAACCTTAATATATTTCTCCTCAACAGCATTCATTCTATCTTGAGAAGCTAATCCTAAATTAAATGACTTTTCTGTTAATCTGAAATCAGCATTATCTTGTCTTAATAAAATTCGATATTCGGCGCGTGATGTAAACATCCTGTAAGGTTCTTCTGTGCCTTTTGTTACGAGGTCATCTATCAAAACACCTAAATACGCTTCTGAACGCTTGAGAATTAATGGCGCTTCATTCTTTATTAATAAATGAGCATTTATTCCAGCAATTATTCCCTGTCCAGCGGCTTCTTCATAACCTGTTGTTCCATTAATTTGACCAGCAAAAAACAAGTTCTTAATTGCTTTGGTTTCTAATGACAGCTGCAATTGTTGTGGAGGGAAATAATCGTACTCTATTGCATATCCAGGACGAAACATTTTTACTTTCTCGAATCCTTTTATTTTCCTCAAGGCTTCCATTTGAACTTCTTCTGGTAAGCTTGTTGAAAAACCATTCACGTAAACCTCTACTGTGTTCCAACCTTCAGGTTCAATAAAAAGCTGGTGCTTGTCTTTGTCTGCAAATCTCTCAATTTTATCTTCAATTGAGGGGCAATACCTTGGACCAAGACCCTGAATTCTTCCTGAAAACATAGGAGATCTATCAAAGCCTTTTCGAAGTTCATCATGAACACTTTCACTGGTATATGTCATCCAACATGAAAGTTGTTTCTTTAATGTTTCAGTATTAGAATAAGAGAATTTTTGCGGGTTCTCATCTCCTGGTTGCTCAATCATAACAGAATAATCTAAAGAACGACCATCCACTCTAGGCGGAGTTCCTGTTTTCATTCTTCCACTTCTAAAACCAAGTGATGTTAATTGCTCAGTTATTCCAAAAGCGGCTGATTCTGCTGATCGTCCGCCTCCAAAATTTTTCGTCCCAATATGAATTAGTCCGTTCAAAAAAGTACCATTTGTTAAAATTACGCTTTGCGAACGAATAGACAACCCTAGCCCTGTAATTACTCCTTTTACAGTATCATTTTCAATTATTAGCTCTTTCACCATATCTTGAAAGAAATCTACATTTGGAGTTCTTTCCAACATTAATCTCCACTCTTCAGCAAAACGCATCCTGTCATTCTGAGCACGGGGACTCCACATTGCAGGTCCCTTTGAACGATTTAACATTTTGAACTGAATCGCCGTTTTATCTGAAACGATTCCCGAATATCCGCCCATCGCATCAATTTCTCTAACAATTTGGCCCTTTGCAATACCACCCATAGCAGGGTTGCAAGACATTTGACCAATTGTAGCCATATTCATGGTCACCAATAGTACTTTTGAACCCATATTTGCGGCGGCCGCAGCTGCTTCACAACCGGCATGACCTCCTCCTACAACAATTACATCATACTTTTCAAACATAGTGAATGTTCCACGTGGAACTTATCCAAATGGAGTGCAAATTTACTAAAAGATTGATTTATAAAAGAATACACACTAAAAATTAAACAAAAGATCTCATATTCAGAGCTTTATCCTCTTCTTTCCGCATTAGAAGCTGTTGTTTCTTCGTTTTATCGGTGAAGCCAATAAGATGCAAAACGCCATGAATGATAACACGATGAAGTTCATCTAAAAAGGAAGTATTAAACTTTAAAGCGTTACTTCTTACAGTATCTATACTTATCAATATGTCTCCACCAATTTCTGAATCATTGCTATTATCAAAAGTCAGGATATCCGTAAAATAATCATGTCCCAAAAATTTGACATTTGCAGACAACATATAATCGTCAGAGCAAAGCATAAAATTCAAATCGCCACAACGCTTATTATGCATTGTGGCGATTGTAATAATCCATTTCTTGAGTTCCATTTTACTCTGGAACTTAAAACTAATATCTATGTTTTGAAAGGAAATCAGACTTATTGATTTGCTATTCTAAAGTACATTTCAACTTTTCTTCCCTCATCAAAAAACTTAATATCATCAGTAAGTCTTCTCATCAAGAAAACACCTCTCCCATTTGGGTTTTCAACATTCTCCGGATCTGTAGGGTCTGGTAAAGTTTCCGGATTGTATCCTCTACCTTCATCTTGTACTGTAAAGCAAAGATTATTATCCTTTGTCTCATAAAAGAAACGTACAGATTTGTCTGGGTCAAGCCTGTTGCCATGATAAATGGCGTTACTAACAGCTTCGGTTATTGCAATAAGAATATTTCCATAATTCTCATCGCCTATGTTATAGAACTCGCAGATTTCATCTACAAAGCGTTCTACTAGCGCTACATTCTCTTTCACGGAGGGGAAGGTTACAGTTCGAGTTTGAGTTATTGTCATAAGCTTCTAGTTTATTGTGTTGAAGTAGGCTTTTACCATGTTTTTATAAAAAGGTTTCAAGCTGGGTGAAATAGTTTTTAAAAGTTCAGTTTCCTGTTGAATTGATTTGGTATACTGACTAAAGACAGAAATGTTACGATTTTGTAATAATTTATTTTCATTAGACTCCCTTTTTGTATCTAATTCACGCTCTCTTTCAGCATTTTCAGCCTCTAAAAGGCGTGTAAGAATTTCTTGTTGTCTGCGCAAAGTCTCTAAAGAAATGTTTTTATTTACAATATCTGACTCTGTTTGTTCCATCTTGTTTGCGATGTTACGTAAATTTCCTGAATTGCCATCGCCCTCTTTTATCATTTCGTTCATCATTTTTTGGAGTTCATTTCTAAGCATTTCTTGTTGAGCAGCCATTTTTGCTAATTGCTCGCTTCCTTGTTTTCCTTTTTCTCCTTTACTTTTTCCCATTCCTTCTTTCATCTGTTTTAACTGCTCATTGAGCTGCTCCTGCATTTTCCTCATCGTTCCCATAGACGGTTTTTCACCCCCTGGTTTTTTATTCTTTCCTGGCTTTTTACAAGAACCTCCACCTTCTTTTTGCTTTTGCTGCTGTGCCATTTGTTGTTGCATCTGTTCGCTAATTTCACTTAACATTAAAGTGAGATTATTAATAGATGTCATTACATATTGCTGTTTAGATGCTGCTGGTTGCGTTTGTCTTTCAGCCAAAAATTCAATCGTTTTATCAAGATTCATGTTAATACTACTGATTTCCCTATTTATAAAAGACTGCAACTGTGCAACTCTTTTACTCAAGGCAAAAAGTGAATCTTCTATCATTTTAGCATCATCACTAATTTTCTTTTGCTCAGCTGTTATCTCAACGTATCTCGGATTATTGGGATTGGTCTTATACAACTCCTTCATTAATCTTTCCTGGTCAAAAGATAACTGCAACAGATTTTCTAAAATCTCTCTCAGCTTACCAATATCTTCTTCCAAACTTTCGCCTTCCATTTCAGATTGCATTGCTTTCATTTTATCACTCATCTCCTTCATCTTATCCGCTGCATTTTTCTGAGATTTAGACGCTTTTTGCCCTTTACCTTTATTCAGCTCATCAGAACTATTCTGCATTTCCTTTTCAATATTCTCTTCCATAGGATCAGTTGAATCCATTTTTTGTGGCTCCTCCATCTCACTATTTTTCTTCTCTAAATCATTCAAATCTTTTCTAACATCTTCAAACTCCTTATTTAGTTTGTCTTGTTCTTTTTTTAATTCTTCTTCATTGGCATTCTTTTGTTCAGATTCTTGTGCAAGTTTTTCCTGTTTCTCTTTTAACTGATCTAATTTCTCTATTGTAGCATTTAATTTTTGATCAAATTCTAATTGTTTAAAGAGTTCTAATGAACGATCTAATTCTTTCTCTACATCTTTATTATCGAGCTTCATTTGATCAATCATATCCTTCATTTTGTTTTTATCCAAATTCTCCATCAATTTTTCAAGCTCTTTTAGCTTTTCTTTCATTTCATCACTTAGAATCTGTTCAAATAATTTTTCTAAAGCTTGCTGTTTCTCAAGTATTTTTTCGTTGCTTTTCTTAAATTCTTCATTTTCCTTGTTATTTTGAAGGTTGTCTTTTTTTATCTCTTCAATTTGCTTATCTAAAGCTTCTTGTTTCTCGATAAGGTCTTTTATTTTTTTCTTGTCTTGCCAGCTTACATCCTTTTTCTCAAGTATCCTTCTGTTCAATTCATCTAATTCTTTTTGTAGTTGGCTCGCATCTTTTAAAGACTCCTTTAAATTACTTTTAATTGCTTCATTATTATCTGATCTATTTTGCTCAATCTCATCAGAACTAGGAACCTTAAATATTCTTTTTTGAGTTTTGGATGATTTACTGCCATTCACTTTATCATTATCCCATATCTCAAAATAATAACTTACCTCATCTCCGGGATTTAAGCTTAACTCTGAAAAATTCCAGTTCCAAAGGAAATAATTCTTCACAAAATTCTTATTAAACGGAACATCCAAAGACTTTTCTGAAATTATCTTTTCTCCGTTTGTTTGCCTGTAGAAGAATTTCAACTTTTCGAAACCATAATCGTCCTCAATATCTCCTTTATAATATACTATTGATGATTGCAAAGAATCTTGCACTTCTTCCACAGCAATTGAAGGATACTCATCTGAAACAACAGTAATTGAATATTCAACTTGGTCATTAGGATGCAAAAACTCGTTAGAAGTGAATACCTTATATTTCTTATCTTTTACAATTCTGGATGTATAATTGAAAACTCCGCTTTTAGACTCTTTTAAAAATGGAGCTGAATCTGAAAATCTAAGTTGAACTTCGTCTGTGTTTTTGGTGTTAAATTCCCAATTTACATTTGTTCCAGCAGGAATTACCAAATCGCCTGAATTATTCACAACTTCGTTCTTTTTGCCAGTATATGCAGGATACTCAAGTGTTATTTTAAAGTTTACCAATAAAGGATTTGGTAAGGCGCTTAATGTATACTCCTTAGAATAAAATCCATCTGCATATAATCTAAAACTAACATTTCTCTGTACGTTTTTAAAAACATGTTTAAAGATAAGTTTATCATCGTTCTTTAATTTAAACTTATTGCCATCAATATCTATAAAAAGTTCTTTGGGGATTTCTTCTCCACCCATTTTCACCGTTAATTCAAAATCTTTTTGCGTTGGTGTTTTTAAGGTGCTATTTTGAATGTTAAAAGTAAAAGGCGCCAAAGGCTCAAAGGCAGAGTTATAGCTAATAATCCTTTTCGAACTTTCATTAATAAAAGAAGGATAAACCAACCAAACTATACCAATTAACAGCAGGGGAATATATGCATATCTTAAATATCTATAATTTTCTTCGAGATCTACTGCCGATTCAAAAGAAAAAGGTTTAATCTCTCCTATCTTTTGATCTATACTTGCTGCAATTAAAACTTGTTGTGAAGGATTTGCAGATAGTTGTTGATTAAGTTGTAATGTATTTATCAGTTTATCTCTTACCTCAGAAAAATGCTTTCCTATAATTTCTGAAGCTGCTTCATAACTTAAAACTCTACCAAGTCTGTAGAGTTTAATTAAAGGAATAATTATAAACTGCACCAATATTCCAAAGGCAACAATTAAATAGCCATAAAAAAGTATCGCTCTGCCAAGCGTTCCTAAATGACCAAAAAATTCTATGAGATTTGTTAAAAGAAAAAAAACAGCCAGCGCACCAACTGTATATATTATTCCTCTAATAACTTGATTCTTATAATACTTTCTAATGAAAGCATCCAACTTATAAATTAACTGTTGATATGCAGTATCTGCCATTTTAAAACTTTATTATTCAACGCACTAATCAAGAAATACTTTTACTCTTTTTAAAATAAATAGTTCATTAATTAGCAATCAATTTTTTGAACCCTATTTTGGTGTCTGCCACCTTCAAATTTAGTATTAAAAAATGTATCAAGCATTTGAAATGCACTTTCCTTCACAATAAATCTTGCTGGTAAGCAAATAATATTGGCATTGTTATGCTGTCTTGCTAAAGATGCTATTTCATTGTTCCAACAAATTGCTGCTCTTATGTTTTTATGTTTATTTGCAGAGATAGCAACACCATTTGCACTACCACATATTAAAACGCCAAAGTCAAATTCTCGCTTTTCAACCAATTCAGCTACTGGATGCGCAATATCAGGATAATCCATGCTATCTTTAGAAAAAGTTCCAATATCTACCCACTCAATATCATTGTCGTTGAAATAAGTAAGAATAGTATTCTTTAACTCAAATCCTGCATGGTCGCAACCAATAACTATCTTCATAAAATCTATTTGAAAAAACAAATTTATGCAACAGTATTCACTTATCAACCATAGTTTTTCCTCAAAAATTACTTTTCTGAAAATGAATACTTTAAAAATTAAGATTTTAACAATCATTGTGTTAATAATTGTTAATACTGGCTTAAAACTAAATATCAAAAACCATTGACAATTTAATAAAAGTGCTGCTATAAAAATTAAATCTATTCATGTCAAGTATAACTTCTAATTTTGCTATAACAAACAGATAACATTCTGTTAACAGAGGAAGCATCTCTTTTATAAAAAAAGATATAAACTAAATTACTTTGCTAACAATTGTTAATTACCATTGAAAATTCATAATAATCAATGACTTTTGCAAAAATATATATGTTTATAAACTGTGAAAAAAACATCTTTAATAAATAAGCAAGAAAGTGCGATGCTTTTTGCAAACAGTATTAACAGCTATATTAATTACTACTAAACTATTTTATAAAAAATATTAATAATAATATGTTGACTGTTGATGTTTTGAAAAATGGATACGCTCCAAAATCAATTGATCCTTCATTGGATTTATTTGCAGAAATTGCAAGACTTAAAAAAGAGAAAAATGCCATCATACTTGCACACTATTACCAGGACAGCGATATTCAAGATATTGCAGATTACATCGGCGATAGTCTTGGGTTATCTCAACAAGCCGCTAAAACAAAAGCAGATGTTATTGTTTTTGCAGGTGTCCATTTTATGGCAGAAACCGCTAAAATACTTTGTCCCGATAAGAAAGTTCTACTTCCAGATTTAAGAGCCGGTTGTTCTCTGGCCGAAAGTTGTCCAGCCGATCGATTTGAACTATTTAAAAATGCACATCCCGATCATATTGTAATTTCATACATCAACTGCACTGCAGAAATTAAAGCTTTAACAGACATAATCTGTACTTCATCTAATGCAGTTCAAATTGTAGAAAGTTTACCTAAAAATCAAAAGATAATTTTTGCACCAGATAAAAATTTAGGGAGATGGGTAATGCAAAAAACAGGAAGAGATATGGTTTTATGGGATGGAGCTTGCATGGTTCATGAGATTTTTTCACGTGAAAAGATTTTAAGGTTACAGCAACGTTATCCAAATGCACTGTTAATTGCTCATCCAGAATGTGAACAACCAGTGTTAGAATTAGCAGATTTTATTGGTTCAACTACTGCTCTTTTGAATTTTGCAATTAAAAGCGATAAAAAGGAGTTTATTGTAGCAACAGAAAGTGGCATTTTACATCAAATGTCTAAGTCAGCACCAGATAAAACTTTTATTCCGGCACCTCCAAATAATTCTTGTGCATGTAATGATTGCCCGCATATGAAATTGAATACACTTGAAAAAGTCTATTTATGCCTTTTGCAAGAAACTCCTGAGCTACTGATGGAGGAGGAACTCAGAAGAAAAGCAGAAACCCCAATCAGAAGAATGTTAGAAATTTCGGCTACTTTGGGACTTTAATTTATTAACTTTTACTTTAAAATAATGCGAATGAAATTTTTAACAATCACCTTTTTAATTTTATGTTCTTTATCTTCTAATGCACAATTCTTCAAAGAAAAGAAGGATTCTTCAAAAGGATATGTATATACTTATTTTGAAGGCGATCCAACCAAATCCAGGAAATACATTTTAAAAAATGGCTTAACTGTTATCATGTCTGTTAATATTGATAAACCTAGAATTTATACATGTATTGCAGTTAAGGCGGGAAGTAACAACGATCCAAAAAATAATACTGGATTAGCGCATTATTTAGAACATATGCTTTTTAAAGGGACAGATCGTTTTGGAACATCTGATTATGTTCAAGAGAAGGTTTATCTAGACCAAATTGAAGCCCTTTATGAAAATTATAACAAGGTAAAAGACGAAAAACAACGAAAAGTAATCTATGCTAAAATAGATTCTGTTTCTGCCATAGCAGCAAAATATTCTATAGCAAATGAATACGATAAAATGGTCCAAAATATTGGTGCACAAGGAACCAATGCTTTCACTTCTTTCGAAGAAACTGTTTATATAAATGACATTCCTGCTAATCAAATAGATGCTTGGTTAGAAATAGAAGGCGAAAGATTTAGAAATCCTGTTTTAAGATTGTTTCATACTGAACTGGAAGCAGTGTATGAAGAAAAAAACATTTCTCTGGATAACGATGAAGAGAAAGTTTATGAGGTGATGTTTGCAGATTTGTTTAAGAATCATAATTATGGTTTGCAAACAACAATTGGGAAAACAGAGCATCTTAAAAATCCTTCCTTAAGCAAAATAAGAGAATATTACACGCAAAATTATGTTCCAAATAATATGGCTATCATATTATCTGGATATTTTGATCCTGAAGAAACACTAGCTAAGATTGAAAAGAACTTCAGCTACATGGTGCCGAAAGAAGTGAAAAAAAGAAAACTTGTACCAGAAAAGTCAAAAGATAAAATAGTTCCTATTGAAGTTTTAGGAGAAGAAACAGAGTTTGTAACTATAGGTTATAGATTACCAGGCATGCAATCACCAGAAAATTACAAATCTATTTTACTTAAAGAAGTATTAGAAAATTCTGTAGCAGGATTAATAGATTTAAACATCAATAAGAAACTATTGGTATTAGATGCTTCAGCTTATTTGGAGGAAAATAAAGATAATAACGTTTTAATCTTAAGAGGTTATCCTAAACAAGGCCAAACTTTAGAACAAGTGAAAGACATATTATTGGCACAAATAGACTCTCTAAAATTTGGAAAATTTGATGAAAAATTAATTTCATCTGCTGGATTTAATTTAAAAGTTAAAAACGAAAAGTCTTACGCAGATATAACAAGTACAGCATTTTCTCTGCTTAATTCATTTACGAAAGAAATTCCCTTTAGTAAAAAATTAAATGAACCAATTCAAATGATGAAAACTAAAAAAATTGATTTGGTTGTTTATGCTAAAACACAACTTAAAAACAACTGTTCAATAATTTATAAAAGACAGGGAAAGGATACTGTTTCGGTTAAAATTATTAAACCAGAAATCCACCCAGTTCCTTTAAACAGAGATAAAATTTCCCGATTTGTTAAGAATATCATGGATAATGAGATAACAGAAGTTAAACCTCAGTTTATTGATTTTGATAAAGACATTTTGAAAGATTCTATTTCAAGTAATTGTCAAATCTTATATACGCCCAATAAGAAAAATAATTTATTTACTTTGAATTATGTGTTTGAATTCGGACGATATGCTGACCAAAAACTACCAATAGCGCTCGAAATGTTAAAATTGTGTGGTACTGATAAACAGTCTTCGAGTAATTTATCGAAAGAATTTTATAATCTCGCATGCTCTTTCAATGTTTCTGTTGCAGACGAACAAATGTACATACAACTCAATGGACCAGATTCTACATTCGAAAGAGCTATTTCTATTTTAGATTATTTGATAAAGAATTTGAAAGGAGATGAAGATGTTTTGGAAGACCTTGTAAATAATATACTTCAAGAAAGAGAAAACAATAACTTTGATAAAAATGCTATTAGAAGAGCGCTTAATAACTACGCTAAATTTGGTGCCGAAAACCCAACAACCACGCAGATAAGTAATAAGGAATTAAAGCGGCTTAAAACAAAAGATATTGAAGAAAAGATTCATGAAATTTTTAGCTATGATCACAAGGTGCTTTATTTTGGTCCAAGAGATTTAAAAAGTGCAAAGTCTTTAATTGCAAAATATCATACGATTCCTAAAACTCTAAACGAATCTCCTACAAATAGAGTTTTCAATCAAATTCAATATACAGAACCACAAGTATATTTTACAGACTTCGACATGGTGCAAGCTGAAATAAACTGGAATTCACAAGGAGCAAATTACGATTCTAGAAAAGCACCTTTAATTGAAGTTTTTAATGAATATTACGGAGCGGGAATGGCATCTGTTTTCTTTCAAACTATAAGAGAATCAAAAGCTTTGGCTTACTCAACATATGCAGATTATAAAAACCCTACAAATTCTACAAGCCCAGCAAACTTTCTTGCTTATGTGGGTACACAAGCAGATAAACTAGATTCTGCAATAGTTTCAGTTAACGCGTTAATTAGAGAAATACCAATCTCAGAAACGCTATTTGAAAATGCAAAAAAATCTATAACGAGCGTTGCTGCATCAGAAAGAATTCTGAACGATAAAATACTCTTTTACTACCTCAAATCTAAAAGATTAAATAATACATATGATATTAGGAAAGATATCTTCGAAAAAACAAACCAATTAAGCTTTTCAGAAATGCAGGCTTTTCATGCCAATGAAATCAAAGCGAAGAATCAGGTAATATCTATTGTGGGTTCTAAAGATAGAATTGATGTTAGTAAGCTTAATAAATACGGTAAAGTTCAAGTTTTAACACTCAAAGAGATTTTTAATTATTGAAAAATTTTGTTGTTGTAATATTATTATTTGGTGCAAACTATTCATTTGGACAATTAGCACAAGATTCTATTTTTAATGGTTTCAAGAAATTTTATTATGCAAATGGAATTTGCTCAAGTGAGGGACATTTCGTTGATGAAAAACCCAATGGCTTTTGGGTAAACTATTATGAAACCGGCAAATTAAAATCAAGAGGAAATAGGAAAAACAATGAATTAGACAGCATTTGGAATTTTTATAATGAAACCGGTAAATTGAAAACTTCAATACATTATTTGAACGGCAAAAAGAACGGTTTAAAAATAACCTATGACAAAAACGAAACGAGTACCTCGGAAGAAAACTTCGTCGAGGATTTAAAAGAAGGATATTCTAAAACAAATTTTGAAAATGGAAAAACAAGATTTTTAATCAATTACAGTAAAGGAAAAGAGAATGGGAGAGGAGTAGAATTTAACGAAAGTGGTATAGTAAACTCAATTTTTGATTATAAAGATGGAGCGCTCTTAAGACAACAAAGAGTTAATAGGTATGATAAAAACAATAGAAAGACAGGAGTTTGGATAGATTTTCACGATAAATATGCCACCCAAAGAGAAACACAATTCGAAAATGACCTTAAAAATGGATTTCTGAAGGAATATGATTTAAAAGGGAACCTTATTAAAATAGAAAAATACATAAATGATATTCTTCAAAAAGATGCAGAGGAATTGAAGAGACCCGAGCTTATAAAGAAATACCATAGTAATAAGAAGTTAAAAGAGCAAGGTGCATATATTGACGGAAAAAGCGCAGGACTTCATGTGCTTTATGACAGTTCTGGTGCAATCCTAAAAGGAATAAACTATGAAAATGGATACAAAATTTCCGAAGGATTAGTGGACTCAGATAATCTCAAACAAGGTATCTGGAAAGAATATTACTTAACCGGAGAATTAAAAGCAGAGGGTGAATATGAAAATAATATTAAAGTAAAAACCTGGAGTTATTATTTTGTGAATGGCAAACTAGAGCAAAAAGGAAGCTATGTTAATGGAAGACCCAACAGCACATGGAGATGGTATTTTGAAAATGGAAATTTACTCCGGGAAGAAGTCTTTCTTCGTGGAAAAGAAGATGGTTTTTGCTTAGAATTAAATGAGAAAGGCGATACCATTGCTTTTGGGGAATACATTGACGGAGAGAGAGAAGGGAAGTGGTTCTTTAAAGATGGTGATATAAGTTTAAGCGGAAACTTTAAGTCAGGCAAACAAGATAGTATTTGGAATCATTATTACTCAGAAGGTACTCTTTATTTTACAGGAAATTTTATTGATGGTTTGCCCGAAGGAAAGCACAAAGCATATTTTCCAAATGGACAATTGAAGTGGGAGGGAAGGTACATAGCAGGAAAACGAAATGGAGACTGGAGAAGTTTTTTTGAGGACGGTACAGATTTGCTCACAATTACATTTAAAGAAGGAATAGAGGAAAAATATGACGGTGTAAAAGTTTTTCCTTTATTTGAATCAACAGACTTCGAATCATTATTGCAAGAAAATCCATATGTATTTTAGAGTTCTTTCGGTTTTAATAATTTGCATGTGTTTAAATAGTTGTGCTTCTAAAAAACATTTAAGTAGCACAAGTAAACCAAAGGAAACATCGTTTTCAGATAAATTGGGTTGCCCTTTACCTTTCAACTATAACAAAGTTTTTATTGAGGCAATTACAGAATGGCTTGGAACTCCTTATTCCTATGGTGGAAACAGCAAAAAAGGAACAGACTGCTCAGGATTTGTTCAAGCTGTTTACAAAAAAGTTTTCAATAAGATGATAGATCATAATTCATTACAGATATCATTAAAATCGAAAAAGATAAATGAAAAGGAGTTAGAACAAGGAGATTTATTGTTTTTTAAAATCAATAAAAAGCAAATCGATCATATAGGAATGCATATTTTCGAATCCTATTTTATACACGCATCAACTAAAAAAGGAGTAATAGTTAGCGATTTAAAACAAACATATTATAAAGAAACGTTTGCTTTTTATGGGAAAATAAATTAAACCTGTTCATTAAAATCAGGAGCAGGTACAATATCATTTTTTTCTATATGCCTCATGGATTTATTATCATAAACAATAAAAAAGACATTTAAAAGGAGTAATAAAATACAAGTTATTAAACTAAGCCAGTAACCAGAACCAAAGTTTAAAGTAAGCGGAAACATACTTTTCATCGGGCCCATATCATCCATCTGTTTATTCCAACCTAATTTAAATGCGAAATGCATAATTATTAGCGTTACAGCAACGATACTGGAAAAAACTATGGCCAATAACTCCCGTTTTCTTTTTACAAATAATTGAGTTAATGCTGCTATTAAAAGAGTAATTAATGAAATGATACTAAAAGGGTCGTGCCTATTCTGTGTTTTTTGTAGAGACTTGAATTCCTCGTTATCTTTCATGTAATCAGTTGTTTCCTCATTTGAAAAGGCCATACCATTCTTAAGCGCAAGGTCAAATCCGCTCATTACAGCAAAAGGTTCGTTTTTACATTTTATCTCTAAAAATGGCAAAAAGAAAAATAAAATTGTAATTATAAATATTCCAGAGTTAGAGTAATAGCGCATGGTTAAAAACGAAAATCAATGTTACAAAAAATAGTTGGTTACAAATGCACATATTTGCTTTGTGAACGCTAAAGAAAAATATCATTTCATTTTATTGAAATATATACCAGAAAACGCTGTTGATGAAATAGTTAACCTTATATTTAAAAGAGGGGTTCATTTGAAAATTACCAAAACGAGGAGCACAAAACTTGGTGATTTCAGACCAGCACCGACACAAAGAGGGCATTTTATCACTATAAATCATGATCTGAATAGATATGCATTTCTAATTACTTTAATCCATGAGTTTGCTCACCTCGACACATGGAATAGTTATGGTGGACAAGTAAAACCGCATGGAATAGAATGGAAATCAACTTTTCAGAAGATGATGGTTCCCTTTTTAACTAGCTCCATTTTTCCAGAGGATATTTTAGACTCTGTTATCAAATACTTAAATAACCCTTCTGCAAGCAGTTGTGTTGACCATCATTTAATGAGAACATTAAGAAAATATGACACAGAACCAAAGTTGTTTTTAGAGGAACTGCCTATCAATACTCACTTTCGTATTAAAACTGGTAAAGAATTTATCAAAGGACCAGAGAAAAGAAAATACTTTGCTTGTACCGAAGTAAGTTCAAAAAGAAAATATTTAGTTAATCGGCTTGCAGAGGTTGAGCCTATAATTTAAAATAAAAATATTTGCTACATTGCTGTAATATTCTTGGTCATATGAATACAGCAGCACTAGCACATAATCAGACTCTTCCATTATCAAAGATGGCCGAAACTCTTCAGGGGTCTGAAATAATTAAGCTTGCAGGAGAGATAAATGAAAAAATTAGTAAAGGAGAAAAAATTTTCAATTACACAATTGGCGATTTTGATCCCGAAATATTTCCAATTCCTTCAGAATTAAGAGATGAGATTATCAAAGCATATCTAGATAATGAAACAAATTATCCAGCTGCAAATGGTATAAAACAGCTCAGAGAAAGTGTAGCTCTATTTATAGAAAGGTATCAAGGTCTAAAATATGGTCCGGAAGATTTTTTAATTGCTGGAGGAGCAAGACCTCTTATATATGCCGCATATCAAACTATTTTAGACAAAGGAGAAAAAGTAGTTTTTCCTGTACCTTCATGGAACAATAACCATTATACCCATTTATCTCATGCTGAAATGGTAATGATTGAAGCATTACCAGAAAATAATTTTATGCCAGTTGCAGAAGATATAAAGAAGCATTTAAAAACGGCTACTTTACTTTCTTTATGTTCTCCTCTAAACCCCACGGGAACAGTTTTCACGAGAGAAGGGCTTCTTGAAATTTGTAACCTTGTACTTGAAGAAAATTTAAGCAGACCAAAAGGAGTTAAGCCTTTGTATTTAATGTACGACCAAATTTATTGGTCATTAACTTATGGAAATACTGTACACTATGACCCTGTAACTCTTGTTCCAGAATTAAGACCCTATACAATTTTTGTTGATGGCCTATCTAAAGCTTTTGCTGCAACAGGAATTAGAGTTGGTTGGGCATTCGGACCTTCAGATATTATTGATAAAATGAAAAGTATTCTTGGACATGTTGGAGCTTGGGCGCCAAAGGCAGAACAAGTTGCAACAGGAGTCTACCTTTCTAATCATTCTAATGCTTTTTCATTCATAGAAAGCTTAAAAGACGCCCTTTCAGAACGCCTTTTTAAATTCTATAATGGATTCATTCAATTAAAAGAAGAAGGATTCTCTGTTGATGCTATTGAACCCCAGGCTGCTCTTTATCTTACAGTTAAAATAGACCTTCTTGGACAAACAACTCCTGAAGGTGTTTTAATAAATTCAACAGAAATGGCCACTGCATATCTATTAGATTCAGCAGGAGTCGCAATTGTGCCTTTTTATGCTTTTGGAGCTAGCAGAGAGTCAACATGGTATAGACTTTCAGTTGGAACATGTAAAATTAGTGACATTGAATTAGTAATTAATGCGCTTAGAAAGAGTTTAAGTAAATTGAAATAATAATATGTCGGAAAAGAATCATACCTATTGTGTAATAATGGCAGGGGGCGTTGGTAGCCGTTTTTGGCCGATGAGCAGACAACAAAAGCCAAAACAATTTCTAGATATTCTTGGAACAGGAAAAACCTTATTGCAACAAACTGTTGAAAGGTTTCAAACAATTCTTCCTCTTGAGAATATTTTTGTTGTAACACACAAATCTTACTTTGATACAGTGATGGATCAAATACAAGGAATAAACCCCCAGAATGTACTTTTGGAACCATCAAGGCGAAATACGGCACCTTGTGTTGCATATGCAATTGCTAAGATTGAGAAAATAGATCCTGAAGCAAATTTAATTGTTGCACCAAGCGATCATTTAATACTTAAAGAGGATAGTTTTATCGAAAGAATTAAAGAAGGAATAAAATTTATTTCAGAGAATAAAGCACTTTTAACGTTAGGAATAAAACCCAGCAGACCAGATACGGGCTATGGATATATTCAATACAATCATGAAAATGGACAACCAGAGTATAATCCAGTTAAAAAAGTAAAAACCTTTACCGAGAAGCCTAATATTGAGTTAGCAAAATCTTTCGTTTCGAGTGGGGAGTTTCTTTGGAATTCTGGAATTTTTATGGCATCTATACCTACATTAAATCAAGCATATAGAACATTTTTGCCAGAAATGCAGCAAGTATTTGAAGATGGAAAAAATGAGTATTTTACTGATACAGAGAGAGCGTTTATAGAAAGAGCTTATGGCCGCTGCACTAATATTTCCATTGATTATGGTATTATGGAGAAAGCGCAAAATGTTTATGTAATTCCATCAGAGTTTGGCTGGTCTGACTTAGGTACCTGGGGTTCATTATATGAGAATTCAAAGAAAGACGATATTGGAAATGTTGTGGTAGGTAAACATGTGTTTCAGTATAACACGAGTAATTGTATTATAAATGTGCCTAAAAACAAACTTGTTGTAGTTCAAGGGCTTGATGATTTTATAATAGCAGAATCTGATGGTATATTATTGATTTGTAAAAAACAAGATGAACAGGAGATTCGGCAAATGGTGAATGATGTAAAAGTAAAAATGGGAGAGGACTATGTGTAAAACACAGAAGGCGCCTTCTGATCGAGGCGCCTTCTGTGTGTAAGCGTGGTTAAAACTATTATTTATAAAGAGGGAAGATCAGAATTCCCACAAATCGTGCTCAAATATAATAATCTCGTCTTTAATTTTTTGAGCTTCTAGAAGCGCGTCCATTCCTTTTTTGTATTCAGCAATTGTTCTATCGTAAACATTCTCTTCTTTTACAATGTAGCTGCTAAATTGCCTTTTCCAAAAAATATCATCAAATGATCTTCTTTCTGAAGGGTTAGACCTGTTAAAAACATCATGATTGGCAAGTACTTTTCTTGCTTCTGGGAAATACACCCAAAACAAATATCTGTCTCCTTTTTCTTTATCTTCCATTTCATAAAGAGGACAAATACCAAGAATTCTAACATCTAAAACAGAGCGTTGCTTATCAAAAAACCATTCTTCTTTTAACAAGAATTTTTTAACGCGACTAGGAGTAAATTCTTCTTTAATTTTTTTGTAGAATAGAGTTCCATCAGCATTCAAGCTGTCTAGACTTGGATCAACTTGGCTTTTCATAGGAATAGAATCCTCTTTCGACACTCTTTTAATAACGTCTCCTGGAGTCATTTCAACTGTAAAGTCATCAGGATAATCAGAATATACTCTTAATGAGACCTCTTCTGTTGTTGCTTTGTAAAGTAAATTCGATAAGCTTTTTAAACCATTAATTTCTCCTTGAATTGGGTAGAAAAGAGGTAGGTTTATCTTCTCTCTTAAATCAATGATTCTCCATACACGTTTCTTCCACAATACATCTGCCTCTCTGAGCGGGGCATAAGGAATGGGTTTTCTAGCTGGTAATGTTTCTCTAACGTAAACATTATCTAGAACCGACTGTGCGCTCATAACAGAAGTTATAAATACAGCAGGAATAATTATCGCTTTTAAAAAACTCATTGAACTAGATTTTAGTTAAGGGTTTATTTAATCTTAAATTGAGCAGAAAGGTTTCTTACAGAACCATCAGGACCTTTTGCTTTGATGTCGGAGAAGAAAACTTTACTTCCTGGCTTTAAGCTGTTCAATATTGTTGCCATTTCTGAACCGAATTTACCACCAGTATTGTTGGCGCTTCTATAAGCACCTCCAACATTAGCACCAAATTCGAAACTTAAAACACTAAAGCCCGCTTGAAAATCAAAGTTTTCCAATACACAAGAAATAAATCCTGCGGCTTTTAACTCAGAAAGAGAGATACTCTCATTGCTTTTTTTACCTAGAATCATAGGTGTTGGGTCAGGAATACGTTTAATACGGAACTCCGGAGCTCCCATGTTTGTGGTTCCTTTTCCATCTGGTTTTTTAGCTGTTACAGGAATTGTACACTTCGTTCCTCCTGTTACTTTAGCAATGTATTCTCCTGGTTTTACTTTAGTTAAAGTTCCTTGCGCACCCACTAAACTAGCTTCTACTTTGTTAGGGTCAGAACCCGGTACAGAAACAGAAACAGGATTGTCTACACCAATGTAGAAAACATTCATTTTACTAGGGGAAACTACGGCAACTGGTTTAATAGCTACAAATTCAAATTCTTTTTCTGAAACAGCATCCAAACCTTTTGCGTCTTTGTACTTTACTGTTGCTTTGATTTTTTGAGGACCTTCTGAAGCTGGGCGCGACTTGTAAACAATAAAACCACTTTCATCTGTTTCAGTAATTTGTCTTCCATTTACACTAACGTCTGGAACATCAGATTTATTTAAAGCCGCAACAAATATTTTAGCAGTAAATTCATCACCAACAGTTACCACATTTGCAGATGGAACTAACTGTGCCTCTAGTGCATCTACTTTTATAGCTGTAGCTCCGATAGATTTAAAAAGTTCATTTAACACAGTTCCTTCAGCATTTCTTACCTCTGTTTGTAACTGAGAAAGAACTACTATTTGGGCTGCAATTGGAAGATGGTAGAACTTTTCTGTTTCCCATGTTTCAATCTCAACTCCTTTTTTAGGAGGGTCTTCTGTATTTAGGCCAAGATTAGTAGTTTTTCTAACAGCTTCAGGTAATAAGGAAACAAGCTCTTTTTTAAAGGCAATTATTTTATCTTTTAAAATTCTTGCTTTTCCACCAGAGCCATCAGGTGTTTCACCGCACATAATTCTCGTTGAATTGTCATACTTATCTTTGTTTTGAAGAGAGCCTAAACTATCTACAATTTTGTCGGCCGCAGCTTTATCTATTTGGTCTTCCGCTACAATAAGTTCAGACTTTATAGCTGTAATATGATTGTACATATCGGCAGCCAGTTTCTTTAATTTATCAGCTCCTACAGCAGCATCTTTTGCTCTATCTGGCGCAATTGCAAGCTGATCTTTGATAGATTTATAAAGAATGCTGTTGTTGTTATTGAAATTTTTATCAGTCTGCACTAAACCGTTATTAACAATAACAAAAGCGTCTAATATTTCCTTTGATACATTTAAGGCCAACAATGCGGTGAGTACTAAGTACATCATACCAATCATCTTCTGCCTTGGGGTTTCTTTACCGCCACTCATTTTTTATGTGTTTTTATGGTTAAAAAAATATTTAAATTATCGGTTAGTTGACATTGCACCTAACATATTACCATAAATTGTATTCAAAGAAGTTAGATTCGTTGTTAGTTGAGACATTTCCTCTTTGTATTTTTTAGTGTCAGAAACAGAATCTTGTAGATTACTCATTAATTGTTCAATTCCATCATAGAATTTATTTGTTGCTTGTGTATGCTGCTCAGCACCTCTTAATTGAAGTTCATATACAGAGTTCAAATCAGATAAGTTCTTAGAAACTTTTTGCAATTGTTCTCCATAAGTGGCTCCGTCTTGATTTGTCATAGATAAACCAGTTAAAGACTCTGATGCTTTTATATAAGAATCAGATAAGCCTTCTACAGAAGTTGAAGCCTTCTTGATGTTGCTTATATAGTCGTTTGTTGCAACAGAAGCGTCTGTAATATCAACAAGCTTAGATGTATTATCTCCAAGAGCCTTAAGGCTGTTTCCTAAACTTTCAATTAATTCAGGACCAACTTTAGCGTCCTCAAGCATTTTATCTAGATGTTGAGATACAGCATCGCTTTTCGAACCCTGAGCTTTTCTGTTCTTGTCAATTGCGCCGTGACTACCATCATCTTCGTGCATGCCGGCTAATTCAGGATAAACAAGCGACCAATCTGGCTCTTCGTGAGGTTTTTCAAAAGCTGATATAAAGAAAATAACAGCTTCAGTTAATAAACCAACTGTAAGCATTTGGTTAGCCCCTGGCCAGTGAAGAATTTTAAAGAGAGCTCCTACGATTACGATAGCGGCGCCGATACCGTAAACCATGCCCATAACACGTTTTCCTTTTTTCGTTGCAAGAAAGTTAGCCATTTTTTGTTTTAATTAATTTGTGTGTGAATTTAAGGGAGTTGATTATTTATTTAACGTTTGATTTTTATTTTTATTCTGCTACATCATTTTTATCTCTTCCAATGTAACTGATAACACAACGGAATCCGATATAGCATTTTGATGTATCTTGATATTCATAAGTTCTTGTTCCATTTTGAAGGAAGTAAGAAATGTCTTTCCAAGAACCTCCTCTAATTACTTTTCTTTTTAAGGCTGTAGGGTCTTCTGGTTTTGCTTCGTAAGTGTAATCAGCACTGTTATCATGAGTAAAATTGTAAGCAGATTCATCGTAAGCGTTACTTGTCCATTCTGCGACGTTTCCAGCCATGCAATATAAACCGTATGCATTAGGGTTGTATGAGTCAGCTCTTAAAGTTGTTAACCCTCCATCGTCAATATAATTTCCTCTTAAAGGTTTAAAATTAGCTAGGAAACATCCTACAGAATTTCTGATGTATGGTCCTCCCCATGGATACGGACTTAAATCTAGGTCCCCACGAGCTGCATATTCCCATTCTGATTCTGTTGGAAGTCTATAATTTTGCTCATATGAACTTCCATTCGAGAATAAATATCCGTTTCTAAGATTGGTTCTCCAAACACAGAAAGAACGAGCTTGTTTCCAACTAACTCCAACAACGGGATAGTCATCATAACCAGGATGCCAGAAATACATATTTGTAAGCGGCTCATTGTATGAATATGAGAAATCGTGAATCCAAGCCAAAGTATCTGGGTAAATAGGTACAGTTTCTCTTCTTATGAATACAGAGCGGTCTTTTAAACCTTGTGCCCTGTTTCCTCTTTTAGCCGCAGCTTGATAATCAATCCACCAATATTCATATAGAAACTTACGTGTATCAAATTCTTTTCTACCATAGAATCTTTCATTTTCTGGCAGATACATTGGTTCAAGCGCTTCTCTCATCTCCTCATCACTCATATCATATTTGAGGTTGGTTTCCCAATTAAGTTGAGGAACAGGGTAATCTTGTTCATTTTCATCTACGGTAACTAACCATTCTTCTTCGTTTACTTCGCCCATTAAACGGCGAGCAATAGAATCTCTAACCCAATTAACGAATTGTCTATATTCATTATTTGTTATTTCTGTTTGATCCATGTAATAAGCAGGAAGAGAAACAGTTTTTGATTGAGCAGTAACACCGAAAGCAACATCTTGATCGCTAGGTCCCATATTAAAACTTCCCATTGGAATATAAACCATTCCATAAGGGTCATCTTGGAACCAGTTCTCACGATCTTGAACACCAGTGAGGTAACCATTGCCATCATTTCCGCAGCTTGTTAAGGCGACACTAATCGTAATACTCAGAAATGCAAGTGTTTTGGTTGCACCTGTTTTCAGGGATTTAGTCATAACTTGTGAGAGTTGGTGAAAAATAACATGTACACTAATGGCAAAGTTTTGAGTTTAAAGTTTGCCTTTTTAAACGGTTGATTTGTAAAATGAGTTTCAGCCAATTTTTATAAAAATCTTACAGTAGAGTGAGACTTAGGCGGTTTTTCAGTTTTAATTTTGAAACAATAATTCAGCATTATTTCAAAAGTACCATTATTATAAGGGTTTAGTTTTGATGTATTTACATCGTAAGCTAAGCCGAGTCTTAAATCTTTCCAAACATTTGCTCCTGCCATAATAATAACAGCGTCTTGCAAGCGATAAGTTAGCCCCCCCCATATTTTGTTTTTATAGTGAACGTTGCAGTTTATATCAAATTGTGTTGTTACTGCATTTTTTACAAAAATAGATGGCGCAAGAACGATATCAGGGTTATTTAAAGTATATCTGTATCCCGCCATTAAGTAATAATGTCTGCGAGATTGGAAAGTTGATGTGTTTAAGTCAAATGTGCTTTGCGGCAAGTGCGTCGATGATAAGCCTGCATATAAGTTTTTACTTGTGTAATAGACGCCAAGACCAGCATCAAATACTGTTGCAGAAGTTGCTGCAGTTGGAATTGATGGGTCTCCAGATTGCAAAGGTTTAAGTCCAGCTCCTAATACTTTGTTCATCATTCCTAAATCCAAACCTAGTCCTAACGTTCCTGTTTTAAGTTTCAAATGATACGAATAGGCTAACTTGGCATATACATTACTCTCAACACCTATTCTATCTGACATTAATGTTAGTCCAACACCACCCTTTAAGGCATTTACAGGAAGATCTACTCCTAAAACGAATGTAGCAGGAGCTCCTTCAAATCCAAGCCATTGATTTCTGTATAGTGCTGTTCCACAGATAGCATCAGAAGTTCCTGCATAGCCAGGATTAACAGCTAATCTGTTAAACATGTTCTGACTAAACTGCGGATCTTGCTGAGCATTGGCAGTTAGGGCGATTACCCAAAGGGAAATAATAGTAAACCTTAATTTCATCAAAAATCTTGTTTTTTTCTTAAATACAGTATTTCAAGAGGCTAAAATACGTAAATAAAAACAACACGTGCAAGTTAAATTGTGAATAAAAGGTTAATAAATATTATGCTAAACACAATAACTGCCTGATATTCAGAACATAAACTTTATAAAAGCTTTTGGAAAGTTTGCCACCAAGTATCAGGAATTTCACCATTCATAGCTTGTTTGTAGTCATCTATTGAACAAGGTACAACATGGTGCCTATTAAATTTACCTTTTTTATGCTCGTTAATAGGTACATTCATCCACCATCTTCCGTTTTTTAAATTTTTATAAAAAATTAAATCTAAAGACAAATCCTCACTGCCTATTTTATAAATTACGTACTCATCTTCATTTCCAATTTTGCCGTCATCAATTCTGTTTGAAACACCATCTAAAAAGTGCCAAATTAATTGAGCGGTTAAAGATGATGAACTGAAATGTAAATCAATTTGAAGAATGTCCCACCCAAAAACCCCTGCTGCAGATACTTTGTTGCTTAAACCAGCATATCTCATTAACTGACAAGCTTCTTCAGCATATAATCCGTTTGGGCCTCTCCTAATGCTATCGGGGCAATCAGAACTTCTTATAGAAGAGAGGTCAAAGCTTACAATATCTGCGTTTCTGAATGTTGGTTCTGAATTTTGAAGAGTTTTTCTCAAATTACCAAGTCTGTGAACATCGAAGTTTAAACTCTGAAGTAAATCGAGCATATCAGGATTGCTTAAATAGCTTTGATTGCCTAACAATGAATAATTAAACAAGTAGTTTGGAGTATATCCCAAAATATGAGAAAGCCAATTATTGTTACCAATTACACTACCTTCTTCTTCTAAATCAGCCTTATCATCAATAGAAAGAATATTTACAGTTTGTTCGAGTTTGCAATATGCCAAGTAAATTGAAAATGTTACGCTTTGATTGGGTGAAATAATAAAAGGAATAGAACCATATTTTCTAATTCGAGCAATCGCTTCAGGTAATACATCTATATTTTCGGAAAAATGACCAAGGTCTGCTATTCGAAACGATGAATTTGGAAGAAATAATTGGTAAAGCTGTGTTCTGATATTTTTTATGAAGGCATCTTCAGGATCATCGCCAACTGAAAGCAGCACTACTTTGGGAGCAACTTCTAGTATTAACAAATCTGTAGTATACTGTTCAATATTATTACCGATAGTATTATTTTGCCAATGCTGACTTTTAAGCTCAGCCACTATTTCTTGATTAAAAAGCGATATGAGGTTCAAGGGGTGTTATTTTTTCTTCTTTTTAACGGTTTTAGGTTTATTGGCCTCATCTGCAATAATTGCTTCGCATTGAGCTAACGTTAGTAATTTTGCATCCATATCTTTAGGAATTTTAAAATTTTCCTTTCCTTTAGTTATGTATGGACCAAAACGTCCGTTTAGCACTTGTATTTCTGGGTCGCCTCCAAATTTTGATATAACCTTTTCGGCATCTGCTTTTCTTTTATTTAAAATAATTTCTATTCCCCTTTCTTCACTTACAGAAAGAGGATCATCGGTTTTTGCGAGTGAATAGAAAGAATTATTGTGACGGATATAAGGGCCAAATCTTCCTGTACCAACAACCATATCTTTTCCTTCAAATTCTGCTAGAGTTCTTGGAAGTTTAAATAATTCTAAAGCTTCTTCAAAAGTCAAAGACTCAAGGCGCTGGCCTTGGCGTAAGTTGGCAAACTTTTTTTCCTCATCATCATTTTCACCTATTTGAGCTAATGCACCATACCTTCCGATACGTGTATATATGTTTTTGCCCGTTTTGGGGTCAACTCCAAGTAGGCGAACCCCATTTGCCCTTTCCGATTCTGCTAAAGTTCTTTCAACATCTTTATGAAAAGGATGGTAAAAAGAATCTATCATTTTAGTCCAGTTTTGAAGTCCTTCAGCAATTTCATCGAATTCCTTTTCAACTTTGGCTGTAAAATGAAAATCCATAATATTACCGAAGTGTTCCATTAGAAAGTCATTAACAACAATTCCAATATCAGTAGGAAAAAGCTTGTTTTTTTCAGCCCCAGTATTTTCTGTTTTGATTTCAGAAGTGAGCACCGAGTCTTTTAATGTTAATAAATCATAATTCCGAACAATTCCTTCTCTATCTTCTTTTACCGCATAAGTTCTCTTTTGGATTGTTGAAATTGTTGGCGCATAAGTAGATGGTCTGCCAATACCTAGCTCCTCGAGTTTTTTAACCAATGAAGCCTCTGTATATCTTGGTGGACTTGCTGTGTACCTTTGTGTAGCCGTCATTTCTTTTAGTGCTAACAACATTCCTGCTGTAACAGGAGGTAATAAACCAGATGTGTCATCTTCTTCAACAATATCATCGGTCGATTCAATATAAACCTTTAGAAAACCATCGAAAACGATAACTTCACCTTGAGCCTCTAAAATTTCAGAATTAGTTGAAATATTTATTTTTACTACGGTTTTCTCCAATTCAGCATCAGCCATTTGAGATGCAAGTGTTCTTTTCCAAATAAGTTCGTAAAGTTTCTTTTCCTGGTTATCTCCACCTGCTGTTTGTTGGTCAAAATAAGTTGGCCTAATTGCTTCGTGAGCTTCTTGGGCGCCTTTGCTTTTTGTAGTAAACTGCCTTGATTTATGATATTTAGTGCCAAATTGTGAATCAATCTGATGTTTTGCAGAATCTAAAGCTGTTTGAGAAAGATTAACAGAATCTGTTCTCATATAAGTTATTTTCCCGGCCTCGTATAATTTTTGAGCCAGTACCATTGTTTGGCTAACGGAATAACCTAATTTTCTTGAGGCTTCTTGCTGCAAAGTTGAAGTTGTAAAAGGCGCAGAAGGGGTTCTTTTTCCTGGTTTCTTCTCAACGGAACCGATTTTAAATTCGGCTTGTTTGCACGAGTTGAGAAATTCTTCGGCCTTTTCTTTTGTTTCAAACTTTTTGGGGAGTTGTGCCTTTAATTTATAGGCTTTACCATTTTGAACAAAATCAAAATTAGCAACTATTTTATATGAGGATTCAGAATTAAAATTTATAATCTCTCTTTCTCTTTCAACTAACAATCTTACAGAAACCGATTGAACCCTTCCTGCCGACAATGATGGTTTGATTTTTTTCCATAAAACGGGAGAAAGTTCGTATCCAACTATTCGGTCTAGTATTCTTCTTGCTTGCTGGGCATCTACTAAATGTTGATCTATTTTACGAGGAGAGTCAATAGCCTTTAAGATTGCCGGTTTGGTAATTTCATGGAATACAATTCTTCTTGTATTACTTTCTTTTAATTTGAGCGTTTCAAATAAGTGCCAAGAAATGGCTTCCCCTTCACGGTCCTCGTCTGATGCTAACCATACAATTTCTGCCTCCTTAGCGAGTTTTGTTAATTCACTAATGATTTGTTTTTTGTCGGCAGAGACTTCATATTTTGGGGTATAGTTGTTCAACAAATCGATACTTATATCAGATTTGCTTAAATCTCTAATGTGACCATAGCATGACTTAACAAGAAAATCTTTGCCTAGAAACCCTTCAATGGTTTTGGCCTTAGCTGGAGACTCTACGATTATTAGGTTTTTTACCATGAAAAGAGTTTAAATTTTATGCGGCAAAGAAACACAAAGTTATAATATCAATGGAAAAATAAATTTAAGCGTTAAATTCTACCCTTAAACAAAGGTGTCAAATTGTCATATTGGCAGAAAATTGTAACTTGCGCCAATTTTTAAAAATGAATACTACTTTATATCACGACGAATCAAGGCAAGGAGAAGCTCTGCTTTTAGACGGCAATCAGAATCATAAAGGAAAGAAGCTCTTTCTTGAAAGTTATGGTTGTGCAATGAATTTTTCTGATAGTGAAATTGTTGCATCTATCTTAAAGGATGAAGGTTTTAGTACTACATCAAATTTTGAAGAGGCGGATGTAATCTTTGTAAACACTTGTGCGATTAGAGACAATGCGGAACAAAGGGTAAGAAAACGCTTATATGACTATAATAAAGCAAAGAAAAAGAATCCTGATATTATAATCGGTGTGCTCGGTTGCATGGCAGAGCGTTTAAAATCGAAGCTGTTAGAAGATGATAAACTTATAGATTTGGTTGTTGGTCCTGATGCATATAGGGATTTGCCGAAATTGTTAAAAGTTGCAGAAGTGGGTCAAAGGGCAATAAATGTTTTGCTTTCTAAAGAAGAGACTTATGCAGATATTTCCCCTGTAAGACTAGGAAAAAATGGAGTTTCCGCTTTTGTTTCTATCACAAGAGGTTGTGATAATATGTGTTCTTTTTGCGTAGTGCCATTCACACGAGGAAGAGAAAGAAGCCGAGAACCTCAAAGTATTGTCAGAGAAACTATCGACCTTGTTAATAATGGATATAAAGAAATAACACTTTTAGGTCAAAATGTAGATTCATATTTATGGTCTGGAGGAGGTTTGAAAAAGGAAAGTTATTCAGAAGAAGAAATAAAAGAAGCTGTTACTTTTGCGCAGTTGTTAGAAATGGTAGCTATTGCAGCTCCAACTATAAGAATTAGATTTTCAACATCTCATCCTAAAGACTTAAATAATTCTGTTATCGAAACAATAAAGAAATACGATAATATTTGCAATTATATACACTTACCTGTTCAATCTGGAAGCAGTAAAGTGTTGGAAATGATGAACAGGGGTTATACCAGAGAGTGGTATTTAGAAAGAATAAATAAAATAAGAGAGATTATACCAGATTGCGGCATCTCAACAGATATAATAACTGGTTTTTGCGACGAAACAGAAGAAGACCACCAAGAAACGCTTAGCTTAATTGAAGAAAGCAAATTTAATTTTGCCTACATGTACAGTTATTCTGAGCGCCCAAAAACACTTGCAGAGCGAAAGTTTAAAGATAATGTGTTGCCAGAAATTAAAAGTAGAAGATTGAGTGAAATTATAGTTCAACAAAGCGCCGTATCACTTAAAAGCAACAAAGAAGATATTGGGAAAACATTTAAAGTTTTAGTTGAAGGAGTTTCAAAGAAATCAGAAGGACATTTGTCAGGAAGAACCGATCAGAACAAGGTAGTTGTCTTTCCTAAGAAAAACTTCAAAGAAGGGGATTTCGTAGATGTAATAATTGAAGGATGCACCAGTGCTACTTTATTGGGAGTTTCGAAACTTTAATAATATTTTAAAGAAATGAATTTACAAGAAATAAAGAACAGATTCGGAATAATTGGAAGTACACCAACTCTCGAAAGGGCAATAGATACTGCGTGGCGAGTTGCTGCAACTGATTTAACTGTTTTAATAACAGGTGAAAGCGGAACAGGTAAAGAGGTGTTTTCAAAAGTAATTCATAATTATTCTACGCGAAAACACGGAACTTTTATTGCTGTGAATTGTGGTGCAATACCTGAAGGGACCATCGATTCGGAGTTGTTTGGACATGAAAAGGGTTCATTTACAGGCGCAAATGATTCACGAAAAGGGTATTTTGAAGTTGCAAACGGCGGAACAATTTTTTTAGATGAGGTTGCAGAATTGCCGCTACAGACGCAAGTTCGCCTACTCAGAGTTCTTGAAACAGGGGAGTTTATTAAAGTAGGTGCTTCAAAAGTAATTAAAACAGATGTTAGAATTGTTGCCGCAACTAATGTGAATATTCCTGAAGCCATAGAAAAAGGAAAATTCAGAGAGGATCTTTTCTATCGTCTAAACACTGTTCCTATTATAATACCAGCTTTAAGAGAGCGGGGAAACGATATTGTTCTTCTCTTTAGAAAATTTGCATCTGACTTTGCAGAAAAATATAAAATGCCACCAATAAGGTTGGATGAATCAGCCCAGCAATTAATAGTAAATTATAGATGGCCGGGAAATGTAAGACAGTTAAAAAATGTAACGGAACAAATTTCCATCATTGAAAATGAGAGAAATATAAGTGCAGAAATACTTGCTCGATATTTACCCGGACACGCAGGAGGCTTACTGCCTGCTATAATTAAGCAAGACAATGGGGCAGATTTTTCAGAAAGGGAATTGCTTTACAAAGTGTTGTTTGACATGAAGAAAGAGGTTACAGAAATGAAAAAACTAATGGTTGACATTTTGAGGAACAATAACCTCGATGGACATTTGCAAGAAGATCACGCCCAGGTCATTAACCAACTTTATAATGATGTTCAAAATACTGGTGTATTTCCAATACAAAATCCAGTTTCTTCGCGCAATAGCGTTCAAACTCCTTTAGTGCCTTTTATAAGTACAATAAATTCCAATACATCAGTTAGTGAACATGAAGAAATGGAGGAGGAAAACTTGTCCTTAATGGGAAATGAAAAAGAATTAATTTTGAAAGCATTAGAGAAGTATAGAGGAAGAAGAAAAAATGCAGCAAAAGAGTTGGGTATTTCAGAAAGAACTCTTTACAGAAAAATTAAAGAATATAGTATTCCATTATGATCAGAAAAACGCTGATTTACTTATCAATATCAGTATTATTAAGTTGTAAAGTATCTTTATCAGGAGGTAATTTTGGAGAATCAAAAACAATTTCAGTTTCTTTTTTTCCAAACAACTCATCCTTGGTTCAGCCGACACTTAGCCAAGCATTTACTGAGGACTTAAGAAGTTTTTTTCAGACGCAAACACCATTAACACTTACTCAAAGAAATGGAGACTTGCAATTTGAAGGTGCTATTACAGATTATAGAATTAATCCGGTTGCAATTGACAATCAAACAGCTTCTTCAAATAGGCTTACGATTTCTGTTTCGGTAAAATTTACAAATATTAAAGACCCTACTAAAGACTTTGAAAGCACATTTTCACGATTTGCAGATTTTCCAAGTAGTGAAAATTTAGGGTCAATTGAATCTGATTTGATAAAACAGATTAATCAGCAATTAGCACAAGATATTTTTAACAAAGCTTTTATTAACTGGTAATGAATAAATCGGTTATATATAATTGTATAAAATTTCCTCAAAATCATGCTTTTACTTATGAAAATGAGTTAAAAGAAGTAACAATTAGTTACCCATATTTTCAAACAGCGCAAATATTGTTTGCTTTCTCTTTGAAATCTAGCGAAGATTATCGATTTAGTAATCAAATAAGAAGGACATCTATTCAGACATATGATAGAAAAACTCTTTGGCAACTATTAAATGAAGAGAAAAAAGCAATTAGTAATGAAATTGAAGAGGAGAAGATAGAAGTCGTTCTAGAAAAAGACACCGTTAAGGATTTACAAAAAAATGTAAATTTTTTAAATGAAGAAGGCACTAAAAAAACAGAACGTCAACCTCATGAAACTTCTCTTTTAAAAGCAGAAGAGAAAAACGACCCAAAGGAAGACACGATTAAAAAAGAGAGTTCTTTTCATACCTTTTCAGAGTGGCTTCAATTGCAAAAAGCAGGAACTAATTCAAATGTCCCAAAAGTTGCTATAAAAACAATTGATAATCCTCAAAACAGTAATGAATTAATAGAAAAATTTATTCAAACAGAACCAAGGATTAGCAAACCCACAAAAGCAACTTTCTTTTCTCCTCAGGTAATGGCCAAAAAGAGCATTGAAGATAATGATGAAATTGTTTCTGAAACATTAGCAAATATTTTCGCGGCACAGGGAGATATTCAAAGGGCAATGAAAGTATACAAAAAATTAGGTTTGTTAAATCCAGAAAAAAGCGCTTACTTTGCCGCCCTTATAAAAAAACTTGAAAATACTGAATTAACATGACCGCAATATTAACTGTTTTGATTATTATTACTGCACTTCTTCTCATTTTAGTAGTGTTGGTTCAAAATTCAAAAGGAGGGGGACTTTCTTCATCTTTTGCCTCAAGTAATCAAATTATGGGAGTTAGAAAGACTTCTGATTTTTTAGAGAAATCAACTTGGACATTGGTTGCAACCTTAGTAATACTTTGTATGGCATATACTGTAACAAATAAGTCATCTTCGCCAGAAGCAAAACAATCAATTAGTGAGCAAAAGGCACAAGAAGCACCTGCAGCAGCAGCCCCAAAGCCAGCCGCAAAACCAGCTCCAGCATCAGCTCCTGCCCCTGCAGGTACACCTGCTACAAAATAAAATATTAAAAGATGATTCTGCGTGTCAGTCTGTCACAACAGGCTGACACGTTTTTGTTTTATATAACATATATCGGAAATTATTGCAGTATATATTAGCTTTAAACTAGGTGGCATATAATTAGACGACCGCTGGCATCAACATTAACTTTAAAAAAATTAATTATGTCAGATGTAAGCATTCGTCCTTTACAGGATCGTGTACTCGTTGAAGCTGCTGCAGCAGAAGAGAAAACAGCCGGGGGAATTATTATTCCTGATACGGCAAAAGAAAAACCCCAAAAAGGTAAAATTGTAGCCGTAGGAAACGGTAAGAAAGATGAACCGTTGACTGTTAAAGTTGGCGATGAAGTTCTTTATGGAAAATATGCAGGAACTGAAATTTCAGTTTCAGGCAAAGAATACTTAATCATGCGAGAATCCGACATTTTCGCGATTTTATAATTAAACACAAAAAACAGTTAAAATGGCAAAAGATATTATATTCAATATAGAAGCACGCGACCAATTAAAAAAAGGAGTAGATGCTTTGGCAAATGCAGTTAAAGTTACTTTAGGACCGAAAGGAAGAAATGTAATTATTGATAAAAAATTTGGAGCTCCAGCTATTACTAAAGATGGAGTAACTGTTGCGAAAGAAATTGAATTGGTTGACCCGATTGAAAATATGGGGGCTCAGATGTTAAAAGAAGTTGCTTCAAAAACTGCTGATTTAGCAGGTGATGGAACCACAACAGCAACAGTATTGGCGCAAGCAATTGTTACTGCAGGTTTAAAGCATGTTGCAGCAGGAGCTAATCCAATGGATTTAAAAAGAGGAATCGATAAAGCTGTTGCTTTAGTTGTTTCAAATTTGAAATCTCAGAGCACATCTGTGGGTGATGATAATAAGAAGATTGAACAAGTTGCTACAATATCTGCAAACAATGATTCTGCAATCGGAAAATTGATTGCTGAGGCAATGAACAGAGTAAAAAAAGAAGGCGTTATTACAGTTGAAGAAGCAAAAGGAACAGAAACGACTGTAGAAGTAGTAGAAGGTATGCAGTTTGACCGAGGTTACATTTCTCCTTATTTTGTTACTGATGCAGAGAAAATGGAAGCTGTGTTGGAAAATCCTTACATTTTAATTTACGATAAGAAGATTTCTACAATGAAAGATTTGCTTCCTATCCTAGAAAAAAGTGTTCAAACAGGAAGACCTTTATTGATCATAGCAGAAGATATCGATAGTGAAGCATTGGCTACTTTGGTTGTAAACAAGATTCGTGGTTCTTTGAGAATAGCTGCAGTTAAAGCTCCAGGATTTGGAGATCGTCGTAAAGCAATGCTTGAAGACATCGCAATATTAACAGGTGGCCAATTAATTTCTGAGGAAAGAGGTTATAAATTAGAAAATGCGGACTTAACTTACTTAGGAACAGCAGAGAAAATCACAATCGATAAAGATAACACAACAATTGTTGGTGGTGCTGGAGAGAAAAGTGATATTACAGCAAGAGTGAATCAAATTAAGGCACAAATAGAAGCTACAACTTCAGATTACGATAAGGAAAAACTTCAGGAAAGACTTGCTAAGCTTGCTGGTGGTGTTGCTGTATTGTATGTTGGTGCTGCAACAGAAGTTGAAATGAAAGAGAAGAAAGACAGAGTAGATGATGCATTGCATGCAACAAGAGCGGCTGTTGAAGAAGGAATTATCCCTGGTGGAGGAGTTGCTTATATCAGAGCTATTGCAGCATTAGATGGGGCTTCAGGGTCAACAGAGGATGAAAACTTTGGATTTAACATTGTAAAACGTGCTCTAGAGGAGCCGTTGCGTCAAATTGTTGCAAACTGCGGAGGAGAGGGTTCTATTGTGATTCAAAAAGTTAAAGAAGGAAAAGGAGATTATGGATATAATGCAAGAACAGAAGTTTATGAAAACTTACTTGCCGCAGGAGTAATTGATCCTACAAAAGTTTCAAGAATTGCTTTAGAAAATGCAGCTTCAATAGCAGGAATGTTATTAACAACAGAATGCGTTTTATCAGAAAGAAAAGAAGATAACGCCGCAGGTATGCCAAATCCAGGAATGGGCGGCATGGGTGGAATGATGTAATACCTCTTTATTGAAATACGAAAAACCGTTGAATCTTACAAGGATCAACGGTTTTTTTATTGAATTAACAATCTTACGATAATAACTATATCGAATTTAATTCGTTATTTTAGGTGTTTACTGGAAATTTGTACCTTAAACTATCTGATTGTTTTGAGATTATATTTACTTCTATTGATATTGTTTGTTTTGAATTCAAGCAAAGCTCAAACTTTTCATGTTGGAGTAAATTCAGCTTATTCAGCTTCCTTTTTGTTTAATAAATCAATTTCAACAGCTGCAGCAGATACAGAATATGTTTTTACGGGAAGCTCTTCTTTTGGAATAACCTCTGCATTTTATTTTGATTTTGGAGGATATTACCACAGGAAAATTTATGGAATAAAGCTAGAAACTCTCTTTGCCAATCATAATCAAAACATGAGGGTTTTCCCTGGAGAGGGTGCTCCTGACCCCAATGTTTTTTATAAGTACAAGATAAAATTGAATTTTATTGATGTTCCTCTGTTATTTACACTTTGTTCCACACACCATCAAGGGGTTGCTTTTGAAATAGGACCACAAATTTCTTTTTTACAAAATGTAAATGTTAAATTATCAGAATCAAGGGTAGATAAACCGCCGATACCAATATTAACGAAAAGCAATTTTCAAAATGTTAGCTTTTCAGGAGTAATTGGATTAGGAATCTTTTATAGTTTCTCTGAGAAACTTGCATTATCAACTACTATTAGAGGCGGTTATGGTTTTTCTGATCTGACAAGAAACATAAATTTAAATCAAAAATATTTTCCAACTCATCGTTTTTGGACAGGTATCAACGTTCAATTTTTGTACAAGTTCAACAAGTACAACTCAAAGCGCAACAAAGGCTATAAATACTATTTGAAGCACTCTAGGAGGCAAGGTTAATTTTTGAAACGTCAGGCTTTTCTTTTCGGTATTTTATAAAAACATTCAAATAGATTGCTCTTGAATATCTAAATAATAAAGGAGCAAAAACGATTAGGCCAATGGTGTTTGAAACAAAGAAAATGAATACATCGAAACCAATTAACAGATTTATTAAAACCATAGCTGTGCTAAATGCAACACCAAGTCCATAACTTACATACATTGCGCCTTGGAAAAACCCTGGTTCTCTTTCATAATGTAAGCCGCATTGGGTGCAATCTGTATGCATTTTGTCCCATCCACTAATTTTATAAGGGTTTTTATTAATAAATAAATGGCCAGTGTGGCACCTTGGGCAGCTTAAAGTAGCTATTGAATAAAGCTTAGATTCTTTATAATTCATTTTTACAGATTATTTAGCAAAGGTATTTTATTATAAGCAGAAGGGCTAATAAAGATTATATAATTGCTACTTTTGCGGCACAATGATTACTGTAGGAAATTTATCTGTTTTGTTTGGCGGAATACCGCTTTTTGAGGAAATATCATTTATGATTCAATCTCGAGATCGAGTTGGATTGACGGGGAAAAATGGAGCAGGAAAATCTACTTTATTGAAGATAATTGCCAAACATCAAGAGCCAACTAAAGGGAATGTTTCGATACCACAAGGCTACAGAATTGGATATTTACCTCAGGAAATGAGTCATGCTTCCGGAAGAACAGTTTTCGAGGAAGCAAAAACAGCTTTTGCTGAAATTATGAGTCTTCAGAAGGAGGTAGAAGATATAAGCCACCAACTTACCATAAGAACAGATTACGAATCAGACAGCTACCATGAATTAATTGAGAGATTAAATGAAGCGGGACAGCGTCTTTCAATTATTGGTGGAAATACTATTGAAGGAGAAACTGAAAAAATGCTGCTAGGACTTGGATTTAGAGCGGAAGATTTAACGCGGCAATTGGATGAGTTTTCTGGGGGATGGAAAATGAGGGTTGAATTGGCTAAAATCCTTTTGCAGATGCCTGATGCTGTTTTATTGGATGAGCCGACAAATCACCTTGATATAGAATCTATTCAATGGTTAGAAGGGTTTTTGTCAAATTATCCAGGTGCTGTAGTTCTGGTTTCTCACGACAGGGCTTTTTTAGATGCTGTTACAAACAGAACAATTGAGATTACATTAGGTAAAATAGAAGATTATAAAGCATCATATTCACGGTATGTAGTTTTAAGGCAAGAGCGTCGTGACCAGCAGATGGCTGCTTATATTAATCAGAAAAAGAAGATAGAAGACACCGAAAAGTTTATTGACCGCTTTAGGGCTAAGGCCTCAAAAGCTGTGCAGGTTCAATCTCGCATAAAGCAGTTGGATAAAATAGACAGACTTGAAGTAGAAGACGAAGATAATGCAGCAATGCATTTTAGATTTCCTGACGCTCCTCGGTCCGGAAAAGTAGTTGTTACAGCCGAGAATATTCATAAAACTTATGATAAAAAAGAAATTCTTAGAGGTCTTGATTTTTTAGTTGAACGAGGAGATAAGATTGCTTTTGTTGGAAGAAATGGAGAAGGTAAAACAACGTTGTCTAAAATAATTACAGGAAAACTAGATTTTACAGGAAAACTTGAAATTGGTCACAATGTAAAAGTTGGGTATTATGCTCAAAACCAAGCGGAGTTATTAGATATGAATTGCTCTGTTTTGGAAACCTTAGAAAATGTTGCAAGGAATACGACAACAGCGCAACTTAGAAACATTTTAGGTTCTTTTCTCTTTAGTGGGGAAACCGTTGATAAGAAAGTTCGGGTTTTATCTGGAGGGGAAAAAGGGCGACTGGCACTTGCGAAACTATTATTAGAACCAGTTAATCTTTTAGTTTTAGATGAGCCAACGAATCACTTAGACATGCGCTCGAAAGATATCTTGAAAGAAGCACTAAGAAAGTATAATGGTACAATGATTTTGGTATCTCATGATAGAGAGTTTTTAGATGGATTATGCAATAAAGTGTATGAATTCAACAAAGGCTTGGTAAGAGAATTTCCTGGTGGAATATTTGAATTTTTACAAAGCAGGAAACTTGAAAGTCTTGTTGAACTGGAAACTGTTCAAAAGCAAATTGTAAAACCAGCAGCTTTACCGATGCCTGCAAAAGTTAATGCTGAACAAGATAAAATTGCGAAACAACAACAAACTAAGGTTCGTAATTGTGAAGAAAGAATCGCAGCACTAGAGGCAAAAGTTAAACTAGCGGAAGAAAAACTTTCAGATGTAAATATTTATAACGATCAACAAAAAGCGAATTTATTGTTGAAGGAATATGAACAGTTAAAAGGCAGCTTAGAAACAGAAGTTCAACTTTGGGAATCATTGCTCAGCGCATAAATAATACAGCTTTTGAAAGAAAAACGAATTGTATTTTATGATGGCAAGTGCATTTTGTGCAATAAGAGTGTGGGTTTTCTTTTGAAACAGGATATTCATAAGAGGTTGTCTTTTGCAACAATTCAATCTGACTTTGCTCAACAGTTAATTCTCTCAGGACAATTTGGATTTATTGAAGCTCCTGAATCAGTATTGTTTTATGACGGGAATAGAATTTTTACAAAGTCAGATGCTGTTTTCGAAGCATTAAAACAATCGAAAGGACGCAAGCGCTGGCTAAGTTACTTTCGCATAATCCCCAAAATTTTAAGAGATTTTGTTTATGACATTATTGCTCGAAACAGATATAAATGGTTTGGTAAAACCGATTCTTGCATCTTGCCTCCTGAAAATTGGAAAGAGCGATTTTTAGGTTGACAATTGGTATCGTTTACCGGGTAAAGTTTTCAAAGCACCTTTAAATTCTAATTCTAAAAGGATAGATGAGGTTTGTCCAATAGGGAAACCAGATTTTAATGAAATCTCATCTAGCTGTTCGGTTTTATTTCGTATAATTTCTATTATACTTTCTTCCTGAACAGAGAAGTTAAAATTTATCTGGGCTTGTTGTGGTTTACTTCCACTTTCTGTTTTTTCGGTCCACCCCATGTACCAAGCAATGTCTTTTACATCGCTTAAGATTGCAGCCTTGTTTTGTTTAATAAGCGCGTTACACCCTTTAGAAAATGCATCTTGCACTCGACCAGGAACAGCGAATACTTCACGGTTATAAGAATTTGCAATTTCAGCAGTTATAAGCGCCCCTCCTTTTTCTCCTGCTTCAACAACAATAACGGCATCAGCCATACCTGCAACAATTCTATTTCTTTTTGGGAAGTTTTCCCGGTCAGGGTTCGTAAGGCTTATAAATTCAGTAATTAATCCGCCATTCTGTTCCATTTTTTTAGAAAGATCTTTGTTGTCGTGTGGGTAAATTCTATCTAAACCATGCGCCAAAACCCCAATATTCTGAATATTAACTTTGTTTGCAGCTTTATGTGCAGCGCTGTCAATTCCATATGCGAGTCCACTAATTAAAGTGCAGTTGTGGGTTTTTAATTCTTCTGCAATTGTTTCGCATTGTTTTATGCCATATTCCGTTGCTTTTCTTGTTCCCACTACGGCTATAATTCTTTTTTTGTTTATGTCCATATTTCCTCTTTTGTAAAGTACAATAGGACTGTCTTCACAATTTTTTAATCGATGAGGAAATGTGTTCTCATTAAACATTACGGCCTCGATATTAGACCTTTGCATAAACTTTATCTCTTGCTGAGCCCTGTTTATGTAATCGTTCAAACACTTAACTCTTATATCCTCAGGCTTTACAAAAGGTAATTTTAATTGAGGCATTATTTTAAATATTTTTTGTGGAGAATTGTAAGCCAGCAGCAGTTTCTTTGCTGTAATACTTCCTATTCCCGGCACTAAGCATAAAGCAATTGTATGCACTAGTTCATCTTGGTCTTGCACTTTGATTTGATTTTGTACATTGCAATTTAGTTTAACCTTTCTATGCCACAATCAATGTTGAGAACTCGCAGAACACTGTCTATTTTGTTGTTCTTTTTTATTTTCACGCCCTTATTTTTAACTGCTCAAATCGAACGGGCTGTAATTAAGGGCGTTGTGAAAGACTTAGCAACAAAAGAACCTGTTTTTGGCGCGGCTGTTTTTGTAGAAGGAAACGAAACAAGTGGAGTAATTACAGATATTGATGGTAAGTATAATTTGAATTTAATGCCGGGAAAAAGGAAGCTTATTTTTAGAATGGTTGGTTTTGAAGCACAGGAATTTACTTTTGATTTTGTTCCAAACGAGCAGAAAGTAATGAATGTTGAATTGAAATCGAATGTTAAGCAACTTAAAACATTTGTAACAACTGCAGGAAAGTATGAGCAAAATATAGAACAGCTTACCGTGAGTATGGAAGTGTTGAAGCCTAATATTATTGAAAACAAAAACACAACTACAATGATTGATGCACTTCAACAAGTTCCGGGGGTTTCTATAGTGAATAACGAACCACAAATTAGAAGCGGTAGTGGTTTTAGTTTTGGTGCAGGAAGTCGTGTAATGATTTTAATTGATGGTTTACCAATTTTATCTGGAGATGCTGGCAGACCAAGTTGGGGATTTATTCCTACTGAAAATGTTGAACAAGTTGAGGTTATAAAAGGAGCTTCATCAGTATTATATGGTTCGGCTGCGCTTAGTGGAGTTATCAATATAAGAACAGCTTATCCAAGAGACACTCCACAAACTAAAATTAACGTTTTCAGTGGACTTTACAATAATCCCAGAAATAAAGACGCGATTTATTGGGGGAAAAACAATCCTATTTATACAGGAGTGAATTTTTTTCATTCAAGAAAGATTAAGCAATTTGATGTAGTAATTGGGGGCAACATTTTTAATGATAATGGATACAAAGGGCCAACACCCGTAAATGTTTCTGACACTACATTTAATCCTTTAGCCGAGCAAAGGGGTGAATTTGAAAACAGAGCAAGGCTTAATGCAAATATTAGATGGAGAAGTAAAAAAACGGAAGGGTTATCGGCGGGAGTTAATGTAAATGCAATGTTATCAAGATCTGCGTCTGCGTTGCTTTGGTTGAATCCAGATTCGGGAATGTACAGGGCTTACCCAGGTTCTTTAACACAAACTTTACAAGACGTTTATTACATAGACCCGTTTATTGAATATGTTGGAAAAAAGGGATTTCGACATTCTTTAAAAAACAGGTTTTTTCATTTAAATAACAATAACGATAATAACCAAAGTAATACAAGCGATCTTTTTTATAGTGAGTATCAATTGCAGAAACAAATTCAAAAAGGTTTTTTGAAAAGATTAACTATTAATGCAGGACTTGTTCATCAATTCACAAAAGGCGTTTCAGATTTATATAAAGGAAATATTAGCGACACGATTACTTCTGCCGCAAGTAGTTCAAACCGAAATATTGCTGCTTATGCGCAGATAGAGAAAACATTTTTTGAAAGATTGACCATTAGTGCCGGTGCGCGATATGAGCATTTTTCAATTACAAGTCCGCGCATTAATCCTGAAGATTCGGTTTTAACCTCTAAAGAAGGGAAACCTGTTTTTAGGGCAGGGGCAAATTTAAAAATTCACAAGGCGACGTTTTTGCGCGTTTCATTTGGAGAAGGTTATAGGTTCCCAACAATTGCCGAGAAGTTTATAAAAACGGCAGTAGGCCCTATTCGCATTTATCCGAACGATTCTTTGAAGTCGGAATCGTCGTGGAATGCGGAAATTGGAATTAAGCAAGGATTTAAAATCGGTAATTTTTTAGGTTACTTTGATATTGCTGTTTTTAGACAAAAGTTTGCAGATAATATTGAGTTTAATTTTGGTCAGTTTGGAACATTTGCAGATCCTCTTTTTGGACTTGGTTTTGGCTCTTTAAATATTGGAAGAACGCAGGTTACAGGAATTGACGCTTCAATAATGGGCTTAGGTAAAATTGGAAAAACACAAATTGCTTTGCTGGCAGGTTACACTTATTCAAATCCCATATCACTTGAAAAAAACCTGCCTTACCCAATAAAATCGCTCGATAATAAATTTGTTACTTATGCTGGCTCATCGAGTGACTCAACGGGTAATTTACTAAAATACAGGCTCCAGCATTTATTAAAAGCGGATGTTGAATTGACTCGTGCTAAATGGTCAATAGGAGTTAGTGTTCGATACAACAGTTACATGAAAAATATAGATAAGATTTTTGTTGACTTAGATACTTTATTTGTACAGGCTGCTCAACTTTTAGGTGGTCCACCTTCGCCTTTGCCAGGTCTCGGAAAGTATCGTGAAGCAAATAACAAAGGTGTATATGTTGCAGATTTAAGAATTAGTTATCAGCTTTCGAAGGGAATGAAGTTAGCTGTTATAATAAATAATTTGTTGAATGAGGAGTACACAATCAGGCCAATGGTTGTAGAAAAACCAAGAACAACAGCTTTACAATTTACGATGGAATTTTAGTGCAACGTTTTGTCTTTCAAACTTTTATTTTTTTTATTCGCTCAATAAGAATTTAAAAAATTAAAATGATTGAAATTGTTAACGTATTGAACGTAAAAAAATGCTTACGTTTGCCCAAGTCAACCGAATTGTATCAAACTAAAATTTAAATTTTATGTCAAGTATTACTGAGAAACGCGAAGACGAATTCTTCAAAGATGTACTCAAATATTTTGATCGTGCAGCTAAGTTTATAGATCTTCCTGCAGGTATTCTCGATCAAATCAAGTATTGTAACAGTGTTTACCGAATGAAGTTTCCGGTTAAAATCGGCAACGAGTACCAAGTTATAGAGGCTTACAGAGTAGAGCACAGCCATCACAAATTGCCAACAAAAGGAGGAATCCGTTTTAGTTCGGCTGTAAATCAAGATGAAGTAATGGCTTTGGCTGCTTTAATGACTTATAAATGCGCAATTGTTGATGTTCCTTTTGGTGGAGCTAAAGGTGGAATTAAAGTTAGTCCGAGAACCTTAAACGAAGACGAAATGCAACGAATTACGAGACGTTACACTTCTGAGTTAATTAAGAAAAATTTCATTGGTCCTGGTATAGATGTACCGGCTCCTGATTATGGTTCCGGAGAAAGAGAAATGGCTTGGATTGTTGATACGTATGCAACATTTTATCCTAATGAAATTAATGCAATGGCTTGTGTTACAGGGAAACCTGTAAGCCAGGGAGGAATTAGAGGTAGAAAGGAAGCTACAGGATTAGGTGTTTATTTTGGAGTCCGTGAAGCTTTAAGTATAAAAGAGGATTGCGATAAATTGGGTATGACAGTTGGGTTACCTGGTAAAACATTTGTGATTCAAGGTTTTGGTAACGTGGGTTTCCACTCAGCGAAGTTTGTTCATGAAGGCGGTGGAAAAATTATTGCTGTTGCTGAATGGGACGGAGCTGTTTACAATCAAGAAGGAATTGATCCATTGATGTTAGAGGCGCATCGCCAAAAAACAGGCAGTATCCTAAATTATCCAGGAGCAGTGAACTATGATAAATATGGTGCGCTTGAAATTGAGTGCGATGTGTTATTACCTGCTGCACTCGAAAATCAAATCAATAAAGACAATGCAGATAGAATAAAATGTAAAATTATTGGAGAAGCTGCAAATGGTCCTGTTACACCAGAAGCAGAGGAAATTTTAAATAAGAAAGGTACCATTGTAATTCCTGATATTTATTTAAATGCAGGAGGTGTAACGGTTTCTTATTTCGAATGGTTAAAGAATTTAAGTCACGTGCGTTTTGGCCGTTTAGGAAAACGTTATGACGAGGCTGCAAACCGCAATATGATTTCTGTAATGGAAGATATGACAGGTAAAAAAGCTACAGATGCTCAACATAAATTAATTGAAAAAGGTGCGGATGAATTGGATTTGGTGTATTCTGGCTTAGAAGAAACAATGATAACAGCTTACCATGCGATAAGAAATGAGTTTCACTCAAATCAAGGAATTCCAGATTTAAGAACTGCCGCTTTTGTGGTTGCGATTAAGAAAGTTGCTCAATCTTATAGTACATTAGGAGTTTTCCCTTAATAGTTTTTTAATTTTTTTATAAGCGGAATTAAGCAATTGGTTCCGCTTTTTTTGTGGCGATTTGTAACTCATAGCATAAGATGTGATATTTTTACCAAACACAAAAAATTCCCAACGAATCTTATTTCTTTTTAAAAATGAAACATAGTAACTTGAGTTTTCTTTTTTATTTATTCTTTATAGTTCTAACAACACAAAGTTGTAAAGAAGAAATTCCAGATGAACCAACGCCTACAGCTTTTACATACACGGCAGCAGATTCTCTTGTTTTTGAGCATTCAGGAACTCTTTCTTATCCTGTTTCTGTGCAAAGTAGCTCTGGAAAAGAATTTATTTCGAGCTTTTCTGAATTTACTGGTTCATTTTCAAGTAACAGTACTACGTTATATATACCCTCGAATGGAAACGATGCATTTGATGTAGTTTTCAATCAATTTGGAATAAGCCCAGGAGTTTATCCTTGCAAACTAACCGTTGCGGTTCCTAATGAAAATAACGCGGTAAAAACTAAAACGGTGCAAATGGTATACAGACCCAATTGTGGTTACGCATTTCGAAATTACACCATTGCGGAAATTACTTATCAAATCAACGGTTTATTGCTCAATAAGTCGATTACTTGTAACTATGATTTTGAAGGGCAACTGGAAGTTGAAGGTTTAGCACCATATACGATAGAGCTTATTTTCAATTGTTCAAATGCTACCGTAACGATGGTTCCATTGATACATCTTGGAAGTGTCGTTACCTGTTCAGGAACAATAGAGGGCACTGAAATCGCACTTCAGTTTTTTAATGATGGGGAATTGAATTCTGTAGGCAGGATAAAATTCTAAAAGGGCAGTTTGATGAAAAACTAAACGGCTATAGTTAATAAAGAAGGTATCCTAATTTCACAAAAATGGAAAAAGAAAAAGCATTGCGAGATGCTTCTCTTACGTTTAAGAAGGATAAAATATTTCCGTTAAAATTCTCAGTTTTTGGATTATATTTAAACAAGGTTGACCTAACAACTAAGTCGTTCGATAATGGATCTGCTTTTCTTGAATAACCCAATCCGAAATTACTTGATATATCGACACAAAACCTTCGACCTATTATTATTTGACGCCCAAATCCAATAAAGGGTTCTATGATTGTGTACTTGGTGTCAATTTCCTGGTAAGATTCTTTGTAAAATCTTGTGAGACTCTTTGGTGTATCATCGTAATTATCAACATAAATATATCTACGTAAGCTATCTGGATAATAAAATCCTCCTAAGAAGTGTTGCTGAGAATATCTAATTCCAAGAATGAGATAATTTCCGTAGGGTGCTGAACGGAAAGAATTGTAATAAAAACGAAGGCTTAAATCGGCTCCGCGAACTGTCTTTTTATATTTTCCGCTCGATACAGATTTTAATCCTTGAGTCAATCCTAAAAAAGTTCCTTTTTTAATTGTAAAGGAGGATGTTGGGATAAAAAAATTCGGTGACAAGTCTCCAAAATCAGCAGTACTAACCCAATTCTCGATTTTATAGCTGTCTTCTAAGTTATACACGTTAGAAGAAGAAGTTCCAAAAAAATTTGCTGCAATAGAAATATTTCTGGCTAAAGCATACTCAACTCCTACACCAGATAGCGGCCTTTTGATGCCATTAATCAAATTTCCATTTACAATAAACCTTTTTCCATAATAACCAATTTGCGCGTGACCACATAAATTACTAGCAATCAAAAATAAAATAATACCTAAACTCCTCATGATTTTGCTTTTATCTTAATATTTTCTAAACTTTCAAAAACTACTAATTCTAAATACTCGGGTTTGTAGATTCCTAAATATAGTTTTTCTTCAATAAATTCAACGACTCCTGTGGCGACATTTAGTAGCATCAAAGTAGATAATGTTTTAGATGGGGCAACTTTTATATCATAAAGTAAAACAACTTTTGAGGATAAGACATTTAAGTTTTTTATATTATCTGTTCCTATAAAGTAAGGCTCGCTATTCTGTGTTTTATAACTTTTAGAAGTGTTTTTTGTAATAGAAGTAAATTGACTTTTTATAACAGAACTTAGGCGTAGTTTTGTTTTATATAAAGAGGTGAACTCTTGATTTTCTTTGAAATTTTTAGATGAAATAACTTTTGAATTAAGATTATTCTCATTTATTTGTTTTTCTAAAATGGATATAAAGCTTGTGTTTTCAATGAAGCTTTTCTCTAAGTTTAACATTAAAAAATCATCATCGTTATAAAACTGAATGTCGGGGTGAAGAAAAACAGATTCCTTGTTTAAGGCTTGTTCAAATTTAAAATTAATTCCTTTTTGGGTATTTACCCGAAAATTTGATTTACAACCAAAGAGGAGAGAGACAAAAATTAAAATAATAAGATTTTTCAAAATGAGACCAATTTATTTGAAACAAATTCTTTGTAAATGCTTTTTGGGAAGTTTTTAATAAAACTATTGTATGGCGCGTCGGCATAAGCTTTACCTAAGGAAAGTTCTACCACAAGCGCATAATAAAGCGCAACCATTTCATTATCTGGGGCTTTTTCATAAATACCTTTTGTAACAGTATACAAGTTTTTAAGTAGTATATCTACTTGTACGTTGTTAAAGGCAAGGCGTAAGTAATGAACGTCTTTTAAATGTGAGAAGTTGTTTTCTTTAGAATAATTGTAAATGGAGCTATCTTGCTTCAGCTTACAAAGCCAATATTGATTTTTAATCAGCAATATTTGAGCAGGAATTGATTCTGGAAATTTTTTACACAGAATTAAAGATTCATAAAATCCTTCATAATATTTTGCACGTAAAAAGTAATTTTCTGCAGTTTCAAAAGTTGCATTTTCGGCAATTTTCAAAAAAGCTAAACTATCTGCAGGCTGTTTAGATAAAAAATTTGAAGCGGTTAATCCATCTTTTACGGCCAAGTTTCTATTATAAAGTAAACCTGCAGAATTATAACATTCGTCAGAAATTGAGCTTTGGTAATTTGAGTTAAAATCAATCCTTTTTTGCAAAGCAGAAACAGGAATCTCCCTAAATATACCTGTGGTATCTGTAGTTTTTAAATCAATTATGTAATCAACTACTCCAAAACCAATGGAATCTCTTTTTAAGTTGCAAAGAATAGGAAGCATTTTTAAATATTCAGTAACATCAAATCTTGTTTCTAAGAGAAAATTAGTTGTTGCTAAATCTGCTTGAGCAAGCAATCCTTTAGGGTAATTAGTAAACATATATTTTGTTCCTCCTAAGCCAAAACTAGCTAATTGAACATCATTCAATTCTCTATCAATTTTAACTTTCCTTAAGGAATGCTGGAGTTGATAATGAAACAATTTTTGAGAAATTACGGATGCAATTTGACTTTCATTTTTAAGGTAATTGAATAGCCCGATATTAACTATAATAGAACCATCAGGCAGAACATATGCATCTGGATTGGGGTTTTTTGAAACAAAAAGGCGCACTTCATTTGGTTCAAGGTCTGGTTTTTTCAGTAAAATTTCGTTGAGTAACTTATATAAATAATCTACAGAAGGATGTTCGGTGTAAAAATCACCCATATCATTCAGGTAATTTAGATAATAGAAGCAATTTTTATAAATTTTTTCTGCTTCGTATACATCCAAGATTTTCTGTGCTTCCGCAAATTCTTTTGATTCTTCACTCCAGTTTTTATCAAGGTATTGGGAAATACTTTGTGGTTTTAATTCTTGCGTTATACCTGAATAGGACGCAAACATTATGAGCACAAAGACAAAAAAAACCTTTATGGATTTATAAACTTTTTTCAAGTGTAATTTTTTGTCGCAAAGTAGAAATTAAACCGATATAAATTTGAAATGCTCTAAATTAAATAATTGACAGATGTGAACAAGATGTTAGCGCCAACGGTGGAAGGCAAGTAGCTTCTGCGAGGAACGAGCAGCACTACTGCCGAACGACGTGACGGTAAAAGTGGAGCTTGCGGAACTTTTGCCGGGGCGCCCAAAAGCAAGTTTTAAATTTATTTCTCAGAGTAGATTACACCTAAAAGTGTTTGGCCGACTGCTGTCATTGTGTTTTTATCTACTTGTTGCATATTGTCTTGTTGCGTGTGCCAGTATTCGCCGAATCCTGTGCCACTTGCCGGGTCGTGATGAATGATGTCTATTGTTGGCAAGCCGAGTATTGAATTTACAAAGAAATGGTCGTCAGTGATGGCGCTAGAATTTTCTTCTCTGAAGTAAGGCCCAAAACCGAGTTCTTTGCCAATGGCCCAAACACGACCAACAATTTGCGGTGCGTATTGCATAGAATATCCTTCTCGGAAGAATGTTGCGCCGGGAGCTGCGGCCATATCTAATAAAATTCCGAATTGTGGTGTTTTATTTTGGAAAGGCGGATTTGCGGAAAAGTATTGAGAGCCCAAACAATAAGTGTTTCCTTGGTTAGGGTCGCCATAATCTTCAGCATCGAAAAACACGATATCTACACCAACGTTTGCTGGTTTAGATTTAAGAATGCGCGCCACTTCAACTAAAATTCCAATGCTGGCCGCTCCATCAACAGCACCATCGAATTTCTCTTTTGGTTTGTTGGCGTCTCGGTCTGAAAATGGGCGTGTGTCCCAATGTGCGCAAAGCATAATGCGTTTTGTTAATTCGGGTTGAATACGACCTATGATGTTTCTGATTTTAAGAGATTCACCCGTATAAGCCGTAACAGTTGTAGCTTGCACAATTACTTCGGCTCCTTGTTTTTTTAATTGACTAATGATGTAATCTCCACATTTAATATGTGCGGGACTGTTCGGTATTCTTGGACCAAAATTTACCTGAGTTTCGGTAATTAAATAAGCGGTATCAGGATTGAATTTTGGAAGGTCTTTAGGAATTCCTAAATCAACTGGCTGAGTAGTCGTTTGAGGTGTGTCATTAATAGGAGCATCACTTCCGCCGCCGCAAGAAGTTATGAAAGTTGTGATTACAAGAATTAATAAAAACTGAATGTTATTCTTCATAATCCCAAGTTACGCCTGTTTTTGAATCTTTAATTACTATGCCTTCGGATTTGATTTGCGCCCTGATTTGGTCTACAAGCGGGTAGTCTTTTCTCTCTTTTGCGTTCTTATATGATTCCAATATTGCATCCATTAAAAAATCGAGTGTATCTGCTGTTTTTCCTTTTTCTTCAAGTAAACCAAAGATTTCTTCTACAAACGTGATATAGGTGGTTTTTAGTCTTTCAAAAGCGTTAAGACTGATAGTTTCCCAAGAGATTTGACCTCCTTTAAGCGAATTCACAATTTTGAGCAATTCGAAAAGAGAGGCCATAGCAATAGCAGTGTTCATATCGTCAGCCATACCATCGTAAGCTTGTTTTTGGGCATTGTCGATACGCTCTGTCAGTTCTGTATTTATATTTAGGATAATTCCAGGATGATGCATTTTCCTGAGTGAACGCAAACCATTGATGATACGTTTGTAAGCTTTTTCAGCAGCTTTGAGAGCTTCGTTTGAGAAATCAAGTGTACTTCTGTAATGTGCTTGAAGGATGAAGAACCTAATGGTCATAGGACTATATGACTGATCTAACAACGAATTAGAGCCATTGAAAAATTCTTTTAAAGTAATAAAGTTGCCGAGCGATTTGCCCATTTTACGACCGTTGATAGTAATCATATTGTTGTGCATCCAGTATTTAACAGGAGCATGACCGCAACTTCCTTTTGATTGTGCAATTTCGCTTTCGTGGTGTGGGAATACAAGATCCATTCCGCCACCATGAATGTCGAATGTTTCACCTAAATATTTTCGGCTCATTGCTGAACATTCGATATGCCATCCTGGGAAACCTTCACTCCAAGGAGATTGCCAGCGCATAATATGTCTAGAATCTGCTTTTTTCCAAAGAGCAAAATCTTCCAAATTACGTTTTTCTTCCTGACCTTCCAGAACACGACGGTCATTTCCTGCGCCAGCAATTAATTCTTCAATAACACGCCCTGATAACTTTCCGTAATCATTAGTTTTGCTATAATTAATCACATCAAAATACACAGAACCATTAGATTCATAAGCAAATCCGTTGTTAATAATGCGTTGAATCATTTCAATTTGCTCAGGAATATGGCCGGATGCGCGAGGCTCAATTGAAGGGTGGTTGTTGTTGAGCAAACGCATTGATTCGTGGAAACTATTGGTGTAGAGTTCAACAATTTCCATTGGCTCAAGTTGCTCTAGGCGAGCTTTTTTTGCTATTTTATCTTCACCCTCATCTGCATCATTTTCAAGGTGACCTACGTCTGTAATGTTTCTTACGTAGCGCACTTTATAACCAAGATGGGTGAGAAAACGATTCAACACATCGAACGTTACATAAGGTCTAGCATGTCCTAAATGAGCTTCTCCATACACTGTTGGTCCACACACATACAATCCAACAAAAGGAGGGTTAATAGGGGAGAATGGCTCTTTTTGGCGGCTCAGCGTATTGTATAGCTGAAGTTTGGGCGTAGACATGTTTGAAAAATAGAACTGCGAAAATAGTGTTTTTACTTGGGTGCTCTTAAATTTTGTAGCATATCAGTTGTTATTTTCGATAAATTATATTCGTGGTTCCAGCCCCAATCGTTGCGTGCCAAAGAATCGTTGATAGATTCTGGCCAAGATTCAGCAATTGCTTGACGAAAATCTGGTGCATAAGAAATTTCAAAGTTGGGAAGGTGTTTTTTTATTTCAGTAGCTATTTCGGCGGGAGTGAAGCTGATACCTGCAAGGTTGTAGGAGCTTCTTATTGATAAGCGAGAAGCTGAAGCTTGCATAATGTCTATGGTTGCGCGAATACCATCGGGCATGTACATCATGGGAAGTCTGGTGTTTTCGGTGAGGAAACATGTGTATTTCCCATTTTTTAGCGCTTCGTGAAAAATGTGAACGGCATAATCGGTAGTTCCTCCTCCTGGTGCAGATTTCCAGCTGATGAGTCCTGGATAGCGCAAGGAGCGCACATCTGTACCATACTTGTTGAAGTAATATTCGCACCAGCGTTCGCCAGCCAGCTTGCTGATACCATAAACTGTAGAAGGTTCTGTAATGGTAAGTTGTGGTGTATTAATTTTTGGTGTAGTAGGGCCAAAAACGGCAATAGAACTTGGCCAATATAGTTTTTGGATTTGTCCTTCGCGCGCAGCTTCTAAGATATGAAAAAGACCGTTCATATTGAGGTCCCACGCGGCGAGCGGCTGTTTTTCGCCAGTTGCCGAGAGCATAGCAGCCAGAAGATAGACTTCAGTAATTTTATGCTTTTGAAGAATCTCTTTTACTTCAGTAGCATTGAGTACGTTGAGTTTTTCGTATGGACCCGAAAGGTCGGTAGATTCTGCCCGAATATCAGAGGCAATAACCTGATGTGGTTTATAAATTTCTCGGAGGCGCGTAACTAGTTCTGTACCAATTTGTCCGGCCGAGCCGATGACCAAAATACGGTCGTTTGCTGACATAAGCTGCAATGAATAAGGGTTGACGGGGTAAATGTAGGAATTTAGAGAAGATGGAAAAGGAGATATTGAAAAGTTTTAACCTCCGATTAAAGATGGAACAGAGCAGAGCTGGAATTCAGTTAAAAAAAACACCTTTCTTTGCAACCGATTTTGAACCATCAGGAGGTTCGATAGTTGTTTAAACATAAATGAAGGGAATTATTACAAAACTTTTTTTGCTCATTTCGATTACGGGAATGTCTCAAAAAGGGATTATACTGGGGAAAATAAAGGATGCAGTATCAAAACAGCCGCTTGAATATGCAACTATTGCTGTGTATAATGCGAAGGACAGTTTGCTGGGAGGCGCCTTGTCTAAGGCCAATGGAGATTTTCAGGTAGATAGGTTGCCAGCAGGAATGCTCAAAGTGCGGATTCAATTTGTTGGGTATATGGTGATGAATATTCCGGTAAATCTTTCTCCTGCTTATCCGGTGAAAGACCTTGGTAATGTTAAGTTGGAATTGAATGGAGAATTGCTCAAAACGGTTGAAATAGAGGGCGAAAAATCAACAATGCAAATTGGTATCGATAGAAGAATATACAATGTTGACAAAGACCTTGGTGCGCGTGGAGGAACAGCAATCGATGCAATGAAGAACATTCCCGGTTTAACTGTTGGTATGGACAATTCGGTTACGCTGCGTAATCAAGGCCCCACGATATTTGTAGACGGACGGCCCACATTACTCTCGCTCGACCAAATACCAGCAGATGATATAGACCGTATTGAGGTAATAACAAATCCGTCGGCGAAATATGTAGCAGACGCTACGGGCGGAATAATTAATGTGATTTTGAAGAAAAACTTGAAGCCAGGTTACTTTGGAAATGTAACTGCAGGAATTGGTACAGGCGACAGATATAACTTAAATGGAAATTTGAGTATAAGAGAAAATAACCTCACGATACAGGTTTCTGGTGGATACAATCAGGCGAAAAATCAAAACAATGGGTTATCATACAGAGAAAATTTGGCTTTAAACATCTTGCAAAGCGGTTACGACCAGCAAAACAAAAATGAATCTTTCAGGGAAGGTTACAATGGAAGGCTCCAGGTTGATTACAAAACAAGTGTGCGCAGCATGTTGAGCGGAAACTTAAATTATTCTGATAATAGATATGGTTCCTCTGAACGACAGGATTATTTTTTCTTTGATAGTCTTAGGAATACCACGGCAGATGGCTACCGACAAAATGATCAGGTAAATAACTGGAAAACACTTGGTGCTGGGCTAAATTTTAAGAAGAATTTTGCAAAAGCAGGCAAGGAGCTTACTACAGATATAAACTGGGTAAGTTCGGAAAATGATAACAATGCTGATTACAAAACATTTGATAATGCAAGTAATAATTTACCCGCGACACAGTTGCAACAATTGAATTTCGGAAGAAGGGAAGCTGATTTGATAACTTGGCAGTTGGATGTTGTGAACCCAATGGGTGAAAACAGCAAATTAGAATATGGTGTACGGGCTGCTTATAAACTTTCGTACTCAGATTTTAAGGTTGATTATAAAGATTTACTCAATAACACAGAAGTTACAGATTCTAATTTGAGTAATTCATTAAGAATTGATGATTTTGTTGGGGCGGCTTATGTAAATTATTCAGGCATCTGGAGAAAATTCGGGTATCAGGCTGGCTTGCGGTATGAGCACACCTGGTTTGTTGGAGAGCTCACCAATACTGGCGAAACGTTCAGTTATATTTATCCAAAATCGCTTTCCGAAATAGATAAGGTATTGTTTCCCGCCATTTATTTATCCCGAAAATTGAAAGAGAAGCATGAGTTTCAGTTGAATTATTCACGTAAAATTGGTCGCCCGGGATTTATGCAATTGATTCCGTTTATAATGTATGCCGACCGGCAGAGTGTGCAAATTGGGAACCCTGTTTTGGGCCCTGAATTTATTAACCTTGCGGAATTTAATTACAGTTTTACCGGCAGTAAAGGCAGTTTGCTTACGAGTATTTATTCGAGGCAAACGCTTTATTCCATCACGCCTTTTGTGTATGTTTCTGAAATTGACCCGAATGTTTTAATTTCATCATATGTGAATGGCCGCGACAAGCTGGATTTGGGCTGGGAATCTACGGTGAAGCGCAATCTTACAAAATGGTTGGATGCTACTGTAAATGGCAATGTATTTTACACCAAGGTGAGTTTAGATAGAAACGGAACTGTTATAAATAATGAAGGAATTAGTTGGAATATAAAAGGAATGCTGAGTTTTAAGGCAAGCAAAAAATTGAATTTTCAATGGAATGGTAATTATGAAGCTCCGCGCATTATTCCTCAAGGAAAAGTGAATCCGATTTGGTTTATGGACATGTCTTGCAGCTACACATTTAATAAGAAGTTTTCGGCTTCGGTTACGTTAAGCGATGTGTTTAATACCAAGCAATATGGAACATTTTACGCAACCGATAACTTTACTCAAAAAACGGTTCGGCGCTGGGAATCTCGATATTTCCGTATAAATCTAACATGGAAATTTGGTGAGCCGGACGTTTCGGTGTTTCGTCGCAGAGCAGGTGGCCGCAGAGAACCTGGTTCTGGCGGAACTGAAATGGAGTTGTGAGGCCCCGCGTGAAGGATGGACGCGGAAAGCTCTTTTGTGGTTTTTGCTGGCGCGTTTAGCAAGACTTGGAGCAACAGCCTGACCGGCTGGAGTGCAACGGAAGACGGGCACGCCCAAAACAAATTTATGGCATAGTAATTGCCAAGTGTCGCGCTCTTTTAAAAAAGATCTGGAAACAATGAGAAGAATAAGTCGCAGAATTGCTGGTTTGATACCTCAAATGGTATTGGCGCTTTCTGTGATTTTAGTTCTGTTTTCATCTTTAAAGGTTTTTAATGATGATGCTATAAAATCTATTTCTGTTGAATTGTCTATAGAAATGGATGCAGAAAATTCCCAATCGGAAAAGGAACACGAGGAAGATTTACCAGAATTTGCAATAGCTGAGGTAGAAACGAATCTCTGTTTTGACAAGAATTTGTTGCCCAGCAACCTCGAAAAGACACCATCCACGCCAAGAGTATTAACCGAGGTAATAATACCTCCACCAGAAGTTTAACTTTAAAAAAGAAAAGTCTCTTATCAAGAGAGCGTATATTTTTTTAAAGAATTCGAATGTGCTTAACAATTGTGCATTGAAAAATTAAACTTAAGTGAAAACATTTTATTTTATTGCATCAGCAGCTGTGTTAATGGCTGGCTGCCAAGGTTCTAGTAATACAGAAGTTAAAAAAGAAGAATTTACAACAACATCGGTCATTAAAATTGACACATCGGTGAGTACTGAGTATGTTGCTGAAATTCATGCATTCCAGAATGTAGAAATAAGAGCCCGGGTAAAGGGTTATCTGGAAAAATTTTATGTGGATGAAGGAAAAAGTGTGGTAAAAAACCAACTGCTATTTGCAATAAACGACAGGGAATACAAGGAAGAGCTTGCGAAAGCCAAAGCGGCTTACCGCAGTGCAATTGCAGAGGAGAAAGAATTGGAGCTTGAATTAAATAACGTAAAAAATCTATTAGAAAAGAAGATTATATCTGCAACAGAAGTCGATTTGGTAAAGAGTAAGGTTGAAGCAAAAAATGCTAAAGTAGAAGAAGCGAAAGCGCATTTAGCTTATGCAGAGTTGCTTTTTGAACAGACAAAAATAAGAGCTCCTTTTGATGGAGTTATTAATAGAATTCCATTCAAGATAGGTAGTTTAATAGACGAAGGTACTTTACTAACTACTATATCTGAAAACCATGAGATTTATGCATATTTTGATGTTTCTGAAAAGGAATACTTAAACTATGCTAGGAATATTAATAAAGAGGGTTCTCATTCTAACGACGTAACATTGATTTTAGCAGACGGAACCTTGCATACAGAAACTGGTAAAATTGAAACCACAGAAGGCGAAGTAGATGAAAGCACTGGAAATATTGCATTTAGAGCCAAGTTTAAAAACCCATCTCTTCTAATTAAGCATGGTGCAAGTGGTAAAGTAAGGTTGAAGAAAGAATTAACAGATGTATTGGTGATACCCCAGAAATCGACTTTTGAGGTTCAGGATAAACTGTATGTTTTTGTTTTGGATGGTTCTAATAAATTGAGCGTCAGAAATATAAAGATTAATCAAAGGCTGCCGCATTTGTATGTGGTTAATGAAGGTTTAAAAGAAGGTGATAGAATTGTTTTTGAAGGGGTTCAAAACGCGAGCGAAGGTTTGGTAATTGCGCCAAAGCAGGTTGAAATGCGCAAGATTATTAATGATTTCTTAACACTTAAGTAGACTAAAGATGCTCAATAAATTCATTCAACGACCTATTTTGTCGTTAGTTATTTCTTTGTTTATAGTGTTGTTGGGAATCCTAGCTTTAAACAAATTACCAGTAACTCAGTATCCCGACATTGCTCCACCGGCGGTGGCTGTTACCACCAAATACACAGGCGCAAATGCAGAAGTTTGCGCGAAAGCTGTAGTTACTCCTTTAGAAAGAGCCATAAATGGTGTTCCTGGGATGTCTTACATGACATCCGTTTCTGGTAATGATGGAACAAGTATTATTCAAGTGTATTTTAAAGTAGGCACCGATCCAGATTTGGCTGCAGTAAATGTCCAGAACAGGGTGGCAACGGTATTGGATGAGCTTCCGGAAGAAGTTATAAAAGCGGGCGTTCAAACAGAAAAGGAAGTAAACAGTATGTTGATGTACCTGAATTTGGTGAGTACAGATACCAGCATAGACGAGAAGTTTATTTACAATTTTGCCGATATAAACGTACTTGCCGAATTGAAGCGAATTGAAGGAGTTGGTTTTGCGGATATTATGGGGCAAAGAGAATATGCCATGAGGATTTGGTTAAAGCCTCAAATGATGGATGCCTACGAAATATCGGCAGAAGACATAATCCGCGTTTTACGGGAACAAAATATTGAAGCGGCACCCGGAAAAATAGGGGAGAGTTCGGGAAGAAAAGCCCAGTCGCTGCAGTATGTGCTTAGGTATACGGGTAAACTAACACAGAAGGAACAGTATGAAGATGTTGTAATAAAAATTACCGAAACAGGCGAAATGCTGAGGTTGAAAGATGTTGCAGATGTTGAGTTTGGCTCTTTAGATTATGATGTGCTCTCTAAAGAAAATGGAAAACCATCGGCAGCAATCATTATCAAGCAAAGGCCAGGTTCTAATGCCAGTGAAGTAATAGCGAATATAAAAGAACGCCTAGAGTTTTTAAAGAAAACCACTTTCCCTCAGGGCATGTCATATACGATAAGTTATGATGTATCGCGTTTTTTAGATGCTTCTATAGATGAGGTAATTAAGACATTAATAGAGGCGTTTATCTTGGTGGCATTGGTGGTGTTTTTGTTTCTACAAGATTGGAGGTCAACTTTAATTCCTGTTTTGGCCGTACCTGTTTCACTCATTGGAACCTTTGCGTTTATGCAAATGTTAGGGTTTTCTATAAATCTACTTACACTTTTTGCTTTGGTGCTTGCAATAGGAATTGTGGTAGATAATGCAATTGTAGTGGTAGAGGCGGTCCACGCCAAAATGGAAGAAAAGCACCTCGACGCCCGCACCGCAACCTATCAATCGATGGCTGAGATTGGAGGAGCAATTGGGGCCATCACACTTGTAATGTCGGCGGTTTTTATTCCGGTAGCATTTTTAGACGGGCCCGTCGGTGTTTTTTACCGGCAATTTTCCGTTACAATGGCAATTTCTATTGTAATTTCAGGAATCAATGCGGTAACCTTAACTCCTGCTTTGTGCGCTATTTTGCTTAAAAGACATGATAAGCATGGCAAGAAAAACAGGTTAGATAAGTTTTTTATCGGATTCAACAATTATTACGATAGGATTTCGAATAAGTATAAAGGTATTTTAAAGTTAATTGTAAATAGGAGACTTGTAACGATTGCCGCCTTGTTCATTTTTATTCTTGCTACCATTGGTGTTGGCAAATTTTTACCATCTGGTTTTATTCCAACAGAAGACCAGGGTACTATTTACGTAAATGTTACGGCTCCATCGGGTGCTACTTTAGAACGGACAGAAAAAGTAATGGGTGAGATTGATAAGGTTTCTCAATCAATTCCATCTATAGAATCTGTTTCGTCGTTAGCTGGTTTTAGTATGATGACAGATGGCTCGGGAGCTTCTTTTGGAATGAGTACCATAAGTTTATTACCTTGGAAAGAACGAGAACAAAGTGCTGCAGAAATTATTGAAATCTTAAAAGAAAAAACGAGCTACATTAAGGATGCAGAAATACAGTTTCTTCCGCCTCCTGCTGTTCCTGGTTTTGGGAACGCAAGCGGATTTGAACTCCGGGTTTTAGATAAAACGGGAAGTGGAGATTTGCAAAAAACAGCACAAGTTACCAATATGCTGATTGAAGAATTTAATAAACGGCCAGAGATTCAAAATGTATTTACAAGCTTTAACCCAACGTTTCCTCAGTATTTAATTAGAGTTGATCAAGATATAGCGGCAAAAAAAGGAATTTCGGTTGACAATGCTATGAGCAATTTGCAAACGCTTATGGGAAGCTATTATGCCACAAATTTTATTCGTTTTGGTCAAATGTATAAGGTAATGCTGCAGTCTGATCCTCAATTTAGAGCGCAGCCGGAAGATATTTTAAAGTTAAGGGTAAAGAATAAGAATGGAGAAATGGTGCCCTATTCGATATTCTGCTCAATAGAAAGGGTTTATGGGCCAGAACAGCTTACGCGTTACAACATGTACACCTCTGCAATGGTTAACGGAGAAGCCGCTAAAGGCTACAGCAGTGGCGATGCTATAAAAGCAATTGAAGAGGTTGTAAAAGAAAAACTTCCAAGAGGTTATGCCTACGAATGGTCTGGAATGACAAGAGAAGAGATTCTATCTGGGAACCAGGTGATTTTCATATTTATTATTTGTTTATTGTTTGTTTACTTGCTTCTGGCGGCGCAATACGAGAGTTTTTTATTGCCATTGCCTGTAATTTTATCTTTACCGGTAGGTGTTTTTGGCTCCCTGTTTTTATTGCTGATTTTGGGTTTAGAGAATAATATCTATGCGCAAGTTGCAATGGTCATGTTGATAGGCCTGTTGGGTAAAAATGCTATTTTGATTGTTGAGTTTGCCGTTTTAAAGCAAAAGGAAGGAAAATCTGTACTAGATGCAGCAATTGAAGGCGCTGTGGCTCGTCTTCGTCCTATTTTAATGACATCTTTTGCATTTATAGCAGGATTAATTCCGCTGCTTTTATCTTCTGGTGCAGGTGCAATTGGAAATAAGACCATTGGTGCCGCTGCCGCAGGCGGAATGTTGTTTGGAACCGTTTTCGGTGTTGTAGTTATTCCTGGATTATACTTTCTTTTTGCTAGTCTTAAAGAAAAAACCGCTAAAAAGAAATTAAATGAGACTTACTAATTCAATATTATTTATCATCACCATTTGCTTCTTTGTTGGGTGTAAAGTTCAAAAGAGTTCGAATGCATTCATTGTAAAAGAACTTCCTGCTTCTTTTAATCAAAATAGCGAAACAGCAAAAGACAGCATTTCTTTGTTAGATTGGAGAATGCAATATTTGGATCCTTCTTTAAGAGCGCTGATTGATACGGCTTTAAAGAAAAATTTCGATTTGAATATTGCCTTGCAAAAGATAGAAGTTGCAAGAGCTGGTTTTAAATCTGTAAGAGGAATAAGATTACCAGATTTGAATGCTAATATTGGAGCTGGTCAGCGAAGATTTGGAGAATATACCATGGATGGAGTTGGAAACTTCGATACCCAATTTTCGCCTAATCTTAATGCGAATCAAGTAGTTCCAAATCCTTTGCAAGATTATTCTTTGTTACTGCTGTCATCTTGGGAAATTGACGTTTGGGGAAAATTGAAGAATAAGAAAAAAGCAGCTATCAACAGGTTTATTGCATCACAGCATGGCAAAGACTTTATAATTACAAATCTTGTATCAGAAATTGCTTATTTGTATTTTGATTTGGTGACGCTCGACAGCGAAATTAACATAATAAAAGCGAATATAATTTTGCAGCAAAACGCACTAAACACTGTTGAAGCCCAGAAAGCAGGTGCAAAAGTTAACGAGTTGGCGGTAGAGGTTGTTGCTGCACAATTGCTCAACACGAAGGCGATGGAGGCGGAATTGAAACAAAAGTTGGTGGAGTGCGAAAGTAAATTGAGTTATCTCTGTGGAGGATTTCCAAATACTATAATTCGAGCAGCAGCTTTGCAAGACACTTCAATTCAAGAAATATCTAACATTGGTATTCCTTCGGATTTGATGCGCAACAGACCCGACATTAAAGAAGCAGAAAAGCAACTTATTGCAAGTAAAGCTGATGTTAATTCGGCACGTGCCGCTTTTTACCCATCTATAAACATAAATTCTGCGATTGGTTTTCAAGCTTTCAACGCCATGTTGTTGTTAGAAAGTCCAGCCTCACTTGCATATTCTTTTATGGGTGGCTTAACCGCACCATTGCTCAACCGAAGAAAAATAAAAGCAGATTTGATGGTTGCAAAGGCCGAGCAAAGATTGAGTTATATTAACTATGAAAGTAAGGTTGTGAATGGTTTTATGGAAGTTTACAATGCTGTAAATAATATTAACAACACCAATGATATGATTCGTTTTAAGCTGGAAGAAGTTGATATACTTAAAAAGTCTGTTGAAACTTCGGCTGAATTATTTAAAGCAGGAAGGGCCAATTACCTCGAGGTAATTTATTCCCAGAAAAATGCGCTACAAACGCAATTGGAATTAGCTGATTACAAGAAAAAGCTAAATGTTGCTAAAGTAAGGTTATACCGTTCGTTGGGCGGAGGCTGGCAGTAAGATTCAGGAAAGTTGTGAAGCCCCGCGTGAAGGATGGACGCGGAAAGCTCTTTTGCGAATTTGGCTGGTGCGTTTTGCAAGACTTGGAGCAACAGCCTGACCGGCTGGAGAGGAACGGAAGAAGGGCACGCCCAAATGGAAAGTATTTTAAAAAGAACTTATTGCTCATATTGTTTGCTGATTGCCTCATTTTGAGTGGTCTTGAAATACAAGGAGAATTTGTATTTTTGCCCAGTTTTTAAAAGAAATTTTGGGAAAGTTTTTATATAACCGTGTAAACAAAGAGGAGCTGCGGATGCGCTTAATGGCAGACAGCACGGCACGCACTACGCTTTCGTTTTACAGGTATGTGATTTTTAATGAACCACAACTCATGCGCGATCAGCTGTTTAAAAGCTGGGACGAATTGGGTGTTTTGGGACGAATTTACATTGCGCATGAAGGTATAAATGCTCAACTGAGTGTGCCAACAGCCAATTTTGAGCGTTGGAAAAACAAGTTGCAAGAGGTGGCGGAATTAAAAGATGTTCCTTTGAAAATTGCAGTAGAAGATGATGGAAAATCGTTTTTTAAGCTGGCCATAAAAGTGCGGAAAAAGATTGTGGCGGATGGATTAGAAGATGATGCATTTGATGTTACAAATGTGGGCAACCACCTAACTGCCGAAGAGTTTAACGCAGCATTGGATAGTGAAGATACCGTAGTTGTTGATATGCGCAATCACTACGAAAGTGAAGTGGGCAGATTTGAAGGTGCAATTTGTCCGGATGTGGATACGTTTAAGGAAGAATTGCCTTGGGTGGCAGAACAGTTGAAAGACAAAAAGGACAAGAAGATTTTGATGTATTGCACAGGTGGAATACGCTGTGAAAAGGCAAGTGCTTACATGAAACACATGGGTTTTGAAGATGTGAATCAGTTATATGGTGGAATTATTTCTTATGCACAGGAAATAAAAGAGAAAGGATTAGAATCGAAATTTAAGGGGAAGAATTTTGTGTTTGATGAAAGATTGGGAGAAAGAATTACAGAAGATATTTTGAGTACCTGCCACCAATGCGGAAAAGCTTGCGACAATCATACAAATTGTGCGAATGTAGAGTGCAATTTGTTGTTTATTCAATGTGATGACTGTAAAGCGGCATTTAACAATTGTTGCAGCGATAATTGTAGAGAAATTATTGCACAACCAGTTGAAGTGCAAAAAGAAATGCGAAAAGGAAAGATACATCCTTACAGCAGCATGTTATACAGAAAAGGAAGATTACGCCCTAACGGCAAAGAACTTCAAAAGAAACAGTAAAAATTTATTATGAGCTACGAAAACATTCTAACCAGTATTGAAGAAGGTATTTTAACAATAACTGTAAACAGACCTGATAAGTTGAATGCCTTGAATTATAAGACGATTCAAGAAATCGGAGCGGCTGTTTCGGAAGGAAATCATGACAAAAGTGTTTTTGGGATGATTATTACTGGCGCTGGCGAAAAAGCATTTGTTGCAGGTGCAGACATCAGCGAATTTTCTAATTATTCGTCAATTGAAGCAGAGAAATTGAGCAGAGATGGGGGCGAAGTCTTTAATAGCATTGAGCAATCAGCAAAGCCAGTAATTGCAGCTGTAAATGGATTTGCATTGGGCGGTGGTTGCGAATTGGCAATGACTTGTCATTTAAGAATTGCATCTGAAAGTGCGCGTTTTGGCCAACCGGAAGTGAATTTAGGGTTGATTCCAGGATACGCAGGCACACAAAGGTTGGTACAGTTGATTGGAAAAGGCAAGGCTTTGGAATATTTAATGACAGCCGATATGATTCCAGCTTTGGAAGCACATAGATTAGGTTTGGTGAATTATGTGGTTCCTGTTGGAGAATTAATAGCAAAGTCGAAAGAAATTTTGAATAAGATTGGAACGAAAGCGCCATTGGCAATTGCTGGAATTATAAAATGTGTGAATAGCCATTTTGCTTATGATGAAGATGGGTTTAATACAGAAATTTATGAATTCGGAAAGTGTTTTTCAACTGCCGATTTTAAAGAAGGAACCCAAGCTTTCTTGGAAAAAAGAAAAGCCGCATTTAAAGGTGAGTAAGTTAAATTTCTAAGGCCAGGCAAATGCATCCACTGCGAAAGCTGGCATCTCAAACGGCCATTTATGGTTTAAGTTCTATTGTAGGGCGTTTGCTGAACTATTTGCTGGTTCCGCTGCACACAAGGGTTTACAGCCCAGAGCAGTATGGAATCGTAACAGAAATGTACTCTTACGTTGCGTTTTTGTTGATAGTGCTGACGTATGGTTTTGAAACCGCATTTTTTAGGTTTGCAGGACAAGAAGGAGAAAAAGATAAGGTATATACCACATCTCTCATTTCGCTGTTGGTGACCTCACTGGGCTTCTTTTTATTGTGTTTCACGTTTGCGCAGCCCATTGCCAACATCATTGAATATCCTGAGCAAAGTGAATACGTAATTTGGTTTGCCTTGATTTTGGCTTCAGATGCAATAACAGCCATACCATTTGCGAAACTGAGGTTAGAAAACAGGCCGATAAAATTTGCTGTAATTAAGTTGATAAACATTGGCATTAATATTTTACTGAACCTGTTTTTTATAGGATTTTGCCCTTGGTTGTTCAAAACGGGAAGTGCAGAAACTAGGGAAATGTTACTGCTGATTTTTGACCCGGAAATTGGAGTAGGGTATGTGTTTATCGCCAATTTGATGGCGAGTTTATTAACGTTCGTGCTGTTGATTCCAGACATGTGGAAGATTAAATGGGAAATAGATTGGGTGTTGTGGAGGAAAATGATGAAGTATGGTTTTCCATTGTTGATAGGCGGATTGGCAGGAATTACCAATGAAATGTTTAGCAGGGTGAGCATGAAATATCAGTTACCAAAAGATATTTCCATGTATCAATTAGGAATTTTTGGGGCTTGTTATAAAGTTTCTATTTTGATGACCATTTTTGTGCAAACTTTTAGGTTTGCCGCAGAGCCATTTTTCTTTTCTCAAGCCAAAGAAAAAGATGCAAAACAGCTTTATGCCCAAGTAATGCATTGGTTTGTAATTGCCTGTAGTTTGATTTATTTGGGTGTGATGTTACTGATGAATGTGGTGCAGCTTTTTATTGGAGAGGCTTATTATGAAGGCTTAGCCATAGTTCCCATACTGTTAATGGCGAATTTATTTTTAGGCGTATTCTTTAATTTGAGCATTTGGTTTAAGTTGAACGACAAAACATATATCGGAGCTTGGCTGGCAATAATGGGAGCACTTATAACCATTGCGTTAAATTACCTCTGGATTCCTGAATTTGGTTATGTAGGTGCATCTTGGGCAACATTTGTATGTTACTTAATTATGGTAATTGTTTCTTACATATTGGGGCAGAAGAATTATCCTATTGCATATGATTTGAAGAGAATTGTGGGTTATCCTTTGGCTGTTGCATTAGTTGTTGCAATCTATTCAGCGTATTTACCAATGGAAGGTTTGATTTCATGGGTGTTGAAATTGCTCATCATATTGTTATTTATTGCTTTTGTTTACCTTTTAGAAGTAAGGAAAAAAAAGTTATTTTCACGCCCTTAATGCTGTTAGATTTCAATGAAAATTAAGATAATTAATCAATCAAAACATTCTCTTCCAGAGTACGGTTCTGCTGCTGCTGCAGGTTGTGATTTGCGCGCCAATTTAACGGAATCTGTTACCATTGCGCCTTTAGAAAGAGCAATGATTCCTACAGGTTTGTTTTTCGAAATTCCGGTTGGATTTGAGGGGCAAGTAAGACCAAGAAGTGGCTTGGCTGCAAAACATGGAATTACGGTTTTAAATTCACCAGGAACAATTGATGCAGATTACAGAGGCGAAGTAAAAGTGATTTTGGTGAATCTTTCAAATGCGGCTTTTACCATTAATGACGGTGAAAGAATTGCGCAATTGGTAATTGCAAAACATGAAACAGCAGAATGGACTACCGCAGAGGAATTAGAAAGCAGTGAGCGCGGGGCTGGAGGTTTTGGACACACAGGAATTCAATAAAAAATAGATTAAGAATGAGAATAATTATTCCAATGGCCGGAATGGGAAAGCGCATGAGGCCGCATACTTTAGTTACACCTAAACCTTTAATTGAATTTGCAGGAAAACCAATGGTACACCACATTGTGGAAGAGTTGGCAAAAACATGCAAAGAACCAATTGAGGAGATTGCCTTTATAATTGGAAATTTTGGAAAAGAAGCTGAAAAAAGCCTCATTGCTGTGGCAGAGAAAGTAGGAGCAAAGGGAAGCATCTATTATCAGGATGAACCATTAGGAACAGCCCATGCGGTATTGTGCGCAGCAGATTCACTTGAAGGGAAACTGATTGTTGCATTTGCCGACACACTTTTCAAAGCTGATTTTGTGTTAGAAGAAGATAAAGACTCTGTAATTTGGGTGCAAAAAGTAGAAGACCCAAAGCCATTTGGTGTGGTTAAATTAAATAATGAAGGATTGATTACTGACTTTGTGGAAAAGCCAGTTGAATTCGTTTCTGACTTGGCAATTATCGGCATCTATTATTTTAAGGACGGAGCCAATTTGCGTTCGGAATTGCAATATTTAATTGATAATGATTTAAAGGAAAAAGGGGAATTTCAAATAACAAATGCTTTAGAAAACATGAAGCAAAAAGGGTTGAAGTTTGCGCCAGGTCAAGTGGATGAATGGTTAGACTGTGGAAATAAAAATGCAACAGTTGCAACGCATGGTCGTTGGTTAGAATTAAAGCAAAGCGAAGGGCTTATTGATGCTTCTCTGCAAAAAAGTAATTCTTTGGTTATAGAACCTTGTTACATTGGTAAGAATGTTCAGCTTCATTCTTCTATAGTTGGCCCACATGTATCTTTGGCGGATGGCACGATTGTAAAGAATTCAATTGTAAAAAATGCCATTATTCAAAAAAACACGCAAATTAGTAACGTTGTGATTGACAATGCAATGATTGGTAATTTTGTTCAGATTGACAATAAAACACTAGATTTGAGCGTAGGAGACTATTCTACAATCATAACAGGAAATTAATAATGGTTAAACTTGTTTTACAGCTAATTTTTGCGGGGTTTATTATTTCATTAGGAGGATGTAAAACAAGCAAGCAAAAACAATCTTCTGTAAGTTCTTCTGCAAGGGCCGATGTTCCGATGACAGAAAAGGAACAATTGGAATTTGATTTCTTGTTTTTTGAGGCATTAAAAGAAAAGCAATTAGGCAACAGTAAAGCAGCTCAAGCAAAATTGCAACAAGCCATTCGCATCAATCCTAGAAATGCCACAGCACATTATGAATTAAGTCAGGCATATCTAGAAAATGGAAGTTTAGACCAATCAATAATCTCTGCGCAAAACGCGGTAAGGTTTGATGAAAAAAACAATTGGTTTAAGATGGCGTTGGCAGAATTGTATGAACGTTCGAGCAATTTTGATAAAATGATTCCTTTATTACAAGATTTGGTAAAGGCATATCCTGAAAATTATGAGTATCAATATGCTTTAGCAGGTGTTTTTTCACAAACGAAAAAGTATGCTGAGGCCATTTCAATTTTTGAAAAGATTGAAAAAAAGACGGGTGTAAATGAGGAATTGGCCTTGCAAAAGAAGGAGCTCTTCGAAAGAATGGGCAAACCAGAAAAAGCGATCGAAGAGGTAAATAAATTGATTGATGCGGTTCCCGAAGAACCAGAATATTATGGCTATTTGGCAGAAATTTATATCAATAATAAACAGCCAGATTTGGCATTAAAGGCATATCAAGAATTACAAAAAAAGGACCCTGAAAATCCAAGAATTCATTTCTTACTGGCAGAGTTTTATAGAACACAAGGTCAGAAAGATAAATCGTTTGAAGAACTAAAATTGGCATTTAGTCAAGCAAATACTCCCGTAGACGCTAAAATACAAGTGTTGGGTTCTTATTTTGAATTGGTAAGTCAATATCCTGAGTTGAAAGAACAATCTAAAACTTTGTGCGACATCCTTGTAAAAACACATCCTGAAGAAACGAAGGCGCACGCTGTTTATGGAGACTTTTTGTTTCAAGAAGGCAACTTGGAGGAAGCTGAAAGGGAATATAGAAAAGTATTGGCTTTAGATAAAAGTAGTTTTAATGTTTGGAGCCAGTTACTGGTTTTGGTGAATGAGAAAAAAGATTTTTCGGGAATGCTTGATTTAAGCAAGGAAGCCATTGAACTTTTTCCAAATCAACCGACTTTGTATTTGTTTAAAGGAATTGCAGCTCAGCAATTAAAACAATATGAGCAATCAGTAGAAGCTTTTAAAGAAGGTGCAAATTTAACGGTTGATAATATTGGCTTGTCGGCCCAATTTTATGCTTCTCTCGGCGACAGTTACAATTATTTAAATAAATACACCGAGAGTGATGCGGCTTATGAAAAGGCTTTAAAATATGATGAATCAAATATTTATGTTTTAAACAATTATGCATATTACTTATCACTGCGAAAGCAAAATTTAGACAGAGCAAAGGAATTAGCTTTAAAATGCAATGATTTAAAGCCAGGAAATCCTTCGTATGAAGACACTTACGGCTGGATTTTTTATCAAAGTGGAGATTATAATTCGGCGGATATTTGGATTGATAAAGCAATTAAAAACGGCGGAATTAAAAGCGCAACAATAATGGAACACAAGGGTGATATTTTATGGAAATTGGGTAAAACTGCCGATGCATTAGATTTTTGGAAAAGAGCAAAAGAACTAGGTGGGGCAAGTGACAAAATTGAAATGAAAATAAACCAACAAAAATTGATTGAGTAACGATGCAGCAATCATTTTTTTTAAAGTGTATCGTATTGGTGTTGCTAGCTTCCTCTGCTTGTAAGTCTAAAAAAATTGCCAAAGAAACAGAAGCGCCAGCGCCTATTGAGGAAGCAAAGACAGATTTTAAAACATGTAATGTAGATAGTCTTTATAGTAAAATTAAAGAATCAGATTTAAAACTCAACACATTTTCGGCCAAAGTAGGTGCAGAATCAGATATCAATAACCAAAGAAATTCTTTTACTGCAAATCTCAGGGTAAAAGTAGATTCGGCTATTTGGATGTCTATTTCACCAGCATTGGGAATTGAAGTTGCACGAGTTTTTATAACGAGAGATTCTTTAAAGTTCACCAATAGAATCAATGGAACTTATTTTAAAGGAGATTACCGCTATTTGAACAGCTTACTTCAGATTGAATTGAATTTCAACATGATTCAATCAATTTTGTTGGGAAATATTTACCTACATTATGCTAAAGACAAATACAATTGCGATAAGGACAATTTGAATTTGATATTAAGTTCTTTGAAAAAACGTCAAATTAAAAGGGAAGAAGATATTGATATTCCTCAAGTTCTTACCCAAGAGCTTTTTTATTCTAAGGAACAACAAAAAATTTCTTCTATGAATCTGCAGGATTATAGACCCCAAAGGCGCTTTGGAGTTAACTATGATGCTTTTGTAGAAATTGAAAGTCAAAAATTGCCAACATCAATTATAGTAAAAGCAAATGCTGAAAAGTCTGTAATGATTAAATTAGATTATTCAAAAATCAATTTTAATAAGGAATTAAATTTACCATTTAGTATTCCTCCTAGTTATGAGCCGATTCGTTAAATGGTCATTTGTATTAGTTGCATGTTTTGGGGCGTTAATAGCCTCTTCCCAAAATAGCAAAAGCGATTTAGAGCTTAAGAAGAAGAAGTTGCTGAGAGAAATTTCAGAAACCAATCAGTTAATTGACGAAACCAGAAAGAATAAAAAGTTAAGCATTTCTCAACTTAAAGTCCTCAACAAAAGAATTGATGACCGCAAGAAATTAATCGGTGTGATGCAAAGTGAGGTGAACAATTTAAATGCAACAATTAATTCTAACGAGCGCAAAATTGGGGAATTAACATCAGACTTAGACAGGTTAAAGCAGAGTTACTCAAGAATGGTAAAACTTGCTTACATGAATAAAAACCAGCAGTCAACTCTCATGCTGATTTTTTCTTCAAAAGACTTTCAGCAAGCATATAAGAGGTTGTATTATTTGAAATCTTATGGTGTTTACAGGCGCTCTCAGGCAGAATTAATAAGAGAGTCGCAGGTAGAGCTAAATAATAAAAGTTCAATCCTTAAACAAGACTTAAGCACAAAGAAAGTCCTTTTGGGAAATGAGGTTGTTCAAAAAATAGAACTTGGTAAAGAAAAGATAGAACAAGAACAAACACTAACCCAGTTACAAAAGAAGGAAAAAACGCTCAAAAAGGATTTGGAGAAGAAGGTTTTAGCCTCAAAAAAACTTGATAAGGAAATTCAAAGAATTATTGAGCGAGAGATTGAAAAGGAAAGGTTGTTGGCATTGTCGAAATCTAAAACCGAGAAAAAAACAGTAGTCGAAAAGCCTGCAAAAACTGGTACTATTGAACCCAAACCAGCATCTGTTCCAGAGTTAAAGGTCACACCAGAAACTAAACTTTTATCTGGTAAGTTCGAATCGAATAAAGGAAGATTACCTTGGCCTGTTGATAAAGGAATTATTACAGAATCATTTGGAATGCATCCGCATCCAGTTTTGAAAAATATTACAACTTATAATAACGGAATTAATATCACTACTACTTCAAATGCTACAGTAAAATCTATTTATGATGGAGAGGTTACTGCGGTAATTTCTATTCCCGGGGCCAATATGGCTGTAATTGTAAAGCATGGAGAATACCTAACCGTTTACAGTAATTTAGCAACGGTTAATGTTTCTAAAGGGCAACAGGTAAAAGCGGGAAGTGCATTAGGAACGGCTGCAAGAGAAAGCACAGATGGCAAAACAGAAGCACATTTAGAGATTTGGAAAGGCAGAACGAAGTTAAATCCTTCTGAATGGATTGCCCGTTAATAGATAAACTCTCTTTTGAACCAATATGAAAATCGAGGTAAGTAATAAGTTACTTCAATTCCTATATAAGTGCCATTATACATTGGATTTTGGTAACCAAACCTATTAGAATTAAGACTTCCGGAATAAATGGAGTTAAGTCCGTATCTTAAATTAATTCCAAAGAAAAGCCCAGCATCATTTTTAAATTGAGAACCAATCTCGAAGCCTGCCATTAAAAGGGGAAATGCCTTGTTTAATTTATCAGTTTTTAAGCTAAAATCGCTTTCTGGTAAACTATCGCCCCGGGTAAATTTTTGTGAAGTATTTAAGTTAAACGACATTGCTGCTCCAACATATTCTCTGTGTTTTAATGAGCCAATATATCCAGTAAAACCAACAACCAATGGGATTTCAAATTGATGAAAGCGCAGGCGGTTATCAATTTTATAATTAATATTTGAAGTTTGACTTATTGCAAAAATTTGGGTGCTATAAAGTGTTGAAAGGCGAGAAAAAAAGTGCTCACCGCCTTGTAAAGTAAGAGATATTCCTGCATTATAACCAGCTTTCCCAGATTTAAAAAAATCATTTTGAAATTTTGAATCTGGAGAACCCCAAGAAATAATGGGGCCAGCAGTGAAACCTAAGTTAAGTCTTGTTTGTGCATTTAAAGAAATAAAAAGGAAACAAAATAGGATTCCGAAAAGGTTAGCGCGCATAAATAAAATTTGGAACAAAGAAACGAAATCAATCGTGTAAGTGGAAGAAACTATGTTGAGATTTAAAGGAAGAGATTGTACATTTATCCACGATTTTAAATAATGGATACAGAACTAACAAAAAAGAAACCTTTGAGAGAACGCTTTGAGAGGTTATTTGTACCAGTATCAATTAATCCGCTAATCCTTTTTAGAGTGGCTTTTGGCGCGGCTCTTTTTATTTGGGCCTTGGGAATGTTGTTAAGTGGAGAAGTGTATCATCAATATGTTGAGCCACATTTCTTTTTTCAATACCGATATTTTAAGTGGATTGAACCTTTTCCAGCGGTAGTTATGTACTTGATTTTTGTTCTTTTAAGTATTGCTTCTGTAATGATTGCTTTAGGTTGGCACTTTAGATTGTCAGTTTTAACCTTTGTTTTATTGTTGATTTACATTGTTTTGATTGATAAAGCGGCTTACCTGAGTTATTATTATTTCATGCTGCTGCTTTTAATTATGTTGTTGTTTTCTCCGGCACATCGCATGTTTTCAATAGATATTATTAGGAAACCAAACTTAAGAGCAGATTATGTCCCTAAATGGTGCATTTTGGCTTTTCAGTTACAAATCATTGCTGTTTTTTATTTTGCAGGAATGTCTAAATTAAATTCAGAATGGCTTTTTGCTGGCTCACCAGTTAATATTTGGATAGGTGAGTTGCTGCAATACTGGGACATTGAGATTGGAGTTGGCATATTTTCAACACTCTCAATTATTATTTCTTGGGTTTTGATTTTATATGATTTTTTATTGCCTCAGTTTCTTTTGGATAAAAGAACTTCAACAAAAGCATTCGGTATTGTGGTAATTGTTCAACTTTTTGGGTTTATTTTATTTCCTGTCGGTTATTTTCCTTTTTTAATAATTTTTTCAACTGTTATATTTTTGAATGAAAGGCTTATTTATCTTTTGATATCAAGGGTTTCTTATTTTCTCTACGATATATTTCAATTCAAAACCGAAATTTTTAAAGCAAGGGGAGGAATCATGATAAACTACAGAAACAAGAAGCTATTCCCCATTTTGATTTCTATCTTCTTTGCAGCACAAATAATTTTTCCGGTTGCCTTATTTTTGAAATGGGGTAGTAAAAAGTGGGCAACTTCTGCATTTCAGTTTTCATGGCAGCTTTTTATTAACCATAAGGAAGGAAATTTAACTGCATGGTATTTTTTGAATGATGGGAAAACTATGCAAAAATTAAATCTGAACGATTATCTAACTACACAACAAAAGCAAAGAATGCTTTCTGACCCTAATTTAATTATGCAGTTTGTGGAGTTTGTCAATAATGAGTACAAAATGCAAGGAAAGCAAATCAAGGTTTTTGCATCACTTTCTAAAAATGGAGCGCGTTCTATAGTATTACTTGACCCTCGAAAGAATCTAGAGTTACAAATAGAAGAGTTTCCAAAGAAGAAACAATATGAATAGTATTGTTTGCTTTAGATGTAAAGCTAGTGTTGGTGTATGGATTTTACTTTTATCTTTCTCTTTCTTTCAAGCAGGCTGCATAAAAAAGACAAATCATTACCAGAATGCACAAAAGGAATTTCTTGACAATGATTATATAGGAGCCATAATTGAGCTAAATACATTGATTGAATCACAAGGAACTACCGATTCAGCCTTAGTGCTTAGATCAAAATGCTATTTAAAAATTCTAAAGCCGGCAAAAGCATTTAAAGACCTAAAGTTAGCAATTGATCTGAACAAGGATAATACAGAAGCAAAATTAGAACTTGGCAAATACTATGTTTCTATAGAAGACACTGTAAATGCCAGAAAAGCTTTTGATAATGTTTTATTAACAAAAAATAAATTCGTTTCTGAAGCTTGGATTGAAAAAGGGAAAATCAATTATTTTAATGATAAGTTTGATAGTAGTATTTCAGATTTCACTAATGCAATTGCTGTAGATTCAAGTAACTATCTTGCTTGGTACTACAGGGCGATCATGCGTTCTACATTTTACAATAAAAATGAGGCAGCACCTCAATTATTGTTAAAGTATTTAGATTTTAACCAGGCAATTAGTGATTACGGAAGAGCAATTTCAATAAAGCCTGACTTTGCAGACGCCTGGTATAGGATGGGCTTGGTGTATTTGAACAAATTCGATGGCCCCAATGGAATAAAAGCAATTGATTATGCAATTATTTTAGAGCCGAAAAACTCCTATTATTATTTAGGAAGAGCTGATTATTTTTATAGATTAAAAAATTATAAAAGGGCGATTATTGAATACAGTAAAGCCATTGAGATTACTCAAAACGATCCCAATTCATATGAAGGAAGGGCCAGCTGTTATAAAGCTTTAAGAAGCATTGAACTGTTTAAAGAAGATTTTAAAAAGGCATTTTTACTTAGAAAAGATATTAAAAAGTATAAAGAGATGTAAATAAAAAAGCCCCGTAAAGTGATGTTACGGGGCTTTTCTTTTTTATTGGTATTTTATCTTGCTGTTTTCTTCATAGAAGGCGTAGCATTCATTTTTTTACTATCAGGCTTACCATATATAGTTGGTTGGATATATTTTCCTTTTTCAGCTTCAGTCTTATCTCCTTCTACAATTGTACTTTCTGGATGTTGCTGAACATAAGGGTCATTTCTATCTGCGTAAACTGTCCAGCTTACTTTTTGCCCTGGTTTACCACCCGCAATTGAAAATTTCCCTTCAGATATTTCTTTACTTACAAATAGATTTGGTGAAGCAACTCCTATACTTGTTAATTGATAACTGAAGTCTTTATTAACAAGATGAAAATAAGAAGGTAAAGTTATAATTGCTTCCCCTTTATCGTCTAATTTAATTGTACCTCTATAAAGATTTAAAACCTCATCTGATTCTATAGAAAAATGCTTTAAAAATTTATTTTCAGGGTCTGCAGGGTGGTCAATTTTAAAGGTCTTAACCCCTCCAGCTGCAAGATCTCCACCTGCATTAATGTCTCCATTAGCAAATATATTATCTGAAGTTCCAATATCTCCAAAAGAATATACTCCGTAGCCTAAGGTATTATCACCTGTTTCACCAACTACCCCAATACCAGATGCTGAAAAACCAGTAACACCAGAACCGTTATTAGACTCTCCAAAAACTCCTGTGTTATTTGTTGTTGTTCCTGTGCTAAGATTTACCCCATACACACCAACTAGTTGACCATTATTTGTTTCTCCATACACTCCGATTCCAACCGAAGAACCTAAAACCCCGATAGAAACTTGATCAAAAGCAGCTGTAATTAAAGGTGTTGAATTATTTACACCAATTACACCAAAACCTGCATTATTATTAGCAATACCAGAAACACCATTAATTCCAATTCCTTCTACTCCAATTCCCCCATTAGTTCTTAAATTATTTCCTCTCACAGCTACATCAGAAGTTGCTGTTGAGGTAATTTCTGCAGTAACACCTCTTGCTTGTCCTGTAGATTGACCAAATATTGCCGAGTTATTTAATGTGCTGCTATTTGTTGTTCCTTGAATTGCAGCAGTTGTATTTGCTGCATTGCTGCTTGCTGCTTGCACTGCATTACCAGTTCCTGTTAACAAAACTCCAAGTCCTGCAGTATTTGTTCCTGACTCATTAATTAACAAGCCAATACCAGTTAAGGCAGTTCCACTTGCATTAATCGTAACTGGTCCAGCATCGGCAGTAATAGTTCTTCCTAAACCAGCTCCTCCAAAATCATAAGAAGCGTCTAAACTACCTCCTCCAGAGCCGGCAGGCCCTTGAGGTCCTGTAGCTCCAGTAGGACCAACTGGTCCCGCAGGCCCTGCAGGTCCGGTAGCTCCAGTTGCGCCTGCAGGGCCAGTAAGTCCTGTGGCACCTGCTGGTCCAGTTAATCCTGTTGGCCCTGCCGGTCCAGCAGGTCCTGTAGCTCCTGTTGGTCCAGCAACTCCTTGAGCTCCCGCAGGCCCAGCAGGTCCTGCTGCTCCGGCCGCACCAGCAGCTCCCGCAGGTCCTGCTGGTCCAGAAACACCTTGAGCACCTTGAGCACCGGCAGGTCCGGCAGGTCCTTGTGGTCCTGTTGCGCCTTGAGGTCCTGCAACACCAGCAACACCTTGTGCTCCTCTGCAATCTAATGCATTAAAGAAACCGTCATTATTCACATCTTCATTTGGGTCAGTTACACCATCGCCATCTGTATCCCAGCAGTTTAAACCTCCACCTGGTCCAGCAGGGCCTTGTAAGCCTTGTGTTCCTTGGGGACCAGCTGGTCCAGCAGGTCCAGTTGCACCAGCAGGTCCTTGAGGACCGGGAGCTCCATCATTACCAGCGGGTCCTTGAGGTCCAGCTGCTCCTGCAGGTCCAGCAGGTCCTTGAGGACCTTGTGCTCCGCCATTACCTGCTGTTTCTGCATATAATGCAAATGGAACCGATAGTAATTCACTTGTTCCAATATTTGTATAATTCGTTCCACCTGTTGGGTCTATCTCAATTTTTACAAACTGGTTGGTGGTGTTCCATGTAATATCATTAAAAGTTCCAGCAACAGGGGTTCCTCCTCCAATTTTTAGAGAAAATAAACCAAATCCATTGGTAGTTGCAGTATGAGTTTCTGTGTATTGAGCAACACCATTAGCTCCACCAGCCAATACTGTTATTTTTACACCAACAGCCTGATTTACAAATACTCCGCCTGCTGCATTTCTAGCGATAGCCTGATAATTTATACCATCCGGTACATTTTGAGCGGATGTTTGGTTGATTCCAGCAGCAATTGCAATCAGACCGCAAAGCGCTATTTTTCGTAAAGTTGATTTCATATTTAAGTTTTAAAAAGGATGGTTTATTAAGAATGAAGTTTATTAAATCTCAGTGTTTTTTGGAAACTGCCAGTTTTGGAACTGATGCGCATCAAATATGCACCTGCAGCAAATCTATTTGTTGAAATTGGAAATTGAATGCTTCCTGGTAAGCACTTTAGATTTGAATAAGTTGCCACAATTCTGCCAGAAGCATCAAATATTCTAGCTTCTAATTCCGCAAAAGCAGAAGTTTCAATAGTTAAATTTAGCTGATCGTTTACAGGATTTGGGAAAAGTGATGCTTCCCAAACACTATTAAAATCTTCTAAAAATGCTACAGTAAACTTATCAGTTTGATGAAACCCTTGTGTTAATGTTAAAGATGAAACCGATAAAGTACTTACAGCGGCGAGCTCTCCAATGGTATAGGAGATTTCAAACTGACCATTTTTAAAATTGTTTCCTTGGCTTGCAAATACTTGGGGAGACAATTGGGTTTGAGACCATAAAGTGCCACAAGAAATAAGAAAACCAATGGCAATTAGTTTTATTTTCATGTTGTTGTGATTTCTTGCAAATATAGGCTTCAGAACATAACACACAAATGAAAATTGAGGATTGGTTGAAATATTCAAATAAGATGCAAGACTAATTAAAGTCGCTCAACAATCTTTCTGCAGCAAGCATTCCACTGAGCGCCACTCCTGGAATACCTTGTCCTGGGTAAATGCTATCTCCACAAGCGTATAGTGATTTGCTAATCCTTGCTGGAATCATTTGCCACGGCAAAACAGATTTAAATTGAGGATAGCCTCCAACAAAACCAGCTTCTCTTAAAGTCCAATCTTGCCAATCGTGAGGGTCTGACACATGTGTATAAGCAATGTCTTCTTTTTTTAATAACCCAACAGACTGTAGCTTTTCAATTACTTTTTCCTTGAATAATTCTTTGTCAATCATAGAATTCTCTAAGTCTGAAACATGCGTGCTCACCGATGCTACAGTTATTCCCTCTTCGGCACGTTTGTTATCTTTAGCCGAGGCGTAACTAATAAATATGCTGTTTGAACCCTTAAATCCCAATGCCAAATCGTGATGAATCTGGTGATGCAAAACCTCATTTACATCGGAACTTTTAAAGGCTATGCCAAGCTGCACGGCTCCGTTTAACTTGTTTACTGGCATTGTTTTCTTTTGAAGAAAAGCTGGCAAAAGTGCCTCATCAATTAGTCTTGCAAGATTGTTAACGGGAATCCCACTGATGATATTTTTAGCAATAATGTCACCTTTATTTGTAGTTAATTTCCAAGAATTGCGTGTTTTATCTATCTGATTTACAGTTGTTTTTAAAAATAGCTTTCCACCATTTATTGCTATGTTATCTGTAAATGCCTTCACGAGTTGTATTAAACCACCATGAACATAATAATTGCCGTAATTGGTGTAGCACAATGCGGTTGCCCCAAACAATGCATTTACCTCATAAACGTTGTTTTGTGCGGTTATTTTTAATTGCTCATTCACAAAATCTACGAATTGCGGATTCTCATGTAACCCATGATTCTTTAAAAGGTGAAATGTGCTTTTAAACGCGAAACGGGCATTTAGTAAATCGCTTGGACTGCTTTTATACGCGCAGTAAAGCAAATCGCTAAAGTTTTGTGGTGGGAATTTCTTTTGTTTAACAGATGTGTTCCAAACAAAATCGCTCAATTGAAAACATTGTTCCCAGAATTCCTTTTGTCCAGAACTGCCGAAAACCCTTTCTGCTTCAGCAATCCATTGATTCCTATCTTGGTAACGAGTTATAATTTGGCCATTTTTCAAATGCACCAGCATGGGAATTTTTAACTTTTCGGCCTTAAATTGAATATCAGCTATGTCCATTACAGCCTTTAGCGGCATTCCTTCATCTAACCCAACCAAAGTTGTAGCACCCGTTTCAAAAATATATCCTTTTCTTAAGTAGGAACTCGTGCAGCCTCCAGGCAAATAATTTTGTTCCAGTATTGCAACGTTTAATCCTTTTTTTGCCAAAATTGCAGCTGCAGAAAGACTTCCCAATCCTGCTCCAATAATTGCTACATCTATTGAGGTTGGTAATTGTTCCTCAGTTTTGAAATAATGAACTGGATTTTCGGGCATTCAACAAAAATGAATTAATTAATTTAACTTTCTGAGATCGAAACTTGTTTTGTGGAACAATTTTCAACAAATTATAAACAAAAAAACATCAAAACGGTTTAGATAGGTGCTTATGAAAGTAAAAGTATTTAGAAAAGAACATTTTAATGCCGCACACCGATTATATAATTCGAATTGGGATGCAGAAAAAAACAAAACGATTTTTGGGAAGTGCAACAATCCTAATTATCATGGTCACAATTATGACCTAACAGTGGAAGTTGAAGGAGAAATTGACCAAGAAACAGGCTATGTTATCGACATTAAAATTTTAAGCGACATTGTTAAAGAACAAGTTACCGACAGATTCGATCATAAAAATTTGAATTTGGATGTTCCTGAGTTTAAAGACTTAAACCCTACAGCAGAAAATATTGCAGTTGTTATCTGGAATTTAATCAGAGAAAAACTGGATTCGAAATTCACACTTACAATAAGACTTTATGAAACTGAACGTAACTTCGTTGAATACAGTGGATACTGAGATTTCCATTGAAGATTTAATGGGCGAAGAGCATATCGGAACATCAGAAGATACGCCACTTAGACCAGATGCTTTTTTACTAACCGACCAAGAAAAAATATCGAAAATTGAAGCTCATTTTCGTGAAATAATGCTCACACTTGGCTTAGACTTAACAGATGATAGCCTAAGAGGAACTCCAAAAAGAGTTGCTAAAATGTATGTAAAAGAGATTTTTAGCGGGCTAAATCCTGCTAATATGCCACAGATCGCCCTTTTTGAAAACAAATACAAGTACAAAGAAATGCTTGTTGAAAAGGATATTACTTTCTATTCAAACTGCGAGCACCATTTTGTACCGATTATCGGAAAAGCACACGTAGCTTATATATCTAACGGAAAAGTTATTGGCTTATCAAAAATTAACCGCATTGTACAGCATTTCGCAAAACGACCGCAAGTGCAAGAAAGGTTAACAGTACAAATCGCCAATGAATTGAAAAAAATTCTCCAAACAGAAGATGTTGCCATCATAATAGACGCAGTACATTTATGTGTTTCTTCAAGAGGAGTGCAAGATGCAAACTCTAAAACAGTAACGTCTTCTTTTTCTGGAAAGTTTGCCAATGATGCAACGAGAGAAGAGTTTTTAAAATACATTACGCTTTAAATTCTATATGGGAAACTACGTAATTGTTGGAGGAACAACCGGAATAGGCGCAAGTTTATGCATCATAATGGCCGAAGCAAATCACCAAGTATTTGTTTATGCTAGAAATAGGCATGAATTACCGAATCATCCAAACATTCATTTTCAAGAATTGGATATAACTGCTGAAAATCCTGTTTTTGAGAATTTGCCAGATAACATCAGCGGTCTTGCTTATTGCCCGGGAAGTATTAGCCTTCTGCCATTCCACAGAATTAAAAAACAGCAGTTTCAAGATGATTTTAACATCAATGTTTTGGGAGCAATTGCTTCTATTCAAGCTTGTTATAATGGTTTAAAAGCGAATGGAAATGCATCTGTTGTTTTATTCAGCACAGTTGCAGTGCAAACCGGAATGTCATTTCATACTTCTATTGCAGCATCCAAGGGTGCAATAGAAGGTTTGACAAAATCGCTAGCTGCAGAATACGCTTCCGCTGGAATTCGTTTCAATGCCATTGCTCCCTCATTAACAGACACACCACTTGCTGCAAAATTACTAGCAACTGATGAAAAGAAAGAAGCATCTAACAAACGCCACCCGCTTGGCAGATATGGAACTTCAGAAGATATTGCAGCTGCCGCAGCATTTCTTTTACAGGACAATGCCACATGGATTACTGGGCAAATTTTGGGAGTAGACGGAGGAATGGGTAGTTTGCGCATGATTTAAAATAATTAAACATGCAGTACAGTTTTTCTGAAATACTGAATTTAAACGACCGTTTCCGACGCAATTTAATCAACAGTGTTAGTGGTTTCAAAAGTGTTTGTTTAATTGGAACAGTAAATAATTCAGGTACAACGAATCTCGCAATCTTCTCTCAAATACTGCATATTGGCGCCAATCCTCCAATGCTGGGAATTTTATTTCGTCCCGACAGCGTTGAACGACATACCTTAGAAAACATTCGTCAAAACGGATATTTTACAATCAATCAAATTCAAGAGTCGTTTTACCAGCAAGCCCATCAAACAAGCGCCCGTTACCCATCAAACATTTCTGAGTTCGAAGCTGTTGGTTTAACACCAGAATTTATAATGGATGTAGATGTGCCATTTGTGAAAGAAAGTGAAGTTAAAATCCTACTTAAAAGTGTAGATGAGCAGGTTATAAAAATAAATGGAACCATCTTATTAATTGGTGAAATTCAAGAACTAATTATTCCTGATACTTCAATTTCAGACGACGGTTTTATAGACCTACAAAAAGCAGGAACCATTACCAGCGCAGGTTTAGATGCATATTATAAAACCGAAAAAATTAACAGGCTTTCGTATGCTAAAGTTGATTTACCAGTAACTGTAATTCTATGAAACAAGAAGTAGCTATTTTTTGGTTCAGAAGAGATTTGCGCTTACAAGATAATGCGGGACTTTATAATGCATTACAACAAAATGCTGCAGTACTTCCAATATTTATTTTCGATAAGCAAATACTCGATTTTTTGGAGGATGAAAATGATGCAAGAGTCACATTTATTCACCAGGAAGTTGGCCGAATTAATTCCGAATTAACAAAGCTAGGAAGTTCAATTGCTACTTTTTATGGTAATCCATTAGAAATCTTTAAAGAACTTAGCGAGCAATATGCAATTACCGGAGTTTACACCAATCACGATTATGAGCCCTACGCTAAAGATAGAGATGCCGCAATTGATGCTTTTTTAAAATCAAAAGGAGCAAAACTCTTGACTTTTAAAGACCAGGTAATTTTCGAGAAATTAGAAATTACCAAAGACGACGGGAAGCCATACACCGTTTTCACTCCTTATTCGAGAAAGTGGAAAGCAACACTTACTGAAGCTCATCTCACAGCCTATCCAACTGAAAAGCATTTCAATCATTTCTTTAAAACAGCCCCACAAGAATTGCCAACGCTGCAAAGTATGGGCTTTGTCGCTTCCAAGTTAATATTTCCTTCACCAGAGCCATCTCAAAGCATTATAGCGAAATACCACGAACAACGCGATATTCCTTCTATAAATGGAACCACCAGAATGAGTATACACCTTAGGTTTGGAACAGTTTCGATAAGAGAACTGACCAAAAAAGGAATGAAACTGAATGAAAAATGGCTTAACGAATTGATCTGGAGAGATTTCTACCAAATGATTTTATGGAATTTTCCACATGTGGTGAATGGAGCATTTAAACCAAACTACGACAAAATTGAATGGAGAAATAATCCAGAAGAATTTCAGAAGTGGTGCGAAGGAAAAACGGGCTATCCAATTGTTGATGCGGGAATGCGAGAATTGAATCAAACAGGTTTTATGCATAACCGCGTGAGAATGGTAGTGGCAAGTTTTCTTACTAAACATCTTTTAATTGACTGGCGCTGGGGCGAAGCCTATTTTGCAAGAAAACTGCTCGATTTTGAACTCTCTTCTAATAATGGTGGCTGGCAATGGGCTGCAGGTTCTGGTTGCGATGCAGCACCTTATTTTAGGGTTTTTAATCCTGCATTACAAACAGAGAAATTCGACCCCAAAGCAATTTATATCAAACATTGGGTGCCAGAATTTAATGACCCATTTAAATATGCTAAACCAATGGTAGACCATAAAATGGCAAGAGACAGAGCCATTGCAACCTATAAAAAAGGACTGGGAGCTACCGCAGAAACGGCATGAAAGGAGTAAAAAAACAACACCTTCCCGAAAAGAACTGCATTGTTTGCAATCGACCGTTTACCTGGCGCAAGAAATGGGAAAAAGTTTGGGAAGAGGTAAAGTATTGCAGCGATAAATGTAAGAGCCAGAAAAATGGAAAATAATACCAACGCGCTAATTTGGTTTAGAAACGACCTCCGAATCACAGACCACGAACCATTATTTACCGCAGAAAAGTTAGGGCTTTGTGCACTTCCGGTTTACATTATTGATCCGCGCGAATATGAAATTACACCGCTAGGTTTTCCTAAAACAGGTGAATTTAGAAAGCAGTTTATAGCCGAATCGGTAATTGATTTACAAAATAGCTTGCGAGCAATTGGCTTAGAATTGCAGATTTACAGAGGAAATCCTGAAGAAGTTATTCCTGAACTAGCTGCTAAATACCATATAAAAACCGTTTTTGCACATGCTGAAAATGCTTGGAATGAACAGCAAATTGAATCCAAACTCCGACATCAATTAGCAAGTCAAAATGCATCATTGCATTTGTTTCACGGAGCTACTTTGTTGCATCCAAACGATTTGCCTTTTGAAATCAATGAACTGCCCGATATTTTTACCAATTTCAGAAAATTGGTCGAGAAAAAGTTCATTGTTCGGGAAACCTTTAAAAAACCCAAAGAAATTAAAGGAATGATAACCGAGCGTATTTCAGCAGATGCAATACATCAACTATTTTCTACAACTCAGCCAATCATAGACAACAGAGCCGTTTTGAAATTTATTGGCGGTGAAAATGAAGCCCACGAAAGAGTAGAAACATATTTCTGGAAACAGGATTTATTGCAAGTCTACAAAGAAACACGCAATGGACTTATTGGTGCAGATTACTCTTCCAAATTTAGTCCATGGTTGGCAGTTGGAGCTATTTCACCACGCACAATTTTTGAGGAAGTAAAGAAGTACGAGGCAGAAAGAGTGTCTAATCAAAGTACTTACTGGCTTGTTTTCGAATTGTTGTGGAGAGATTATTTTCAGTTTGTAATGATGAAATTCGGTAGAAAATTGTTTTTGAAGTACGGCATTCGGGGCGCAAAAACAGACAAAAAAGGAAGTAATTACCTGCGCGCTTTCGAAAAATGGGCAAATGGTTATTCAGGAAATTCCTTTATCGATGCTAATATGCTAGAGCTAAAACTTACAGGTTTTATGAGCAATCTCGGTCGGCAAAATGTTGCCAGTTTTTTGGTAAACGATTTACAACTTGATTGGCGCATGGGAGCAATGTATTTTGAATCACAATTAATAGATTATGATGTTTGCAGCAATTGGGGCAATTGGGCATACATTGCTGGTGTTGGAAACGACCCAAGAGAAAATCGATATTTTAATATTCAAAAACAAGCAGAGATGTACGATGCACAAGGACTTTATCAGAAATTGTGGTTAGAATTCTAGCATTTTTACAAATTAGTTGAAACCTTAAAAACTTGAATTGAAAAATCATCGTAACTAGAATAAAGAAAGCGTTGTTTTACTTTTGCGCCAGTAAAGAAAAAAAGTAAGCAGTTAATTGTCAAAATGACCATCATTGAAATCATAGCAGCAATGCTCACGCTCGTTGGCGTTTTCTTAAGTGGACGCCAATTGAGGGTGAACTGGCTTTTCGGAATTGCTGGAGCGGCTCTTTATACCTTTATTTTTTACCAATCTGTGTTATTTGCAGAAGCTGCCTTGCAAGCGTGGTATGTTGTGCTTGGAGTTATAGGTTGGAAAAATTGGTCTCCAGATAGCGAAGAGTTTGAAATTAATCGCATTAATTGGAGCCTAGCTTTGATTGGCGCTATGGTTACTATTTTGTTTTCTTTAATTTCAGGCCGTTTGTTAGACGTTTTTTCCCCTTCAGATGTTCCTTATTTAGATGCTTCGCTGGCTATTTCGGGTTTGGTTTGCACCTGGTTTCTTACCAGAAAAATACTCGAAAACTGGCTCATTTGGATTGTTATAGACCTTCTCAGCGCTTGTTTATATATTTACAAAAATTTGTATGCCACAGCGGGTCTTTATTTAATACTTGCAGTTTTAGCAGCATACGGCTATCAGCAATGGAAAAAACAAAAAGCAGCTGCATTCGAATTGCTATAACAGGTCCCGAATCTACGGGTAAATCTACACTTGCAGAATCTTTAGCTGCGCATTTCAAAGGCGCTGTCATTCCAGAATTTGCAAGAACCTACTTAGAAAACAAAACCGAAAAATACTCCCAAAGCGACATTGATTTTATTGCGCAGAAAAGCCTCGAAATAGCCCAAATCACAGAAGAAAAACAACAAGGATTTATTTTTTACGATACCGATTTGCTGGTGTGCAAAGTGTGGAGCGAATTTGTATTTGGCAGTAGTTCCGATTGGTTAAAAGAAGCTGTTAAAAACCAACATTTCGACCATACCTTTTTAATGAATGTTGATTTGCCTTGGCAAGAAGACCCTTTGCGCGAGCATCCACACCAGCGCAAAGAACTTTTCGAGATTTACAAACAGGAATTAATTCAACTCAACAGACCATTTACCATTATTTCGGGTGTTGAGCAGGAACGCGAAAATTCAGCAATCCAGTCAATCAATCAGCAATTTCCCAATCAAGATTGAACAAATTTTCACATCATTCGTTTCAATGAGCATGTTCGAAAACCTTTCCGAAATAGACATTGACAGAATCATAGAAATGGCCTGGGAAGACCGTACTTCTTTCGATGCCATTTTCGCACAATTCGGCTTAAAAGAAGACGATGTGAAAGCCTTGATGAAACGCGAAATGCATCCCAAAAACTGGCGAAAATGGAGAGCAAGAGTTTCTGGCAGAGCCACTAAACACGAAGCCTTGAGAGATAAAACCGTAAACAGGTTCAAATGCACATTGCAAAAATCCACAGGTAACAGAATCTCAAAAAAGAAATATTAAAATTTGGGCGTGTCCCTCCGGGCCGGTTCTTCGCTCATACAAGGTATACGCTCAGCACCTCACGCGGGCATTCAAGTAAGGAATGAATATTAGGTCAGTTGTGATATTTTGGCGCTCAAAATAGGCGAAAAAACCTGTTCACATAACAGTTCAGCATAGGTAGCTAAAGCTCTATAAACTTTACTGTAGTTGAAAGTAAAAAGTTCAAAGGTTAAAGTCGCAAAACTAAGACTAGAAAAACTAGTAATTTAACACAAACGGGAACAATGTTCATGGATTCTTGTTTTACAGCTGTTTAGCAATGAACACAAGCCTTATGAAACACTATTTACTCTTTTTTGCATCCTTGCTTTTTATTCAACTAAGCGCACAAGTCGACAACACGATGTACGGTTTGTATCAAACAGTTAATCCTTCAGGTTTTCAATTTGGCACTATTGATCCTTCCACAGGTGTAATTTCCACCATTGGAAATGCTGTTTTAAGCAATGCTGTTAACTCAACAGGAGCTGCCCTAAACCCATACAATCAAACATTTTCGTATCAAGACGAAGATTCTTGGTTGTCAATCAATTTGCAAACAGGTGAAATAGTGAATGATGTGATGATTTCCTTGCCAAACATGGAAGGTACTTTCGATAATTTCAGATTCAATGCTGCCGATTCTAGCATGTATGGGCTTTTCAGACAGATTAGTTATGACCCAATTACAGGCTTTATCTATGCAGACATTCGTCTTGCCACCTGCGATTTAACAACTGGAATTGTTAGTCTAATTTCTCCGAATTCAGTGGCAGAAAGTTACACGATGTCGGGCTGTACAATTGACCCATTTTTGATGGTTTACTATTTTGAATCGGAAGATAAATTTACAGGCATCGATTTATACAATGGCCAAATTTACAGTTCGCCACTTATTTCATTGCCAGAACCAGGCATGACTTTCGGCAATTATGCATACAGCTGCGCAGATACTTCAGTGTATGGATTGATCATGCAGAATGGAGTTAACAGTTTAGGGAAAATTAATCCTCAAACAGGCGTGGTAACGGCACTTCCTACCTTACTTAATTTCGATAATTACGTATCAAATTCAGGTGGAGCAATTGACCCCGTTAATCTTGTTTATTACTTTCAAACGTTAGACAGTGTCGGTGTTAAAATGGTGGGCTTGTCGCTCGTGGATGGTTCTGTTGCATCAGAAAGCTATGTCTCAACGAATGGCGATTATTTCATAATGTATCGCATTCAAAGTGATTGTTACGGTGCAAGCCGGGCAAGGTTAAATTACGTTACAATGAACCAAGAAATCAATCGTTCCAATGTAAACATTTATCCTAACCCAGCTCAAGAAGTTCTTCAACTAAAGGCAGATTTGCCAATGATTGAAGTAGAAATTGTAGATGCATTTGGGAAAATTGTAAATCGCTACAAGCCGAAATCATCCAATTTGCAAATCCCATTAGCATCATTAGACAACGGAATATATTTCCTGAGAATTAGTACCTCTAATGGATATTACATAAGACGGTTTGTTAAAGTATAAAGGGGAAAGTATAAAGGGGAAAGGGCGACTCGTCTTGAAAATTATTTACAAACAAGCATCCGCGGACCTCTGTCCTCTCAAAATGAGACCAAGGTGATTTAGGTTCAGGTAACGCAACTAACGCAATTTTAATGAGAATCTTGACAATAGAATCAGGGGCTAAAAAACATTGGTAGGGTTTAAGTCGAGTTATTAAATTTCTTATTTTTAATTCGCTCCATAAGCATTGTATTTTCTAAGAAAATATACACCTAATTTTGAAATTGCACGGTATATGACTTTGAAAATTCACGACTTTTACTCAGCGTTTGAGCTATGTCAAACTTTCGTGCCTATTACAAAACAAAACAATGGCTTCGCTGTCTTCTTTATTTTGTAATTGATTTTGCAAAAATCGCTCTTCCAGAATGCGTCAATACATGAATTCTTGGAAAGAAATCAAAAATAATCATAATATGACCCTATTAAAACCGAGAAATATTATTAAATAATTCCCATCGGCGGCGAAGAATGTTCTTATTTCTAAGCGTTTTGCTTTTACTATGTAAACGTTTTGAGCATATTTCCCTCTAATTGTTCTTAACTCTTATCGGGTTAATATTACTTTTTTACATACTTAAAATTATGCAAGCTTTTTTTGTATTCAATTCTAATAAAGTAAATGCCACTTGGCTGATTTGAAACATCTATGTTAATTTCCTCACCAATTTTATTTACAGCATAATTGGTAGCTATTTCACCAATAGCATTGTAAATAGTTATTCTAGAAGGCTCAGATGAAGGTGTTTTTATAGTCAAAAACTGTTCTGTAGGATTGGGGTAGATTTGGAAGATTTCTTTCTCTAAATTAGACACGACAAGAGGTGTGCAAATGCTGTCAATAAATGATTTAAAATAGTTGTAAGTAGCGCATCGAGTAAGGTTGTTAGAGGCATAAATACAATTTATAGTATCATTAGAAGTAGAGCACCTTGGATGGTTGGACATATTAGAAAATGAATTCCAGGCCCCTGCTGAATCTGTGGTGAACAATAAGGATTTGTCAAAACCAAACATCCAGGGACGAAATGCATCACCTTCGTAACCGAAAATGTAGTATTTATTATCGCATTCCAGCATTCCCTGGTAATGAGTTATCAAATTGTCAAACCACTTGGTCCATGTAGCGCCTGCGTCTGTAGAATATATTATACCCGAAATGTAATAATCCATAAACATGACGATTGTATCGCCACCCAAATGTTGAACATTGTTAATAGATTGTAAAAATGAAGGAGATAAAAACTGGACGTTACTGGCATTGTAATGATTTGTATCTAAAGCCCAGGATTGTCCTTGATTTGTACTTTTGTATAAACTTGTTGGGCCTCCGATGTATCTGATTCCAACAACAGTGTACCAAAGGTTGGGCTTAATGATATCGAAGTCGCGAATATACTCATTGGTGTCTGGGCTTGTAAAATCGTAAAGTGGAGAAACATCTAAACCGGTAGAAATATATAATTGTCTTTTACCTGCAATTACCGTTGTGTCTGCATTTAAAGTGTAGAATGTAGAGTCGCATAGGTTGAACTCCCGCTGAGCTGTTGTGATATGACACGTTAGTATCGATAAAACACAGACAATGTTTCTTATTAATTTCATAAAGTTAGTTGTTAAACTGATGGTTGAACTAATTTTCTTTGATGGTAATATTAGTGATTTTTATTAAAATCAGGATTTAGCTTTCTGTACATCTAATTATGAAAACGCCTCGCGTTAGCGGTTGGAGCAAAGTAGCTTTTTGTGAAGCACAGCGAAACAAAAACTACTGAGGAAAACGCGACGGCCGGCAACGGTATGTAAATTAAACAACAAAGTAATACAGGCCGGAACGCCCAACAAAAAAGGCTTGTAATAATTAAATTACAAGCCTTTTGAAATGAGTTTTACTAAATTCTAAGCTGTTGTATCTTCGAATGGTGTTACAGAAACAAAAGAGCGGTTATCGCCTTTTTTCTTAAAAGTAACTGTACCATCTACTAATGCAAATAAGGTATGATCTTTACCAATCCCGACATTAAGTCCCGGATGGTGACGAGTTCCTCTTTGGCGAACGATGATGTTTCCTGCAATGGCTAATTGATTACCAAAGATTTTTACACCTAAGCGTTTACTGTGCGACTCGCGACCGTTTTTGGAGCTACCGGCCCCTTTCTTGTGTGCCATGTTCGTTTAAAAATTTAAGCGTTAATGCCCTCGATTAAAATTTGTGAAAGTTGTTGGCGGTGACCATTTGATTTCTGATAGCCCTTGCGGCGTTTCTTCTTGAAAACGATTACCTTGTCGCCTTGGAGGTGACTTAGCACCTTGGCTTTAACGGATGCACCGCTAACGGTGGGAGCTCCAACTTTTACTTTACCATTATCATCTACCAATAATACTTGGTCGAATGTTAACGAATCACCTTCTTTACTAGCAAGACGGTGAACGTAAAGTTTTATGTCTTTCTCCACTTTGAACTGCTGACCGGCGATATCTACAATTGCGTACATAGTTTATAGTGAGATTAATTCCTTTTACTTAAAAGGGTCGCAAAAGTAGTGATTTGAATTTAATCTCCAAAAGGTTTTGCACATTTTATTTTAAAAATTGTTGAAAACCCGCAAAAACCCGCGACAGATACCAAAATATGTTTTTGTAACGTTTTCATAATCAATGTAATTTTGAGATAAACTAAAAACTATGAAAACAATCATTTCAGGAATTATAGGAATAATAATTCATTTAACGGGCATTGCCCAATCGGGAGTTGGTGCTATTTCGGGAGTTGTAAGTGACTCTTTAAACGGAGAAACCATTCCTTATGCAATTGTGAAAATTCAATCGGGCACCAATACATTGGGAGCTGTGGCAAACGAAAATGGAGAGTTTCTCATAAAACCAATTCCTCCAGGCACTTACACAGTTAGCTTTAGCAGAACGGGTTACAGTCAAACAGATATAAAAAATGTGAAAGTCTCGTCAGGAGATGTTACAAAATTGAATTGCTTATTAGGAATTCCAACAGGGAAAATTGTTGAAATATTTTACAACCCTACAATAGATGAGCTATGGGGCAGACACGGTGGAAGCTCGGTAGATGTGATAACTTCTGGAGATATTCTTTTAAATGCTGGAGATAGAGGCGCAATTGGCGCAATGGTAAACAGCACACCCGGAGTGTATCAGAATGAAAGTAATGGAGAAATAAACATTCGCGGGTCGCGCTCAGGAGCTTCCCTGTTTATAATTGACGGTGTAAAAATAATTGGAGACCCTCAAATTCCGAATGCCGGAATAGAAGAAGTGGTAGTAATAACAGGTGGATTGCCTGCGCAATATGGAGATACAACAAGTGGTGTTGTGATAATAAATACAAAAAGTTATTAGAATAATTTAGGTTGGTTTGGGGATTGAAAAGGGGTAGCTTGAGAAATTAAGCTGCCCTTTTTTTGTGAAATGAAACAGAATGTAAAACCTTGCGTTTATATTTCTTTTTGGTGTTGTACCTTCGCGCTATGAAGCATCTATTGCAGTTTCTATTTATTATACTTTTCTCAGTACAAATGAGTGCCCAGCCGGAAGAAATGAATCCGGGTGAAAAGCAACCTTCTACAGAAGAGCAACTAGCAGGTCAGTTTTATCAAAACAGCGAATGGGCAAAGGCTGCAGAGTTATACGAAAAGTTGTATACCGACGCTCCCGTTAATTTTTATTACAGTCAACTTGTAAACTGTTATCTCAACCTGAAAGACATTAAACAAGCTGAGAAACTCATTAATAAGCAGATTAAAAGATATCCTCGCCAACTTACCTACGTGATTGATTTGGCTTATGCTTATCAAGCAAGTGGAGAAGCCGATAAGGCGAAGAAACAATACGAAAAAGGACTTAAAAATCTCGATCCTTTCGATGATAAGCAAGTAATGGAATTGGCAACCGCTTATGAAAACAGAAAGCAAACCGATTTAGCCATCAAAACATATATAGATGCACGTGAGGCGGCACCACGGGCATATAATTTCAACATTGAACTGGCTTCTTTGTACGCTAAGAAAGGGGAAACAGAAAAATTGCTCAATGAGTACACGGATTTAATTGCCGTGCAAGGTTACAATTACATGGAACCCATCCAGCAGTCTTTGCAAGACATGATGCAGGAAGACGAAACTGGGTCTAAATCAGAAATAATCAGAGAGCATTTGTTAAAACAGATTCAAAAAAATCCTGATAATTTGATTTATTCCGATTTGCTTATCTGGTTTTTTGTGCAAAAAAAGGATTTTGAATCTGCATTAAATCAAACCAAGGCGCTCGATAAACGACTCAAAGAAAATGGAAAACGTGTGATGGAGCTGGCCCGCACATGCATGAGCAATGAGCAGTTTGAAACAGGGCAAAAAGCATATCAATATGTTATTGATAAAGGCCCACAAAGTGAATTGCAGCTATTTGCCAAAAGAGAACTGTCAATGGCGAGCTATAAAAGATTGATAAATGCCACCACCTATTCTCCAGAACAATTAAATGCTTTAGAGAAGTTGATGAGCAATACTTTAAAAGAGATGGGTAGCAATGACCAATCGGCATCTTTGGCAATAAGATTGGCTCATTTAAAAGCATTTTATAAAAATGAAACTGATACCGCTTTGGTTTTATTAGAAACATTTATTCAGCCCAATGCTGGATTAAGTCTGAGACCTTTAAATGAAGTGAAGTTAGAAGTGGCCGATATTCAATTGTTGAATGGCGATGTTTGGGAATCTACATTGACTTACTCTCAAGTAGAAAAGGCAATGAAAAATGACACATTAGGTCAGGAAGCAAAATTTAGAAATGCAAAACTGGCTTATTACAAAGGCGAATTTGATTGGGCAAAAGCACAGCTGGACGTTTTAAAAGCGGCTACTACGAAATTAATTGCCAACGATGCACTTGAACTTTCTTTACTAATTGGCGACAACACAGCTTTTGATACTACTGGTGAAGCCCTGCGCATGTTTTCGAGAGCCGATTTGTGGTTGTATCAGAACAAAGCCGCTGCCGCTTTAGCAACATTAGATTCTTTAAATGCCAGCTTCCCAGAAAATACTTTGGCAGATGATATTTTGTATAGAAAAGCCAAAGTGGTTATTAAACAAGGCAAATTCACAGAAGCAGTAACTTTTCTGGATGCTATTCTTACTAAACACCGCAGCGATATATTGGCCGATAATGCATTGTTTATGTTGGCAACCATTACGGAGCAACAGCTTAACAATCCAACTAAAGCAATGGATTTATATAAGGAATTAATGACCGATTTTCCAGGCTCTTTGTATGTTGTTGAAGCCAGAAAAAGATTTAGAACCTTGCGAGGTGATGCGGTGCAGTAGAATCCAATCAAATAAAGAGTAGACTCTTCTTTAACCTAGAATAATTTCACAAGCCCAAAAGGTAATTTCATACACCTAGAGTACTGTTTCACAAAGTCTCCCTGAAACTATATTAATTAAATTTTAAAATTACGTAAACATTCATTGTGCTTACGTTATGTATTCTTTAATTAAAAAAGTTTTTTGCAGTTCTGTTTTTTTAATTTGTATTTATAGCAATCAGGTTTTTGCAACAACATTTACAGTATCTAATAATTTAAATACTGGCGCCGGCTCATTGCGTCAAGCTATAACAGATGCAAATGCCGATGCAAACACACCGCACCTAATTAACTTTAGCATTGCAAGCGGAAGTACAATTACATTAACAGGCGCCTTGCCAGTTATCTCAAGAACTATGGTAATTGACGCAACAACTGCAGCTGGCAATACAGCTAATGGAGTAGGGGTAAACCTTACCACTGGTGGAAGCTTAAACGCGGGTTTGCAAATAAACAATACAGCCAACGTTGAAATTTATGGTTTTCAGATTTATGGATTTATAAATGGAATATTAGTTAGTGGTACATCTGTCGGTTTTAAAATAGGAGCTCCTAATAAACGTAATTTTATAAATAGATGCACCAACACTCAGATTAGTATAGACGGCGCAGATAATGGATTTATTCAAAATAATTACATAGGATGTAATGTAGCGGGAACTGCAGGCTATTACGACACTGGTGCAAACACAAACAATGGTATAGATTTAATAAACGGGGCCAATAACAATACCATAGGAGGAACTGCTACTGGTCAAGGAAACCTAATTGGTGGGGGAACCGGAAGGGCTTTTAATATAGGCCAATATTTTGGAACAGCCAGCGGAGGAAGTTCTAATAACGTTATTCATGGTAATAGAATAGGCGGAGTAGGTATAGAATTTTATACTCATGCGTTTTGGATAGATGGTAATTCAGATAACAATTTTATAGGAGGAGTTCTACCAGGACAAGCCAACGATATGCAAAATGCCACCAATGGATTTGGTGGAAATGGATATGGGAATTTAGTAATTGGAGTAAACGAATCTGCTGCTGACGGAAACCAAATACGAGGAAACAACCTAAGTTGTGGTTTTGGAAATGGTATTTTTTTGGCGGGCAACACAGGAAGCCTGGGAAATAATGGAATTGCTACTCCTACAATAAATAATACAACAGGAACAACTATTTCAGGAACGGCACCTCCTCTTTCATCTGTAGATATTTATGTGGCGAGCATGTGTAATAATGTATATGGAAACCCCAAAGGAGAAACTTACATTACAACAGCTTCAGCAACAGCAGCGGGCACTTGGAATTTTAACCTTGCTTCTTTTGCATTGCCTTGTCCTGTTTTTCTTACAGCTACGGCAACAAATGTAAATGATGGAACCTCTGCTTTTGCTTCTGAATATCAATATTGTGGTTCTTTGGTTACACCGCCTGTAGCTTCTTTTACCGCCGACCAAACCAATATTTGTGTGGGAGAATGTGTAAATTTTACCAATACAAGCACTGGAGGCCCATTTACAGTTACCAATTGGGTGTTTGGAGAAGTTGCTGCATCTACTCTTCCCAACCCTACTTTGTGTTTTGGAGCTGCCGGCACCTATGAAGTTACTTTAAGAGTAACTAGCTCCTCAGGTTCGGACACTATAAGCATAGTTGATTATATTACTGTAAATGATGGACAACAAACATTTACAGACCTTTCTTATGAACTGCCAATTTGTGTTAATGGCAGTAATACTTTACCAGCCGCAAATTCTAACCTTACACCCGGAGGTGTTTTTAGCGTGGAACCTCCGGAAGGAATATTAGTCAATTCAGAAACTGGTGAAATTTCGCCTCAAACGGCCTTAGCTGGTTTTTATACCGTTTATTACACCGTCGAGGCTGGGGCTTGCGGAAGCGGTTCCGGTCAAGGTTCTTTTGTATTTGAAGTTGACTCTTTACCCGAATTGAGTATTATACCAAATGAGAACATTAATATTTGTAATGGCGAACAAATTACACTATCTGCTACGCAAGGTTTTAATACCTACAATTGGTTTGGAGTGGGAAGCAACACCGAGCAAGCAGTTATTACAGCTGTAGGAGAATACTCATTGAGTGTTTCTACACCAAATGGATGTGCGTTAAATTCAGATACAATTATTGTGTCTGGAGGAGACACTCCCATAGCTTCTTTTACATATTTGCAAGGCAATGGCTACGAAGTCCAATTTACAAATACTTCAACAAACAGCTTAGGAGCAAATTTTAACTGGACTTTTAATAATATCGATAATAGCAGTCAACAGAATCCAAGTTACGAATTTTTATACAATGAAATTTGGCCGGTCACACTTATAGTAAGTAATGGATGTGGTGCAGATACAGTAACAGTTGGGGTAAATGTTATTAAAAATGGTTTTGAAGACTTAAGCAATAGCAACATTCAACTTATTCAAACCCACAACTTACTAATTATAACTGGCCTTCCAGATTTTCATGACGAAAGTAAAGTTGCTATTTACAGCATTGCGGGGCAACTAGTTCAACAACAAGCTACTCCTTCAGCAAATAATACCATTCAATTAACAACTTCTGGCATGGCACCAGGCGTCTACTTTATTACCATTCAAAATCAAGATAGGCTTTACAGTATTAAATGGAACAAAACAACAGATTACTAAAAAAATCTATTCACTTCAACACCTTGCCTATGATAACAACTTTTACAAACCCTTTCTCCCAAGCCATTAATCTATCTACAAAACTAATCAGAAAAGCTTTATTGTTGGTTGGTTTGCTGTTTGGCTTAATAGGAAGTATTTACGGAGAAAATTACATTGTTAACTCCACAGAAGATCCGGGAACAGGTTCAGGGACGACTGGCTCACTCAGATATTGCTTAACAGCTGCCAATTCTGCAGTTGGACCCCATATAATAAGCTTCTCTGGATTAGCTGCCGGCAGCACAATTACCCTAGGTGTTGATCCGCTTCCTGAAATTTCTACTACTATGATAATTGATGCAACAACGGCTTTGGGCTGGACTGCCAATACTGTGGGGATAACACTGGATGCAACAGAAAACACAAGCAACCAGATTTTAAATATCGTAAACGTACCAAATGTAGAAATCTATGGTTTGCAAATTATAGGTGGTTTGTCTACAAGTTTTGGAATATTAATAAATGGCGATAATGCCGATGGTTTCAAGATTGGTGCTATTAACAAAAGAAACTTTATAAACAGAGCAGCCAATACAACAATTAAAGTTATTAGCGCGGATAATGGATTTATTCAAAACAATTATTTAGGGTGTGATGTTACTGGCTCATTTGGATATTATGGCGAACCACTTACCGTTCCTCCAAATTCGGGAAGTGGTTTATGGCTTACCGATGGTGCAGATGGAAATACAATTGGAGGAGCTCAGTCTGGTCAGGGAAATCTCATTGCAGGAGGAACGGGGCTTGGCATTTTGCTGGGTTTTAATTATGATTCCACTCCCGGAGGACTAAGCGGATGTTCTGACAATATTTTTTATGGGAATAGGGTAGGAGGATTAGAAACGCTCCAATTTTATTATATCGCTTTTTGGATAGACGGAAACTCCGATAACAACATTATTGGCGGTGTAGAACCCGGCCAGGCAAATGATTTATCGTATTCATCCAACGGTATCTCAGATGATGGAAATGGTTTTCAGGTTATCCGCATCTGGAGCGCTGAAGCACAGGGAAATACCATACGTGGCAATATTATGACTTGCGGACTTGGAACAGGTATCGGACTCCTAACTCCAGGTGCCAATAATGACCAGCCTGCTCCGGTAATTAGCAGTTTTAATTCAGCTTCAAACACATTATTGGGAACCTCAAATACCCCGGGTGCAACCATAGATGTTTACTTAGGAAGCGATTGCAATGGAAATCAAACAGATCAAATAAAGAGCGAAGCCTATCTCGCAAGCACACTGGTAGATGCAAATGGAAACTGGAGTGTTGATCTATCTCCTTTTGCATGCCTAGCTAATAACCAGCTTGTTACTGCAACAGCTACGCATCCCATTAACGGAAGCACTGGGCCATTCTCCGACGGTTTTCTTGTTTCTGCTACCGTTTTTGGGAGCGGATCACCTACAGCCTCATTTACGTATTTACAAATCAATGAGTATTTGGTTGAATTTAATAATACCTCTACTCCTGGTTGTTTATACTTTTGGGATTTTGGCGCAGGTATTACTAGTACAGAGGTAAACCCAAGTCATGAATTTCTTTTCGACAATGCCTGGCCGGTGCGCTTAATTGTAACCAACGACTGTGGCTCCGACACCCTCGATACGGTAGTGGTTGTAATAAAAACCAGTATAGCTGATATTGATGCATCAAACCTGAGTATTTCAGAACAAGAAGGGACTTTGACCATACAGTGCAATAACCCGTTTGAAAAAGGAACGCTTCTCACTTTAAACAACCTTTCCGGACAATTAATAGGTAGCAAAATGCAAGCAACAAGCAATCAAAATTGCATGCAACTTTCCACTCAACAGCTATCTGCCGGAATCTATTTCATCAACCTTCAAAGCTCATCAAACCAGGTAACCCTTAAATGGTTAAAAACTTCTAATTACTAATACCTCTTTCTCCAAATACCTTAACCCTATACTTATGAATACAATTTATACTAAATCGCAGCCCAAGGCCATCTTCCTTAGAACCTCTTTTTTAAAAAAAGCCCTTTTGTTTCTTTGGTTAGTCTGTTGTTGTTGCAGCGAAATTTTGGGAGTAAACTACACCGTTAATTCAACAGCAGATCCCGGAACAGGTTCGGGAACAACCGGCTCGCTGAGGTATTGCATTACAACTGCGAATGCAACAGCAGGTTCTCACACCATTAGCTTTTCTGGATTAGCAGCAGGTAGCACCATTGCTTTAGGAGCTGCAGCTCTTCCTGATATAACCCGAACCATAGTGATTGATGCAACCACTACTAGTGGTTGGACTACAAATGCAATAGGGATAAATCTTGATGCAACCAATAATTCAGGAAATCAGGTTTTTAATGTTTTAAACGTGCCCGGTGTTGAGATCTATGGTTTTCAAATTATTGGAGGTGCGTCTACAAGTTTTGGAATTTTGATAAATGGTGATAATGCCGATAATTTTAAGATCGGTGCTATCAATAAGCGTAATGTAATCAATAGAGCTGGGAATACAATTATAAAAGTCATCAGTGCAGACAATGGCTTTATTCAAAACAATTATTTAGGCTGCGATGTAACTGGTACTTTTGGATATTACGGCACCCCTGCGCTCACTCCACCCCTTTCAGGTTCTGGTTTATGGCTCACTGATGGTGCAAATGGCAACACTATTGGTGGAAGTACAGTAGGACAGGGCAACCTTATTGCCGGAGGAGCGGGATATGGGATTTTATTAGGATTAACAGGCGATCTTAGTCCGGGCCTAAGTGGCTGCTCCAACAATATTATTTACGGAAACAGAATTGGAGGCACAGGAACCTTGGGACATTATAGTTGTGTGGGTATTTATTTAGATGGGAATTCAGATAACAATATTATTGGCGGTGTGCTTCCAGGTCAGGCCAATGACCTTTCCTATCACCAAAGTACTAGTGGATCTAGTTGTGATGGAGTTGGTGGGTCGGCAGTTCGTATTCGAAGTGCCGAAGCTCAGGGAAATACCATTCGAGGAAATATTATGCAGTGTGCTTCTTCAATGGGAATCAGGCTACAATCAGTAGGATCGAATAACAATCAACCTTCCCCATCAATTGTAGGATTTAACACTACAACCAATGTTCTATCGGGAACCGTCAGTACGCCAAACGCAATTATTGATGTGTATTTGGGCACCGATTGTAATGGAGATTACACAACAAACATTAAAGGCAAGCAATATCTTGCAAGCGCCACAGCCGATGGAAGTGGAAATTGGAGTATAGATTTAACTTCATTTATCTGCATATTAAATAACCAATACGTAACAGCAACAGCTACCCATCCAACTAATAATAGCACCGGTCAGTTTGCAAATGGACTTCTTATTAACTTATCATTGCCTGTAATTAATTACGCACCAGGCACATATTCTGTTGGCCCAACAGGTACTTTCTGCAGTTTGCAAAGTGTAGCTTCATTTTTAAATACCTATTCCATCTCAGGGGCCTATATTTTTGAATTACAACCTACATATAATAGTGCAAGTGAAGCTACACCCATTGTTTTTAATAATAACGCAGGTGCCTCTGCAAGCAATACCGTAACAATAAGGCCTGCAGCCTCGGTTATAACTCCAATTATTATTCAAGGCGAAAATCCAGATTGGTCAGACCCTGTTACGGGCTCTACCGATGCAAATGCATTAATCATCATAAATGGCTTGGATTATTTTACGCTCGATGGTCGAAGTGGTGGTTCGGGGACATCAAGAAACTTAACCATATCAAATATTGGCTCCTGGCACTCAGCGGTATCGGTTACAAACAATTCTGATTATGTAACAATCAGAAACTGCTCCATGCAATCGAGACAGCCGCTCCGAACTTTGGCTGTAGTGACCATTATTTCAAATTCAACTGCACAGGGATGCGATTTTGTAACAATCTTAAACAATAACATCAGTTGCAATTATATTGATGGTTCTATATCTGTAAAATATCCCCGTTCGGGTATTTATTGCAAGAGCACGGCAACAACTACCGGAATTAATAACAATATTACCATTAAGGATAACAATATTTTTGACATTAAAGATCCTGGCGTGGATGGAAACGGAAATTGCGCAGCCAATCAAGGAATGGGGATGATTCATTTTACAGCAAATAACAATGCATTTACAGTTGAAGGAAATAGCCTTTATCAAACAAATTCAGAGTGGAGTGACTGTAATGTAGCGGGGCCTAACATTTATGGCATTTACGTAACATCAACCGTAAGCAACAATATCATCGTACGAAATAATTTTATTGGGGGTAGTGGTCCGCTATGTGCAGGAACATGGACAATGCCTGCTATGACTGGGCAAATTCGTTTTAACGCCATTCATTTTGCTCCAACCGGGAGTGCAGCAACAGCAGGAACCTATGCTACTATTACCGGAAATACCATAAAAAATATCAGTTGGAATACACGTTCTGTTCTTGTGAATACTGCCCTTGCTCCCGCTGTTTTTTCCGGAATTTCTGTTTTTGGAGCTGGAACCGGAACCCGTAATGTAATTATTGGAACCAACGGTGAAGGTAATACGATTGGTGACAATTCATCTACAGGGTCTATTTTGGTAACCAATACAGCCACATCTGGGAACGGAATGAATATCGTTGGAATTAGTGTACAAGGTATCAATAGCGGAACGACAACCATCGAACACAATAATATAGGTTCCATTACATCGTCAACCTCAGGTATAGTAAGTACCATTGAGGGAATTCGTGTAAACGACGGTCAAAATATAGTTCGTTTTAACACCATTGGAAGCACTAGCGTTTCAAATAGCTTTAACATTGTTACTGCAGCCACGACCTATGCAGTGGCAAATAATGGGATACAACGAGTTCGTGGTATTGTGCATGCTGGTGGAACAGCTACCACTTCTTCTTCAACCATTGCGAACAACACCATTTCAAATTTAACGGTTAACTATGCTGCAAATACCTCGGGAACTTGCGGTATTGCCATAGAGAATCCCACAGCAGCCAATGTTAGAGGAGCAATTCAAATTCAAAACAATACGATTAGAGACATTAGTTATACTCAAGCTAGGTCTGGAACAGTTGGTCTGAATGCTGCTGTTGCTTCTACAACTATTACTGGAACTGGCGTAGGTGCCTCTGTTTTTACTGGTACAATAGCTACAAACCTCACATTAGACGTAACTGCAATGACCTCAGGTAGTATTGTTTTAGGACAAATTATTTCTGGTACAAATATACCGGCAGGCACCTTTATTTCCGCAGTTCTCCCGGGAACTTTTGGCGGAGTAGGACAGTATACCGTTGCCCTGAATTTAAACATTCCTTCCCAAAGTATGACTGCGGGAGCCTCAAATTTTACAGGGAGCATAACAGGAAACAGACTGAATATTACCGCAATTGCTTCAGGAGGAAATCCAGCAGCTAGTACTCAACTCACAGGAACAGGCATTACAAACTTAAGAACCACTGCTACAGCGCCTACTTTCACTACAACTGCAGCAACTAGTCCAAATGTTGCCGGAATTGCATTATCGTTGGCAGGAAACAGCGAAAATGTGGTTACTGATATATCTGGGAACACAATTCATAGCCTGAGAACAAATTGTTGGCAAGCCACCACAGGTGGTGCAGTAGATGTAGTTGGTATTCATTATAACGGCAGAACTGCAGGGGTGCAAACAATAAATGGTAATTTTATTAGAGATTTTGTTCCATCCACATCTTTCGAAAATCAATCTGGTATTGTAGCCGCCGGTGGTGTGGCAACTTATTCAAACAACATCATTTTCCTAGGCAACGGTGTTAGCACCCACCCAAGTATAAATGGCATTAGCGAAACAGGAGGTCCCAATCAGTTTTACTTTAATACAGCCAGGATAGTCGGCGTGCCAACAGGTACTGCTACCAATAGTACTTTTGCTTTTATATCAACGGTAATTGCGGGAACACGCAATATTCGCAATAATATTTTCGCTAACGCAAGAAGTTCTTTTGTGGATGCTACAAGTAGACATTATGCCATTAGCTTAATCGGAAATACAGGCCTTACCATTAACTATAACAATTACTTTGCATCGGGTGCAGTTGGAGCGGTTTTAGGTCGTTATAATGCTGCTAATAATACATCACTTGCTACATGGCAAACATCAACTACACAGGATGCAAACAGTCAATCAATAAATCCCAATTTTTTTGGCCCAGGTACAGCTGCAACACATCATAGACCTACTACAACAGGTATTATTTCAGGTGCTGCAGGAACAGGTATTACAACAGATTTCGTGGGCTCTTACAGAACTTGTGCTAACGCATTAGGTGCATTTGAAGTTGAAGTTGGCGGTGCCCTTTTACCGAACATTACAATTACCCAACCTGCAGCATTGTGTGGGTCCGGCACGGTTAACCTTACAACCCTCACAGTTACTGATGCAAATAGTACCACAGGTACTCTAAGCTACTTCAGTACCTTAGCAAATGCAATAGCGGGAACACCTGCTTTGGTAAGTCCAACGACCGCAGGTGCTGGCACCTATTTTATTAGAAAAACTAAAACTTCCGGTTGCGGCTATGATATAAAACCCGTTACGGTAACCATTAATTCTTTACCAACTCCAACCTTTACAGTTTCATCATCACAACTATGTGCTGGCGCTACAGGTGTTGTCTTTACCACCCAAACAGGTATGACAGGTTATACTTGGGGAATAACTGGTTCTGGAAATAGCATTACTTCTGGAACTGGAACAAATTCAATACAAACAACTTGGGGTTCTAATAATGGAACAGTTACTATAAACTATACAAATGCCAACGGTTGCACTGCAGCTAGCGCGGTAAGTCAGGCAGTAACCATTACTCCGCTTGCATCTCCTACATTTACAGCTACGGGAACAAATCCTGCTTGTCAGGGTGCTATAGGACAAGTATTTACTACCCAAACGGGCAGGTCTAATTATTTATGGTCGGTTGTTGGCGGTAATATTACAGCTGGAGGCGGATCAACAAATAGTTCTGCAACAATTACATGGAATTCAGCAGGAGCTCGCACAGTTTCAGTAAATTATTCCAATGCAGCAAGTCCGCTTTGTTTTGCAAATACATATACCACTGCTAATATAACAGTTAATGCCCCTCCTGCTATTACTGCGCAGCCAACAGCACCAACAGTTGTATGCAGTGGAGCAGGAACACAAACAATAAGTGTAACTGCCACAGGAGCTGGTTTAAATTATTCTTGGAGAAAGGGTGGAACACCAGTTACAAATGGAGCAGTATATTCAGGACAAGGCTCTAATATATTAACTTTAACAAATCCTGCGATTACAGATGCTGGAAGTTATGATGTAGTAATTACTGGTACATGCACACCAGCAGTTACTTCAAATGCAGTAACAGTAAGTGTAAATGCATTGCCACAAGGCAGCCTAACCGCCAACGGCCCATTCTGTGCCACTGGTGCAGGCCAGTTAACCTGGACAGCAACAACAGGAACGGGGCCTTACACCGTTATTTATAACGATGGAACAGCAAACAGAACAGCTAGCAGCGTTACGAGCGGTACCCCGTTCAATGTATTCACCACACCTGTTACTAGCACTACGACTTATACCTTAGTATCGGTGCAGGATGCGAACTGCTTACGCAGCAATGGCTTTACCGGTGGTTCGGCTACGATATCTGTTACTCCCGCAACCGTTGCTCCTACATTTACCGCAGGTACTACCACTATTTGCGCTAACGGAACAGATACCTATACAGCAACTACAACACAGGGTACAGTTACCTACTCTATTATTGGAGGTACAGGTGCTGCAATAAATTCTTCAACTGGAGCATTATCATCAGCAGGTACAGCCAACTTTACAGTTAGGGCTACTTCTAGCAACGGTGTTTGTTCATCGTTAACTACTGACAGGGCAGTAATAGTAAATCTATTACCCCAAGGCAGCATTACTGGTAATACCATTTGCTTAGGTAGCCAAAGTCAGTTTACATTTACCGCAACAACAGGAACAGGACCATATTCTTTAATAATTGATGGAATTACTTATAACAATGTGTTTAGCGGCACACCTTTTAATGGCCCATCGCCAACTTCTACAACATCATACACATTAACGTCTATAACTGATGCCAATGGATGTAATAGGATTACAGGTTTTACAGGCGCAACAGCCACAATAACTGTAAATACAGCACCTTCTATAATCACCCAGCCTGCGGCTCCCACAGCGACCTGCACAGGCAGCGGCATGCAAACTATAACAGTTGCAGCCACGGGCACAGGTTTAACATATTCTTGGAGAAAAGGCGGAATTGCTATTTCAAATGGTGGAATATTTTCTGGTCAAGGCACTAACACATTAACATTAACAAATCCTTTGGTGGCAGATGCGGGTAGCTATGATGTAGTAATAAGTGGCACTTGCACACCTTCTGTTACATCTAATGCAGTTGCGGTAACAGTAAATCCGGTAGCGATAATTGGAGCACAAACTTCAACAATTTGTAACGGTTCATTATTTACAGTCAATCCTACAGGTTCAATTCCAGTTGGAACTACCTATTCTTGGTCGGCACCTATTTACTCATCACCAAATGTGAGTGGAGGTTTTGCTGAATCGGGGCAGTCTAACGTAAGCCAAACATTAAATAACTCTGGAACAACAATAGAAACAGCTACTTATACGGTTACTCCTACATCAGGATTGTGCGATGGTGCTAATTTTACTGTAACAGTAACAGTTTACCCAAATTTGGTTACACCAACTAATACTTATTTTGATTTTGTAAATGTTAATACAGTAAACTTAATTTGGAACGCAACTCCTAATGCTACGAATTATAGAGTGGAGTATTCTACAGACCCACTTGTAGCGAGTCCAACTGTCCAAAATAATGGCACCAATACCACTTTATTAACTACAGGTTTGATTTATGGTACAATTTATTATTACAAGGTTCGCTCAGAAAATGCTGTTTGCGGGGCGAGTAATTGGTCAGACATTACACCATTTACTGTTTCGGCAATAGTTTGGGAAGGTTCGGTTAGCTCTGACTGGAACAATACTAATAACTGGGCTCCAAGAATAATTCCTACAGCTAACGACAGTGCTATATTGTTTGATGTAGCAAATGACCCTAAGATATTTCAAACTGGATTGAACGGTATTTGCAGGTATTTAATTTTCAGACCAGCATCAAAACTACAAATAGAAACAGGTAAAGAATTAGTTGTAAAAGACCATGTTACAAGTTTTGGTAGTGGTGGTATTGTAACAGGGCCAGGTAGAATTAATATGAACGGCTCTGCAGCTCAGATAATAACTGGAAATAATTCCTTTTCTAATCTTTTCCTAAATAATTCAAACGGCATAAATCTAACAAGTGGCATTACCTCTATTACAGGAGTGCTAACTACTAATGTCGGCACTTTAACTACTACAGGTGGTAATTTAAGACTTGTTTCTAACGCATCAACAACTGGAATGATTTCAGGATCGGGCTCTGGTTCAATTTCTGGAAACGTAGAGGTGAATCGCTTTATGCCTGGTAATTCAGGATATCGATATGTTTCTTCTCCTATTGATCCATCTGCAAACCTACAAACAGCAGATTTTGACGTTGCCTTAATAGGTACAAATGGTTTAGTTTGGAATCCTTTGGTTTCTGTTCCTAGCCCATTCCCTAATTGCTGGGTGTATGACGAAACAATAGATTTCGCTTATTCTCAATATGGTTGGACAGCTGCAACAACTGGAGCTACTATTCAAAGAGGAAGAGGTTACGCATTGATTGCTCCTGCAAATCATACAGCATCTTTGGTTGGACCAGTTAACAACGGAACATTCGCTGCTGCAACTAATATGACAAAAACAGGAACTTTCAATGGTGCGGGTGTAAACCTTTTAGGTAATCCTTACCCTTCTCCAATTTCTTGGAACGCTTTCCGTGCATTAAATGGAACCAGCGAGATAGCTGCTGTTGTGAAACGCTTTGCTTCAATTGGTCAATATTACGGTCAGTATGTAGATTGGAATGGAACGGTTGGAACTCCAGGTTCTGTGGGCGATAATATTGCTTTAGGGCAGGCTTTCTTTATTACTAAAATTAACGCTGGTTCATTACCTGTTAATTATACTAATGCTGTTCGTGTTGAAAATACAAGTACAACATTCTATGAAACACAACCAGAGGTAAACAACCTTTTACGTTTACAATTGGTGGGCGGCGCTGGTGCTGATGAATTAGTAGTGTATTTTGATCCAACTGCAACTAATAGCTATGATGTAAATCACGATGCCATTAAGTTCTTATCTGAAACTGCTGGTATTCCTAACATTTATACCAATATCGATTCAATTAAAGTAAGTATCAATGTGTTGGAATCATTCAATCAGGATATGGTGATACCAATGGGCATTGCTGCTAAAACTGCTGGTAATTACCAAGTAAATGTGGTTGATATGTCAACTTTTGCGCCTTCTTCAACTGTATTTTTAGAAGACAGAGATTTAGGAATATTCACCAACTTAAGAGCTGAAAACCAATACAATGTAAACTTGCCAGTAGGTGAGCACAATGGTCGTTTCTTTATCCATTTCCGTCCAGCGGTGGAAGTTGCAGTAACCAACGAAACTTGTCAGCAAACTGACGGTACTGTGGCAATCGTAAACCCATCAACTGAACAACAATGGAACGTAAGTTTATTAGACATTGCTGGTCAGGTAGTAGCACAATCAACAGAATCAAACACTGCATTCACTAACTTAAACGATGGTACGTATACCTTAAGAATTACTGATGCAAGCGGTTATTCAGTTGACCAACCAGTGGTAATTGAGGCTGGACAAGTTGTTGAGGCGAACATTGCTCCAATGACATCTAATTACTTCTACACAACAGACGTAATTGAAGCATCAGTTGAGCAAGTAGTTTCAGGAATGTCTTACGAGTGGTACTTAAACGGTCAATTGGCTGGAACAGGGACTGAAATCGCATTAAACGTTACTGAACCAGGTGTTTATGAGTTGA
>JAIXYK010000007.1 GCA_027490225.1 Bacteroidota bacterium | reverse complement strand
CATTTCTTTTTTTTGCTTGTTTTTTGTTCAGAAAAGGGCTGCAAAAGTACAACATTTTTTGACATCTCCAAATGTTTTTGAAAAATAATTTAATTTATTTTTTCAGAGCATTTTTTAGTGGGAGACAAGCCTCAATGAACAGGGCGACAAAAGTACAAACGTTTTTGAAACTACCAAATCTTTTTTAAGATTTTTTTCATTTATTTTTTCAACGTTTGTGGGGTTTTTTTAGCAGACGTTTAAAGAACTAAGGGGCGGCAAAAGTAGATATTAATTTGATACGCGCAAGCATAGTACAGTACAAATCTTGAAATAAGTAATAAAATACTGATAATCAAGGCATTTAATTTAAGGGTTGTTTTGTGCTACAGGCAAAATCTTCCCGTTAAAGTGCTTGAATTGCTCTAAAGCAAAGTTTCCTATAAACGAAGCAATGCTCTCAGGACTTGTTTTTGCCTTATATTCGGGGAAGGCTATTTGGAGCATTTCGGTATCAACAGCTCCTAAAGCAAGCGTATTGAAGCTAATATTTGTATCGTTAAACTCTTCAGCTAGACTTTCAGACAAGCTAGCAAGTGCAGATTTTGTAGCGCTATAAAATGAAAGACCAGGGAATCTAACGCTTCCTTGGAAGCCTCCCATGCTTCCTATGAATACAACATGAGCATGTTTTGCTTCCAACAACCATGGAATTAATGATTGAGTTGTGAGACTAGCTGCAAGAAAGTTAACTGAGATCATTTTCAACATGTCATCAAGACTTAACTCAATAAAAGGTTTGTTAATGAGCAAACCAGCATTATATACATATATATGTATATCTGCTTTAGATTGAGACTCAATTATCGAACTGACCTTTTTTTTGATGACTTCTTTATCAGTAATATCGGCTTTGATGGTTTTTAGATTAGTTTGGGGCTTTAACTTTGTTGCGCTCCTACTAATTGAAACAACATTGCATTCATTTTTTAAAAACCATTGCGTAAGTTCTAGGCCTATACCTTTACTTGCACCGGCAACAATTACATTTGCTTTCATTACTGGGCTGTTAATAGGCTTTTATTGTCAACTAACTTAAGTCCGTTTTCAATTAGTTTGCTGTATTGAGGATTTCTTTTACTTATATCCAGTAGTGAATTGTACACTTCAGCAATGAAGTTATCAGGTTGATTCTTTTCGATACACAATTCATATATTTCTAAAACAAGCAACCAATCGTCTTGATAATTCTTTCTCAGATTTAAAAATATAGGCTTTAGTTTTTCTATTTCCCTTTTGCTATTTCTGATTTCTCTTATATCAGCATATAAATCTTGTAAACGTTTTAGCGATTTGTCTACAACAACTTTAAAAGTATGTTCTGCAGGAATCTTTGCAAAATCGTGAAATGCAATCTTATCGGCTGCGCCGCTATACACAGAAACTATTTTATGCCCTACACTAAGTTGAAAAGAATCTCCTTCATATAAAACATCATCCTTAAAGGAAACTGTAGCATTTTCGAATTTGATGAGCAATAAGTTTCCGTTTAAAGCTCTTCTAAAGCTGGCAACGATGCCTTTTAAACTAACGCCAGAATCCCAATTTAACACTGCAAGTTCTCCTTCTATTAGACCAATTTCATTTAATCTTGAAATAGAATAGTTCTCCAAAGCACCTTCAATGCCAACAGGTGTGCCGCAAATTCCAATAAATCCGTTTCTATACTGAGACTTACCTTGATCAAACCATTGCCTGTCGTTGCAAGCTAAAGCTGTTGGCGAATTAGTTGTAAAATATACAGGTTGCTCATTTTCGCTTTCTAAGACAAAATTAAAGGTACCAGATATCTGCAAACCTGAACTCATTACTACTGTAGCCAAATTGTTGCTTTGAATAGCCTTTTGAATTCCATATGTACCACCTTTTCTCAATGCCATAGTATCTGCAAACTGATCTAAAACATTAGTAAGATGCTTAAAGCTTGGTGTTACAAATAAGTGAGGTTGAGGTTTGGTGATATCAAACTCAACATTCATTGCTTCCAAAGTGAATGGGATTTTTTTTACATCGGGCTTCATACAAGAACTACTCTCTCCAATAGAAGACAGCAGTCCTGCGCCATAAATTTTAGGATTTTCTAAGGTTCCAATGAGTCCATATTCGACTGTCCACCAGTGTAATCTTCTTACAAGCGCCATTTCACTGGGCTCTCCCATGTTTAATTGTATATTTTCGATAACCTTTTCGGCTTCATCTATACTTTCCTGTGGTGTAAAAGGATATTCTTTGATTATTGAGAGGTGGCGAATTGCTTCATAGAGCTCATAATCTTTGGCTGAACTTAAGGCTTTGCAGCCTATTTCGCCAAAATACCTAAGATATTCAGCATATTCAGGATCGGCAATAATTGGCGCATGGCCAGCTGCTTCATGAATGATATCTGGGGCAGGTGTATATTCGATATGCTTCAATTGGCGAATGTCTGCTGCGATTACAAGCACGTTGTATGCTTGAAACTCCATAAAAGCTGAAGGAGGAATAAAGCCATCAACCGCAACGGCAGCCCAACCGATTTCCTTCAAGATGCGATTCATGCCATACATGTGAGCTATGTTGTCTATCTCCAAACCCGTTTTCTCAAGTCCTTCTATATAACTTTCGTGAGCTACTGTTTTGAGGTAGTTTACATTCAACCTCATAACATACCTCCAAACAGCTTGGTCTATAGCAGAGTAATCGCTATATGGCTGGTCTTTTATGAATTGTTTAAGGTGCGGCGGAAGTTGGTCAATCAGCGGATTCGACTCCATGTGATATTATATATTAAGATAACAGACAAAACTAAAATTATATTTTGCCAAATTCAAATCTAGTAAAATTAGTTGGAAGTTAAACATCAATTTTATGCGAAACGTTACATTTACACCGTTTTATTGTTTCTATTTAAACTTGTTACCAATGAAAATCAAAAACCTCATTATAATATTCAGTGCGCTGCTTATTAACTTTCAACAAACAAAAGCTCAAACTGAGTTTGGAGAAACACCCAAAAGCAAGATTTTTATTGGGAGTACTTTTCGGTTAGGCATTTCGAACTTGGGTTCTTTGATAGAATTGTCGCCTTATGTTGGTTATAACATCAATAGTTATTTTTCGGCTGGCCTTGGACCAAGCTATACTTTCTATTCTGAAAGATTTAATGGACAATCAGTAAGATTTCATTTTTTTGGTGCCCGTGGGTTCTTAAGAGTTCTGCCTGCGCCAGAAAGATTGCCAGGGTTATTTCTCGCTGCGGAGTTAGAAAACATAAACAATGAAACTATCATATATGATCCAAATACATTTCAATTTGATCAGGCAAGAAGATGGACTCCTGCTTATCTAGTTGGAGCAGGTTTTAGGCAAAAAACTGGTAACAATTCTTACTTTACAATATCTCTCTTATATAACTTAGCGGATGATGGAACAGCTGAAAGCACAATTTATGGTGGCCCGCTGGTTTATAGAGTTGGTTATATGTTTGGATTATATTGATGTTACTCGAAGTGTTTGCTGTGGTTTATTTACACGGAGCGCACTGAGGCCGCTGAGCTTGTCGAAATGAGGTTGTGGCACAGAGGTCACAGAGGTTGATAATGTGATTGCTGAGATTTTTTCTCAAGGAGTGCACTGAGAAAGCAGAGATTTATAATTTTTATTTATTGTTGAAATTTGCCATGGTATGTTGAATGCCTATGGAAACAAAGCTTTTAATGAGTTCGGCGCATTTTTCGAGGCGTTCGGGAAGTAAGGTATCTTCTTGAGGACTCCACTTTGAAAGCACATAATTTACTTGATGGCCTTTTCCAAATTCGGCGCCGATACCGAAACGAAGACGGGGATAATCTTGACGGGCTGTAATTTCTTGGATACTTTTTAGTCCGTTGTGACCGCCGTCGCTGCCTTTACCTCGTAAACGGATGGTTCCGAATGGTAATGCTAAATCGTCGGTGATGATGAGTTGGTTTTCGAAGGCAATTTTTTCTTGTTGTAGCCAATATTGAACTGCTTTGCCACTCAGGTTCATATAGGTGTTAGGTTTTAGAAGAAAAAGCGTTCTTCCTTTGAACTTGCATTCGGCAAAGCTACCATGTTTAACATTTGAAAATGAAATTTGCGCTTGATTTGCAAAATAGTCGAGAACGGAGAAACCGATGTTATGTCTTGTATGTTGGTATTCTTCGCCAATGTTTCCTAAACCGGTAATGAGGTATTTCATTTGGCAAATTAAATTAAATAACAAATGTGTTTCTAATTGAAATGGAAATTTAAATGTAAACGGAATGCTGCGCCCGTGATTGAGGCAAGTAGCCTGCGGATGAAAGAAGCAGCTACTGCCGAAAGCGCGAAAAGGCGCCCAAAAAATAGCTACACAACTTATACATATATTATGCGTATTATAGTAGCATGAAACTGTGGTGTATTTATTTGGTGATGTTCTTTGGATTTTCGACTTTGGCGGTTAATGGCCAAAAGTTGAATTATACTGTTTATGTGGCGGGGAAAAATGTTGGGAAATTGAAAGCAGAGTGCACCAAAGAGGCAAACAATTCTTTTTACATTAGGTTGGAAACACGGATTCATTTGCCATTTAAAGATATTGTTTCTTTGATTGAAACTCGATATTCGGGTAATGAATTGGTTTCTTCGTCTTCGCAAAAACATATTAACGACAACCTAAAAGAGAAGATAACTGTAACAAGACAACAAAACACCTATCATTTGGTAAACGCATCGGAAAAGGTGAATACTTATTTTCCAGCGCCAATAGATTTTAGTGTTGGAAAGCTTTACCATTTTATGCCTCAAGGTTTGACAAGCATTTTTTCTGAAAGACTTGGGGCTTTTATTCCAATTAAGGAAACGAAAAAGGGTGTATTTGAATTGATACAACCAGATGGGAAGAAGAACACTTTTGTTTACAAATATGGAATTTGTACTGAAATGCAGACAGAGATGTTGGCTTGCAGTGTGAGGTTTCAACTTTCAGAGTGATTTAAAATTAAGTGGACTATTAAACCATTTAAAAGTTTTCTAACTAAAATATTCCTTTGAACCATTAAGGAATTAAGATTATTAAACTTTTTATAGAAAAATAATTTTATAAAATTCTTGATCACTTAATGGTTAAATTTAGTTATTTATCCTGTTTTTTCCTTTGAACCATTAAGGAATTAAAATTATTAAGCTTTAAAAAGACAAAATGATTTTATAAAATTCTTAATCTCTTAATGGTTAAAATTAGTTATTTATCTGTTTTTTCATTTGAACCATTAAGGAATTAAGATTATTAAGCTTTACAAAGACAAAATGATTTTATAAAATTCTTAATCTCTTAATGGTTAAATTTAGTTATTTATCCTGTTTTTTCCTTTGAACCATTAAGGAATTAAAATTATTAAGCTTTACAAAGACAAAATGATTTTATAAAATTCTTAATCTCTTAAAGGTTAAGATTAGCTTCTTATCCTATTTTTCCCTTGAACCATTAAGGAATTAAGATTATTAAGTTGTATTGTAAACAAAAAGCCCCGATTAAATAAGTTAAACGGGGCTTTGAATTAGTTACTAAGTTTAAATTTTAGAATTCTAAATTTTTAGGAGTTCTTGGGAAAGGAATCACATCGCGGATATTGCCCATGCCAGTTACGAATAGGACTAATCGTTCGAAACCAAGGCCGAAACCTGAATGAGGAACAGTTCCATACTGACGAGTTTCGAGGTACCACCATAAACTTTCGCGGTGAATGCCCATTTCGTCGATGCGTTTGCTGAGTTTTTCATAATCTTCTTCACGTTGAGAACCTCCGATTATTTCTCCTATTCCAGGAAACAGCACATCCATGGCGCGCACGGTTTTGCCATCTTCATCGAGTTTCATGTAGAAAGCTTTGATGTCTTTCGGGTAATTGGTAAGGATAACTGGTTTTTTGAAATGCTTTTCTACCAAATAACGCTCATGTTCTGATTGCAGGTCGATGCCCCATTTTACAGGAAATTCGAATTTACGGCCGCTTTTTTCAAGAATTGCAACAGCTTCTGTGTAAGTGATGCGTTCGAATGCTGTTTCGGAAACAAATTTCAATTTTTCCAATAATGGCATTGGATTGCGGTCTTCTTTTTTGAGTTGAGATTCTTCTTCAATCAAGCGTTTTTCTAAGAATACCAAATCGTCTGCGCAATGTTCCATTGCATATTTTATAAGGTATTGGAGAAAATCTTCGGCTAAATCCATGTTATCGGTAAGTTCGAAGAAAGCCATTTCTGGTTCTATCATCCAAAATTCGGCAAGGTGACGTGCAGTATTAGAGTTTTCGGCTCTGAATGTTGGTCCGAAAGTGTACACGCGGGAAAGTGCCATAGCAGCCAGTTCTGATTCTAACTGACCAGAAACGGTAAGGTTTGCAGATTTTCCGAAGAAATCCTGGGAATAATCGATTTCGCCGTTTCCTGTTTTTGGAGGATTTTGAGGGTCGATGGTGCTTACGCGAAACATTTCTCCTGCACCTTCGGCATCGGAACCTGTAATGATTGGCGCGTGGATATAATAAAAGTGATGGTCGTTGAAATACTTGTGTATTGCAAATGCAAGTGCATGACGAATTCTGAGTATGGCACCAAAAGTATTGGTACGTGGACGTAAATGTGCTATTTCACGTAAAAACTCAAGGGTGTGTTTTTTCTTTTGAAGCGGAAATTTCTCAGCATCGGCTTCGCCCAAGATTTCGATTTTCTGTGCTTGAAGGTCAACTGTTTGTCCTGCTCCTTGAGAAGCAACTAGGGCTCCTGTAACGCGAAGGCTGCAGCCTGTCTGGATTTTTTTGATTATCTCTTCATCAAAATTTACCAATTCTGCCACAATTTGCAAAGTGTTGATGGTTGATCCATCGCTTAAAGCGACGAAAGCAATGTCTTTGTTTCCACGTTTGGTTCGAACCCAGCCAGACACGGTAATGGTTTGGCCCGTTGGTGTTGTTTTTAACCAGTCTGCAATTCTTAATTGGTGCAATGCGCTCATACTATTTTAATAAAAGCGCAAAAATAGCACATCCGATGAAGTAGCAGTCTATTTATTTAATAAAATTGATAAATGACCTAAATGGTGACGACCGTGCCAGGCGTAAAGTGATACAAGATAATGTAAAGGTCTTGTGAAATTGTATTGCGGATGGGTAAAAGTTCTTTCGAATTCTTCGTCTTTCATGTTGTCTAGTAATACACCCAATTTGGAATGAACCGCTTCTAGCATGTTAATGCTTACTTGAATAGGCAAGTTGTAATCGCTCAATTTTGCCCATTCCTGTTCTATATATGGTTTTATTACTGGGGCATTTTCAGTAAGCGCAAGTTTTAAACGCATTAAGCAATTCATGTGAGAATCGGCCAGGTGATGGATTACTTGATTTCCTGTCCAACCGTCGGGTCTGTAAGGTTGCGCTAACTGTTCTGGACTTAACTTTTGCAAGAGTTTATTGAGTTCTACTGGAAGATGCTTAATTTCAGAAATGTGTGTATTTCTCAATTCAGTAGTATATGTATCATGAATTTGTTGTCTTCCAACAGGGTATCGTAAATGCTCGTGTAAATCTTCCATTTTTATTTTGTGGCTGTTGTATCAGGAATGAGTTGAATCTTGTTTTTTGAGGCAAATTGTTCTTGCTCCTTTTTGTAAGCGGTGGTAGCTTTTTGAATGGTGCGGTCTATTTGTTTGAAAAGCAACTCAATGCGTGCTTCATCATTTTTAGAATATAGGCTATCTGGCTTAGAAAGGATTTCTTTTGCCTGCAAATATTCTTTTTTCCCTAAGGATTTATAAACTTCTAATAATTGGATGGTAGCTTTTTGGAAAGAAGCATCATCGTTATAATCATCCATGTCTTCCACTTTTTTCAAAGATGACTCCACCTGGTCGTTATATCTCTTGAACAATGTTTCCATATCTTCTTTGATATAAGTATCGAAGCCAGCTTGGAGTTCGTCAGCAGCTTTAACAACATTAATTTGCTCTGAAACGAGTGCATCATTATAGGCTTCTGGTTTAATTTTTTCGCCTCCGCAAGAGGCCTGCATTAGCATTAATAGGGCAAATGAAAAATTTCTATAAAACATATTGACTAAACGAAGTAATTCGGGAACAAGGTATAATTTGTTATTTATAAAAACATCACATAAACATCACGATTGATAAACTAAATATTCTCAAATTTGTGGAATCACATAAATCATTCGTTTCGAATTAATACATATATATGTATAAAAAATTATTACCAGCTGAGATATGCCTTGGCTTATTTTTACTTTTTTCCTGTGGAGGAAAGGAAAAACAACCGCAAAACCAACAAAACAAGCCAATTGCAGTAAGTGTAATGATTGCAAAGCCTTCTACAACAGTTTCCTTTTACGAAGCAAACGGTACTGTTTTGGCCATGGAAGCAATTGATGTTTACCCAGAGATTAGCGGAAGGATTACCTATTTGAATATTTTAGAAGGGGAAAAAGTAAGTGCCGGAACAATCTTAGCGAAAATTAACAATGCTGATTTAACAGCTCAGTTAACCGGTGCAAAAGCGCAGTTGCTTCTAGCAGAAAAGAATAAATCAAGATTAGAACAACTATTTGCAGAGAAAGCACTGGCGCAATCTGAATATGATGCAGTTCAAACACAGGTGGTAAATTTAAAAGCGCAAGTAGATGTGTTAGAAGCACAGATAGAAAAAACTATCATCCGGGCACCTTTTAGCGGAACAATAGGATTAAGAAATGTGAGCAATGGAGCGTACGTAAACCAAAATACGTTGATTACCAGTTTGCAGCAAAGAGATGCGCTAAAGATTGACTTTACTTTGCCAGAATTAAATGCAAGAAGCTTAAAAAAGGGAGATATTGTGAAAGTGGCAATTGCTGGAGCAGCAGAATCGGTAGAAGCTAGGGTTGCCTCATTTGAATCGAGGTTAGATGTTGGTTCACGTAACTGGAAAGTAAGGGCATATTTATTAAAAGCTGATGTTTTGCCAGGAAGTTTTGCTAAAGTGTTTGTTCCGAATAAAAATGGAGGAAACATAATAAATATTCCAAGCAGTGCTGTAATTCCAGAAGCAAGATTTAAAAAGGTAGTTTTGGCAAAAAACGGAATAGCCGTGTTTTCAGAAGTGATAACAGGAAACAGGGTTGCTGATAGTGTGGAAGTAATTTCAGGTATAAATATGGGTGATTCGGTTGTGGTAAGTGGAATGCTTTACGCAAAACCAAAAGCAACATTAACCATTAAAAAAGTTTTTGGGGCATCAGTTAATTCGAGTCAACGATGAATATTTCAGAATTATCATTGAAAAGACCTGTATTTGCGACAGTTCTTAACCTAATAATTATTTTGTTTGGTGTTGTTGGCTACTCGTTTTTGGCAGTAAGAGATTACCCAGCTATTGATCCTCCATTGGTTTCGGTTAATACAAAGTATACAGGAGCAAATGCAGAAGTGGTGGAAAGTCAAATTACAGAGCCATTAGAAAAAGCCATTAATGGTATACCTGGAATTAGAAGTATTTCATCTTCAAGCAGTATTGGTTCGAGTAATATTTCTGTGGAGTTTAATTTAACTGAAGATCTGGAAGCTGCCACCAATGATGTGCGCGATAAGGTAAGTCAGGCTTTGAGAAATTTACCACAAGACATTGATGCTCCGCCTGTGGTGAGTAAAGCAGATGCCAATAGCGATTTTATTTTAATGATGGCTGTGCAAAGTGAAACCAAAGGTTTGTTAGAATTGAGTGATTATGCAGAAAATGTTTTGTTGCAAAGATTTCAAACCATACCAGAAGTTAGTGCTGTAAATATTTTTGGACAAAAGCGCTATTCAATGCGCATCAATGCTAAACCAGAAGCTTTGAATGCTTATGGAATAACATTTTCTGACATAAAAAATGCCTTGAATCGGGAGAATGTGGAAATTCCATCGGGAAAGGTGTATGGTTTAAAAACAGAATTAACCATTAGAACGTTAGGTAAATTGACTACTGAGAAAGAATTTCAAGATTTAATTTTACGCGAAGATGCAAGTGGAGTGGTTCGATTAAGCGATGTTGCGAAAGTTGAAATTGGTCCAGAGAACGAAGAATTTAGCTGGCATTTAAATGGAGTAAATGGAGTTGGTTTGGCAATTATCCCGCAACCAGGCGCCAATTATGTGCGCATTGCAAAAGAATTTTATAAAAGATTAGAGCAGGTAAAAGCATCGGAGAAAAGCGATATTCAATTAAAAGTATTGATTGATAGCACCAAAAATGTTTTACAAGCGATAGATGAAGTAAAAGAAACATTGCTGATTGCTCTGATTTTAGTGGTGTTGGTGATTTATCTCTTTTTCAGGAGTTGGTCCATAGCTGTGCGGCCATTGATTGACATTCCTATTTCTTTGGTGGCTACATTCTTTATTATGTATATGGCCGATTTTTCGGTGAATGTGCTGACTTTATTGGGAATTGTATTGGCAACAGGTCTTGTGGTAGATGATGGAATTGTGGTAACTGAAAATATTTTTAGAAAGTTAGAAGGCGGAATGCCCATTAGAAAGGCTGCTTTAGAAGGAAGTAAAGAAATTTTCTTTGCGGTTATTTCTACTTCCATCACTTTAGCTGTGGTGTTTTTGCCAGTGGTGTTTTTAGAAGGATTTGTAGGTTCACTTTTTAGGGAGTTTGGAATTGTAGTGGCGGGCGCTGTATTAATTTCAGCATTGGTTTCCTTGACCATTACGCCTGTTTTGAATGTGTTGTTGAATAGAAAAGATGCTGGCCATACGCGTTTTTACAAGGCAACAGAGCCATTTTTTGAAGCAATGGAGCGCAACTACAAACGATTGCTTTCAAAATTTCTGATGCAAAAATGGATGGCTTGGTTGATTGTTGTTGGTTGCGTTTTGATTATTTTCTTTATCGGAAGGAATTTAAAAAGCGAATTGGCTCCTTTAGAAGATAGAAGTAGTATACGTTTTAGTATGGTTACTCCCGAAGGCTCCAGCTATGATTATACTGAAAAGTATGCAACTAAAGTGGTTGATTTTCTGATTGATTCTGTTCCCGAACGAGATTTTGTGTTTAATGCTGTACCAAGTTTTTTTACCTCCGGTGTAAACAGCAGTTTTGCAAGAATTGGGCTTGTTCCGCCTAACCAAAGAGATAGGACACAAAGTGAAATAGTTAAAGATTTGAATACCAAAATCGGAAGATTTAATGAGGGGAGAATATTTGCCATAGAGGAACAGACTATTTCTGTTGGATTGGCTTCAAGGGGTGCATTGCCAGTGCAATTTATCTTGCAAAATCTGGATTTTGAGAAGTTGAAATCGGTTTTACCTAAATTTTTAGAAGAAGCGAGAAAGGATAAAACTTTTGGGAATGTGGATGTGAACTTAAAATTTAACAAACCAGAATTAGAAATAACAATAGATAGATTAAAAGCGCGCGATTTGGGAATTTATATTTCTGATGTTGCAGATGTGATTCAAGGTGCTTTTAGCGGAAGAAGAATTAGTTATTTTACGATGAATGGCTTGCAATATCAAGTATTAGGGCAAGTAGATGTTGGTGACAGAGATGAGCCAAGCGACTTATTAAAATTGTCTGTTCGGAATTCTAAAGGAGAATTGATTCCATTAAGTTCGGTGTTGCAGATTTCTGAAAACAGCAACCCGCCTACCCTTTATCATTTTAACAGGTATAAATCGGCCACCATTTCAGCTTCTCTGGCAGAAGGCAAAACGGTGGGCGAAGGTGTAATTGCCATGCAGAACATTGCGAAAAAAATGTTAGATGCCAGTTTTCAAACTTCGCTCAGCGGACCTTCCCGGGATTTTGCTGAAAGTTCGAGCAATACAACTTTTGCATTTTTATTGGCTTTGTTGCTCATTTATTTGGTATTGTCGGCACAGTTTGAAAGTTTCTTAGATCCATTGGTAATTATGCTCACGGTACCATTGGCTTTGGCGGGTGCGGTGCTGAGTTTGTGGATTTTTGGACAAACATTAAATATTTTTTCTCAAATAGGAATGATTTTACTCATAGGATTGGTAACCAAAAACGGAATTTTGATAGTTGAATTTTCGAATAAGCTTTTCAAAACAGGAATGTCAGCAACGGAAGCAATTCTTGAGGCTTCTTCACAAAGGTTGCGTCCAATTTTAATGACCAGTTTGGCTACAGCTTTAGGTGCTTTACCCATTGCCTTGAGTTTGGGCGCCGCTTCTACCAGCAGAATGCCGTTGGGAATTGTAATTGTGGGAGGAATATTATTCTCGCTATTGTTAACGCTTCTCGTTATACCAGCAATTTTCTCTTATTTGTTGATGCGTAAAAAAGTAAAGAATGATGAAGAGGAATAAAACAATGAATGGAAACCGTTTTGAATTGATGAAAATTAAAAATAGGTATACATATATATGTATCAGTTTATGGATTAGTATTCAATTAATGCAGCTATCAACAACTGCACAAACAAAACTAACGCTGAAAGATGCAATTAACAAAGGGTTAGGTGTAGAATATGGTTTGCAGCAAAACAAGATTTTGTTGGAAAATGCTAAGCTTAGAAATTCACTTGGTTTTGCCGGAGCATTGCCAACTATAAGCGGAGGAATTTCGCAGAATGGTCAAATGAATTCGTTGAGACAAGAATTGTTGAATGGAATTGTAATAGACAGAAAAAATGCATTGAGCCAAACATTTAATGCGAATGCCAATTTGAATATGACTTTTTATAATGGTGGAAGAATAAAGAACACAAAATTAGGCCTGCAGTCGGCAGAGCAATTGGCAACTTTAACACTTACCAAAGCACAAATTGATGCAGCTGCAAATATTGCTTTGGGATTTTATGATGTAATGAGGAAAAAGGCTTTGAAGGTGGCTTTGGAAAAAACAGTTGAAGTAAGCAGAGAAAAGTTGAAAGTAGTACAACTTAGAGAAAAAGTTGGATTAGTGCCTGCATTAGATGTTTACCAGGCAGAAGTAGAACTCAATACCAACGAATTATTATTGGCCGACCAGCAACTAATAATTGAACAAGCAGAAATTGAATTAAAACGTCTTTTACAAATTCCTCAAAACGATGCAATTGTTTTGGATGGAAAAATTGAAGTGGATAGCACACTAACTTTTGCGCAAATGGAAAGTGCCATTTTAAAAAATCCTGATGTTGAGATTGCGAGCGAATTAACGAAAGCTGCTGGTTATCAGGCCAAGCAAATTGAGGCATTGCGGATGCCAACCTTAGGTTTTTCGGCCAATTACACATTTAATAGAAATCAGAACCAAGCGGGTTTTAGTTTATTGAGCCAATCACTTGGTCCATCGGCAGTTATTGGATTGAACATTCCTATTTATGCAGGAAACACCTTGCAACGAAATGTTAAAATTGCTCAGCAACAAATGCAAATTTCAGCGATTAATGAGCTTCAGTTAAAAACCAATCAAGAAGCAACTTTGGCAAAACTATTTTCTGCTTATAAAAATGAAGTGGTGCAAACCAAGAAGCAACAAAGAAACTATGAACTTTCTCAACAGTTGCTAGATGGGAATTTAAAACGCTTGAATGCCAACCAAATTACCCTTTCAGATTTTACTGAAACGCAAAGAAGTTATGAAGTGGCGGCCTACAATTTATTTAACCATTTGTATTTGGGGAAAGTGGCTGAGATTGAATTGAAGAGATTGGCGGGGAAAGCAGATTTTTGAGAATAATGCGGAGAATTATGAAACGCGCCTGGCTTAAGGACTGAGCCAAATACCGCCTGACTTTAGGAGGGCAGTATGGGCGAAGGCCTGACCGCAGCGGCGAATCTTACTGCTTATGTTTCATAAAAAGTTTAAAAGCCGCTGGGGGAAGCCCCAAATAAAAATGCCCCCAAAACTTGGAGGCATTTTCATCAATTGGTAGTATGAATGAATAGTTGAATTTACATTTTCGGTAATAGCACTGCATCTATTACATTGATAACTCCATTAGATTGATTTACATCTGAAATGGTAATGTTGGCGGTGTTTCCGCTTTCGTCTTTGATGATGAAATTGTGCTCGCCATTCATCATTACTGTTAATTTACCTCCTGCAAGTGTTGTAAGCACTACGCTTCCTTTTCCGGCTTTGATTTTTTCTGATAGGGTTTTTGAATCATATTTACCTGCCACCACATGGTAAGTTAAAACTTTTGTTAAACTAGCTTTGCTTTCTGGTTTCAATAAGCCATCAACTGTTCCAGCTGGAAGATTTTCGAAGGCATCGTTGGTTGGAGCAAATACAGTTAATGGACCTTTTTGTTGTAGGGCATCGACTAAACCTGCTGCTTTTACTGCTGCCACTAATGTGGTATGGTCTTTTGAATTAACCGCATTTTCTACAATATTTTTGGTCGGGTACATGGTGTTTCCTCCAACTATAACTGTAGTTTGAGCTTGAGAATTTCCTGCAAAAGCAAGCATAAATACTACTGCTAAAGATTTGATTGTTGTTTTCATAATTTGATTTGTTTTAGATTTTTTTTGATTTGAAAACAGTTACGAGGAACTTCAGTATCTTGGATTTTTACATTGTAACATTTATTTATATTTTATTGATAATGTGAATGATAAAATAGTATTCCTGTTCTAAAATACTTAAAGTGTTCAAATTTTGGCAATAACAATTTTGTAAAATCGTTACAAACTGTCCTTAAAACCTAAATTAAAAAACCATGAAAGTAAATTTTCTTCTTTTTTCATTGTTGCTTTTTTGTTTGATTGGAGTGGCTCAAGAGATAAAGCCTAAAAAGATAAGGCGCATGAGTATTCAGGAACTGTATGTTCAACCGGGATTTATGATTCAAGAAGACAAAACAATTAATCTAGCAGATTTTAAAAAGCTAAATCCACCAACTTTGTTACTTAACAATGATTATTCAAGTTTTAATAACGGCTATAGCACCTATATTTCTGCAAACCCAACTTTTACGGGTTTAATTGGAATTAAATTCAGGAATAAGGAAAAAACAGAATATAAAACAAATCCTGTTCTGAGAATTGGGTTGCAAGCCAATTCGGGGATAAACCTTAATAACAGTTTTTTCAATAAATCAACAAAACCATACGACACACTTGTTTCAGTTTTAACAGGTGAGGAATTTCCGCTCGATTCATTTATAAATGAATATGTAGATATATCATATCAATCGAGACAGTTAAGATTTGATGTTTCGCTTATTTTTAACATTCGTCCTGAAAAACGCTGGTCTTTTTTCTATGGAGTTGGGGCGAATGCAGGGGTTTCTACCTCTTCGGAAATTGGATTACGATATAACAAAACAGGCGGAATAGGTGGAGAAGTATTCGAATCTAATGTTGGTAAATCTGGTTCTATTTCTAGTTTTTATCAAAAAGTAGATCAAAAAACCAATACATCATTCTCTGTTTACGCGCCTGTAGGTATAAACTTTCGAATTGGAAAAAGAGGAAGAAAGTGGGAAAATATTTTTATTTATTATGAAGCTAGACCAATGGTGAATGTAACTTCCATTCCTCAGTTACAGACATTTACAAGTTCTGCATTTCAACAAGGAATTGGGATGAAGTTTAATTTGTAATTTTTAGATGTTTAAATAATAGCACTGAAGTTATAGTGTTTGCTTTCCTTTTGTGGCACAGAGCACACTGAGGTTGAAGCACGAAGAACACAGAGTTTTTTGCTTATAGCTTCGCTTCGCTCAATTTTTGGCACTGAGCCCACAGCGGTCACTGAGCTTGTCGAAGTGAGGTTGTTGCACAAAGAGCACGGAGTTATTTGCCGGCAGCTTAGCTTCGCTCATTTTTTGGCACAGAGACCACAGCGGTCACTGAGCCTGTCGAAGTGAGGTTGTTGCACAAAGAACACGGAGTTATTTGCTGGTAGCTTCGCTTCGCTCAATTATTTGACACAGAGACCACAGCGGTCACTGAGCCTGTCGAAGTGAGGTTGTTGCACGAAGAACACGGAGTTTTTCTGACGACTCTTAATTGCCGCCTTTTGGGCCTGTCTAAGTGAGCTCTTTCCAGAATCACGGATTTAGCGCTCTTTTTTGCTAAAAACTAGTTTCAATCTACTTTAACAACCAAGAAACTTTGCTTTCCAGATTTGGTTGAAAGTTGCAAGCTGTAAACCCCACTTGCCAAATTACTCATATCTAAAATCTCAAAAGATGTATTCAGTATTTCTTTGGTCATTAAAACTCTTCCTTGTAAATCGTACAATTGAAGATCGGTTGGTTTTGCTGCATTTTCCCAACTAACTTTTATAGTATTAGATGTTGGATTGGGACTTATTTGAAAATCTGCTATTTCGAAATCGTTTAAAGCAGTTGCATTTTCGAGTGTAAATGAAGTATCAATCGTGCAACCTTCGTTACTGGTAATACTAACCTGATAAGTTCCTGCAAACTGATTCAATAGTTTGTTTCCGGCTGAAGGGCCGGCACCATACCAGTTGTAAGTATAGTTAAGTGCTGAACCGGGAAGTACAAGGGTAATTCTTCCATTGTTATTGCCTGCGGTAGGCTGAATAAAGGTTGCTGAAACAGTAAAACTTGGACCAACATTTATAAAAGTAGACTCTGTTGCTTCTGCTGGACCTAAATTGGTTTGAACTTGTAAAGTTACTGGATAAACTCCAACGCTAGTGTAGGCTACTGTTGGGTTTGGCAAGCTGGAAGTCGCTGGATTTCCACCAACGAAAGTCCAATTTCTGCTTAAAACAACAGGACCTGAAAGATCTTCAAATGTAACTGTTTGTCCCTCACATAAATTTTGAGTATTGGAAGTAAAATTTGCCAAAGGAGCTACCAAGCATTCTGGTGGAACATCGTAATTTTCGGTTCCATCGAACACGTCAAAAGAAGAACCCTGGTCTGCCAAAAAGCCCAAACCACGTCTTGCAAATACTTCCCAGATAATGCACTTATTTTGTCCGTCAAAGTTAAGTTCATCGGCTAATAATATAGCATCTCTAGCATCTATAAAACCTGGTGTACAAGTTTGTAAACGCATTCCATCAAAAACCAATTTTATTGCTTTGTTGTTGCCTCCGTTTCCTGTAACTAAATCATTGTCGAAACCATAAACCTCTACTAATTTCCAGTACAAATCCCAGATCATACTGCACCAAACATAACCAACTCCATGAGGAATACTAAGTTGTTGCACATAATCGTAAGTAACAGGATTAATAGTCATGTTTGTGGAATATTGGAAAGGCCGAATTCCTTCGCCTGAAGGAGAATTTCCCAATAAGAAATTACCAATTCCACGTCCTTGTTCTCCCGTATTTGCATTTGTGGTGGTCATAACCAATGCCATAAAATCGCTCCAGCCCTCGCCTGCTTGTTCTTCATTGTTTAAACAATCTGTGTTATCAGGACCTCCAGTAAATCTGTTAGAAATTCCATGTCCATATTCGTGTGCAATAACACCACTATCAAAACTACTGTCAAAAAAACTTCCCTGATTTATTAAGTTTATGGTAGCTTGAATGTTTTGGTCAATATTTAATTTTAACAATTGCCCATCAAATTGAGAAATCATAATACAAGGAATTGAAATACTTAAAGTACCGCCTGCACTAAATGGAGCCCCAGTCTGGTTATTTATAAATACAATTCCAATAGCTCCTGCATCGAAAGCATTTTGAGCCTTCGTAACAAAATTGCAAGTGCCCCTGTCTATCAAAACTATTTTACCAGAAATATCATTTACAGGCGCATTGCAGCCTAAAGTTGGGTTTCCAGTGCCATCATCATAAAGTACCAAAGTTCCTGTAACAGGATTTGGCAATGTTTGAGGGCTGAAACCAGCCACCGCCGAAGTATAAACTCCGGCCACATTGCTAGGAGAATTTACGGTAAAGTACAATCCATTATTCACGCTCCACAAATACATTTGCATTTGAGGATTTAAACCATCGGGAGGAGTTCCAAAATTTGCATTATTGGTTCCGCTACCATCTAAAGCTTGTGCCTGCACCTGGTCAAAATTTCCACCTTGACCAGTGTAGTTTGTAAACTGGAAATTTCCACTTTCTTCATCAAAACCATAATTGTAAGCAAAATCGTGAATGCTATTGTTCCAATAAAAAAGATTGGTAATAGATGCATTTAAGTTGTCTAGAGGATCAGCTAAATTGGTATAATTAAAATTAAACTGGAGGTTTTCATCCGCATCTGCAAATTGGCCTGGAGCATCTTGGTTGGCAATATCGTCGTAAGCATCTACATTGTTCCCAGAAGTATTGGTGGTTTCATGACCAGGTGCTCCATCCAAATCGTGCCAGCCGAATGGAGATGCAATATCATCAGAAGGATTGGTAACTATAGCTCTTGGTCCGTGCACCGGACTTTCAATTGGAAAAGGAAACACATTATACGAAAAACCATCGTCTGTTTGTTGCTGCTTAATTTCAGGAAATGCAATTGGTTTAACTGCAGAGGCATGTGCTTTTTCAGTATGGCACTCTAACATTAAATTTCGCTTTTTAACAATCTCGCCAGTTGCTGCATCTACCAGAAAATTCCAATAATCTTTACTTTGTTTTGGTCTTAAATAAATATCATAACACAATGCGAGTTCCTTACTTTTATTTACACTGAACACCAATTGCAAACTTGCAGGCGCTAAAAGATTTTGCTTCAAATCAAAGCTAGTTCTGCCTTTTTTATCAATTTTCTTAGTATTTACAGCTATTTCAATTGGTAAATTTAAATTTCCGAATACCGCATCAAAAGCTCCTTGTTCTGAAATTTTAGCGGTGTTGTTTAACACGTTATGCTCCATCAAAGCATGTTGAACTTTAATAAGCTTACCATTTTTATCAATAGTAAGCTGCATATCAGCACCTAAAACAGGTGTCCCGTTTATAAATTCACGTAACCAAATAACCTCAAATCCCGCTTTTTTATCTGTATAATGACTTGATTCAATAAGGCTTTCAAGAACTTTGTTTGAGATTCCTAAAGAATCTTGAAGTTTGTTTTGGTATGTTTTCCAGTTTTTTTGAGCAGAAACATTTCCTAAAATCAATAGGAGAAGAGAGGTAAAAATTAAACGCATGCTAATGTATAGTATGAAACTAGGATTTCAAGGTGTGAATATAGTTAACAAACCGATTACCTACTAATTTGTTTTGGGCACACCCTAAAGGGCCACGCTTTCCGCACCACACGGTGGTTTGCTCCAATCGTTTGCGCGGGCATTCTAGATTTTCAAAAAAGTAGCGATAAAATTATTCCAGTATTGCTATGCAAAAAACATCTAAATGGCACCAAAAACAACCATTTTATCCATTGTTGGGGAGGCACTTCCACCCTTTTGTTCAACTGTAATAGCAAATGCTTGAGCTTGCATTAATTCAGGGAATTTTTTTGCGCTTTGCAATGAATCGTTTGCATCAAAAACGCCCATATCCATTGGTTTTCCATCAACCATTGCCCACAATTGGTATTGCTCATTTGCAGGTAAACTGGCCAATTGATTGGTATAAACCATTACATCTTCCGTTTTAACATTCATAAATATTACGGCCAATTCATCTACCTTTCCACTTTTACTGTTGAGTAAAATCTTATGTGTTTCTGGCTTTTGAACTTCCGCTAATAAGTATTCCGAAGAAGTAAGCTTCACTTTAAGGTCTGCGTATTCTTTATCTTTTGTTTCTAACTGCGAAGCCAAATCATTAATCGTGGATTTATAATTTGAATTTTGAAACAATAAAAAACCGCTTGTAAATAACAATGCAATACAAGCTGCTGCTAACCAACGCACAGCTGCTAGATAGTTAGGCTGTAGAGGTATAATTTTTACTTCAGGTGCTGGAATTGGGGCTTCAATTTCTAAAGCATCTTGCTTTTGGATATTTTCATCAAAAGATAACTTAGAAAATATCTTGTCTTTTAAAGCAGGACTTGGTTCTTTGGCATGCGCAGTTGCAAAAGCTTCCAAACCCAATAATATTTGGTCTAGTTCCTCTTGTAACTCAGGATATAAAAGCAAATTGGCTTCTACTTCTTTCATTTCTTCAGAAGAAAGGGTACCAAGAGCGTATAACTCTAAGACACCAGATGCTATGTATTCGTTAGTGTTCACGGTGTATCGAAAAGTGTTCTTAATTTCAAGATGGCTGCACGTGCCCTGGTCTTAACTGTTCCCAGCGGAATGTTCATTATTTCAGCTACTTCAGTTTGGGTATATCCTTCAAAATACATGCGCTCTATAATTTCTCTTTGCTCTGGAACTAAGGAATTTACCAATTTTCTTAATCCAATATGGTCAACAGAAATTCCTGTAAATAATTGATTATTAATATCAGGTACGAGATAGTCAATACTTCGGTTTTTATTTTGGTTTTTTTGGTCCGAGCTTCTTATTTTATCAATACAATAATTCCTTGTTACATTCAATAACCAAGTATAAAGCCTGCCTTTACTGGCATCAAATTTCTCAATATTGTGGTATATTTTAATAAATACATCTTGCAATACATCTTCGGCTGCTTCATCTGGTTGTATCATTCTCGAAATTACACCAAAAAGTGCAGCCTTGTAGTTGTCATAAAGGTATTCAAAAGCAGCTTTGTCTTTTTTAATTAGACTGGCTACTAATTGAGTTTCTTCTGTATATGTTTCAGTGACTGTCAAACTAAGTTGGCAAATTTAGGGTATTGACCTTAATTAAATACAGCATTTAATCGTGTATCCATTTAAATGTAAATTTTTCTCCACTACTCGAGAAACAATTCAATAAATACAGTCCTTTCGAAAGAAAACTAGTTTCAACAATTATTTCTTTTTGATTGGTAAACTTAGAAACAAGTACACGTCCGTTTAAATCTGTAATTTCAAATTTATCAGGTACAAATGGTAATTCTACCCGAATTTGCTCATTTCCTGGATTTGGAAAAATTTTAATTGCACTTTTTACATTTGCAATTCCTGTTGGGTTCTCGCAATTACTTTGTTCTACTGTTAAAATCCGCTCCCCAAAAAAATTAGTTATTTCATTCACCCTTTCAGGAAAATTTAAAATGGAATGACCAGGTGGTTGCAATAAGCAATTAGGACCTCCATTGTTTACAATTGCATTTTGAAATTGCACAGGTTCTGGGCTATTTTCTATAAGCGAAGTAATTGAACACGAGCCGTAAGACCATGGCATATTCCAAATATGATTACAACCTAAAAATCCTAATGGGTCTAAACAGTCATAACTAAGATTCGATAATATTGGCGCTCTGGCGCAAGTCACTACAACATCAGCTGTTTGATGAAATAAATATAATAATGGAGTTTCATCTGCATATTGCTCAAACAAATTAGTAAGCATTCCTCCATAGAAATTTGCTACACCTTTTACTTTCGAAGAATTGCCATTTAAAGCTACATCTCCTTCAATACTTCCCAAATCTGGACGCACTCTGTTAATGCTGGCATCTGTTTCATTAAAATAATTGTGACAATAATTAAGGGAATTTGCAGGTTGCTCGGCGTCAGGAAGTAAAAATGTGGTAATTGGTTTTTCAGCCTCTACATCTAAGAACGCTGCAGCCAATGCACAAAATCCACCAGCACTTATTCCACTCAAATATGTATTTTCTTTGCAAGTAGAATCTATTGCAGCCCTGCCTTTCATAAACCGAACAGCACCTTTTACATCTTGCATTCCACGGTAAATTGCACGAACAACTTCGGCTGAATCAGCAACATAAGCACAATTTGCTTCTGGTGTAACCAAGGTACAGGTTGCGGTATTACTTCCGCCTCCTGCAGATGGATGCATTCCCAACCTGTAATTAATGGAGGCAACAACATAGCCGCGTTTCGCAAAAAGTTGCGCAAGGCTTTGCACTTCGCCATCTGTTTTGGTTCCTCCAACCCAAGCACCGCCATGCACTAAAACAAGTATTGGCCTTTTTTGATTATTATCTGCTACAGGTTTATAAATATCGAGTTTTAAGGTATCTGGATTTCCAGCATAATTAGAAGCAATGCCATAAACAATATCTGTTTCAACACTATAATTAAAAAGTTCTTGTGTGTACGGAACTTGTCCATAAACATTTAAAAATGCAAGCAATGAAAATAAAATAAAGAACCCTTTTTTCATTAAAATATCATGCTGATTTACTTTCCATTTGCTTGATAATACTGGTAATTTCGGCCTCCGTGCTTCTTAATTTTATTTGACAAAACTGTATTAACTCTGAAGCACGTTTTACTTTATCTGCCAACACATCAACTGTTACACTGTCGTTCTCAATTTCCAGGGCAATATCTTTTAATTCCTGAAATGCGATTTCATAAGTCAAATCCTCGCTCGGTATTTTGCTGTTTTTCGGTGACATTGCTTGTTATTTGAGAGTCAGACAAATATACGGTAATGCTATCACCAATATGAATGTTATCTGCATTGGTTAAAATTTTTGTGTCTTTTTTAACAATGGCGAATCCTCTTTTTAATGTTTGTGCAGGACTTAACAACCTAAAAAGTGTGGTGTAATTTTCTAAAGCCAGGGTTTTATTCTCAATTTTACCTTTAGAATCGTTGACAATATTTGTTTTCATCAACTCCAAAACATGCATTTGTTGTTGAACAATTTGTTTTGGTTTGGAGGTTAAGTCGGAAGTTAGCACAGCTAATAAGCGCTTAGCATCTTCTATTTCTTTTAAACTTAGCCTGCTAATACCGTTTTGAAGTTGGGTCAATCGATTATTACTACTATTTAATTTCTGCTGAGCACCAATTACAACGGCCGATTGCAATTGCTGAATCCATTGTAATTGAGTATTCATTTTTTCTTGCACTTTAATTACCAATCTGCTTTGATAGCGCAAGAGATATTCTTCAAACTTTCGGTTGTGTTCTATGATAAACTCAGCAACTTTGGTTGGCGTTTTTAGGGCTGTATGCGCCATTAAATCAGAGATTGATACATCTTTTAAATGGCCCAAACCCGTAAAAATCGGTATAGGAAATCGTGCAATTGCTTTTGCAATCGGGTAAGCATCAAACAAAATAAAATCAGTTTGTGAACCTCCACCTCTTATTACCACCACCAAATCAAAATCATTAATACGCTCGTAAATTTCTAAAAACCGCGTTACAATTTGTTTTCCATTGTCGTCGCCTTGCACATTTACATGAAACAATTCGGTTTCAATTACATAATGATGCGGATTCTGTGAAATGGTGTGCAGAAAATCTTGCAGTCCAGCAGAATTTTGCGAAGAAACTACGGCCACTTTTTGCAATACTAAAGGCAGTTTTAGTAACTGATTTCGGGTGATATAACGACCATCAACCAATGTAACTGCATCGGTATTTTCTTTTAAAAGCCTTGCTAAAGTGGCATCGCGTTGTTTTTGTAATTGGCCAATTGTAAATGAAGTATCAATGTTTAAAAGATTAGCACGTAATCCATAAACTGGGTGAAAACCAATCGAAACATTGCAAAGAACCTGAATACCATTTTGAAAAGCCTGACCGGTTACAAGCGTAAATTGTTCAATTTCACTGTAAGCTTGGTTAAATGCCGCAGCTTTAAGTTGGGCTGCCATTTTACCTGAGGCTTCTTCTTTCTCAATCAGGTCGAAATAATAGGTGTTTTTTTGAGCATAATGAGAAAGGCTGGCAATTTCTGCCACCACCCAAAATGTTTGCATAACAAACTTTTCCTCAATGGTTCTTTGAATCCAATTGGTGAGGTCAGAGAGTTTGATGTATTTCTTTTCGGTATGCAAAACGGTACAATTTACCCAAATAATTCTTTCAGGTCTTCTTCTGTTATTTTTCCAAAAGTATTGGTATGTTCAATAACATCAAAAGCAAGACGGGACTTACGTTGCTGCAATTTCAAAATCTTTTCTTCAATGGTATCTTTTGTAATAAAACGCCATACAAAAACTTGCTTTTTTTGTCCAATTCTATGAGCTCGTGCAATTGCTTGTTCTTCAGCTGCAGGATTCCACCATGGGTCAATTAAAAAAACACAATCTGCTTCCGTTAGATTCAAACCAGCTCCTCCAGTTTTTAACTGGATTAAGAAAACTCGGTGTCCTTTATGTTTATCGAATTCTGAAATTACTGAAGCTCTGTGTTGCTGAAGCACTTCACCAGCCAGGAAAGAATAAGATGTTCCGGTTAACTTCAACTGTTCTCTAATCAGATACAAGTGTTTTACAAAAGGCGAAAAAATGAGCACTTTTCTATTTTCATCTTTTATTAATGCCAATCGGCTCATAATTTCTTCCAGCTTTCCCGAACTACCAGTATAATTGGCATCATTTAACACAGGATGAATGGCCAATTTTCTCAATTGCATTAAACCTCGTAAAATCATTATTTGACTGCGGTCAATACCTTCACTTGCAATAACTTCCATTATTTTATTGCGATAAACAGACTTCTCACTTTCGTACAAATCTTTTTGTTCTGCATTCATTTCGCAATAATTAACATTGCGTGTAATGTCTGGCAACTCAGGAGCAACTTCTTCTTTGGTTCTTCTTAAAATAAACGGTTGAATAATCTTCCTTAACTTTTCGAGCTTGGTAGCATCTTTCTGTTGTTCAATTCCAACCACAAACTCTTGTTTAAAATATTTAAAACTGCCCAATAAGCCAGGTTGGAGAAAGGTAAGTTGAGACCATAAATCTGTGAGTGAGTTTTCTACAGGAGTTCCCGTTAAAACAACCCTTTTATTTCCTTTCAGCAGTTTCACTGATTGAAAACTAGCTGAACTTGAATTCTTTATTAATTGGCTTTCATCTAAAATAATATACTCAAAAGTGAATTTTTGCAAATCCTTTACGTCATTTCTAATTACGCCATAAGTAGTAAGCACTACATCGTAAAAATCTATGCTTTCTTGAATAAGGTTCCTACGTTGTCCTAAATACTTATAGACTTTGAGCTGAGGAGCAAACTTTTTCAATTCATTTTCCCAATTATATATAAGAGATGGGGCCATTACTATTAAGTTGCAGGCACTTACTTTTTCAGGTGCAACGGCAGTTCCGTCATCAAAAATATCTAGCTGAACAAATTTAGTTTCTTCTGAGGCTTTTAATTCTCTGGTAATTACAATTTGCTCTTTTACCCTTTGTAATACAGCAATAACTTGTAAGGTTTTGCCTAAGCCCATGTCATCTGCAAGACAAGCTCCTAAGTTTTTTTCTGCCAAATGGCATAACCAGTCGTATCCTTTTTTCTGATAATCCCTTAGTGTTCCATTCAAACCTGAGGGAATATCATATTCAGGTTTATTATTCAGTCATGTGACCGCAGCTTTAGCGTTTGGTTCAATTTCTCCATTTAAAATTGGATGCCCTTGCAAAAGACCTTGGTGTTGTTTATGAATTCTAATGGAAGTTTCGTCACTTTCATCCACTTCAAAAATGTCAGAATATTGAACGAACCAAGCTTCCGGCAAAAGAAATATTCTTCCGTCTGGCAAGGTATAATCGCGTTTTTTATCTTGAATGTGTTTTTTAAACTTAACGAAAGGAATTTCAAATGGCTCAATCAAAACTACAATATGAATGTCGAACCAGTCTTCATTTTCGCTGATGTTCTTGGTTTGAAATTTTGCCTCATTAAAACTATACTGCTTTCCGGCTTGATTGGCTTCTATTTCAATATTAAATGCTGCCAATTCAGTTCGCTTTTCGCTTAACCAAGCAACTAATTTTTCGAAACTAATCTTACCATCTTTCAATGTGTTGGGTATAAACCATGAAGGTTTTGAAATCACCAAATCTAACTTGCCCAACATTTTTTCAAACTCTTTTTCCCATTTAAGATTTCTTTGATATCTGAGCAATTGCAAATCATTTTCATGTTTTTGCAACTTTACTATTACTTCGTTTTCCTGAGCTGCAGTAATATACATTGAGTCATAAAAATAACCGATTTGAAAAACTGCATTTCCAGCAACGTCTTTTTCAATGCTTAAAACAGCTTTCTTATTATCTGGAGTTTCTTTAACATTGAAGCCTTCATACCTAACATCAAACTTTTTTGAAGCCTTCAACATAAAGGAGCTCAAATAAAATTCTGATAATCTATCTGGAATTAAAACCTCTTCCTTGTTTAGGAAAGGCATTAATTTTTGTCCATCTGTTGGGTCAGAAAAATGATACACATTATCCATGTGTTTTAACCAGGCAGGCTCATTGCTGATGACTTCTGTACCAGGTTTTTGAAGAGAAATAACCTGGTCTTTATAACGCATTTCGAGTCTGTAAGAAATACCGTCTTCTGTTTTACTAAAAAAATATATAAGCTTCGCAGGAGTTTCTAATACATTCAATGGAATCATCCCTGGATGATCAGAATTGCGATTTTTCCAATACACTTTTTGGCCTTTTAAATGTGCCAGGCAATAAGCAACTCTTTTATCAAAATAGGCTGAAACTATTTTCAATTGCTCTTTGTCTTTTGAGAGTTTCTCAAGAAAAACCTCCAGTTTTACTTTTTTAGGATTAAAATGCTTCTCAATATTTTTAAGTGAAAGGTCCTCAATCTTCTTGATTATCTTCACATCATTTTCTGTAAAAGGATACCCATAATCGGAAATCATTTCATAATTTATTCGCTTGTATTGATAAGAGAATGCTTTGTTATCTAGCAAATCAACAATAAAGGCTTCCAAACTTAAACCATAAGTAGGGTGTTTATAAAAACTATAAATAAGTTGTGTTTTCACGATTTACTTTTAAGCACTTTGCAAGAATTAGCTTGCATCTAAACAAACTACAATTTTACGCAATCAAACGATAGCTTTCTTTGCACTAGAGTTTATTTTATAAGAAAATGAATTTACGTCTAATAAAATAAAAATTCCCGGCTTTTTACCTTTTGAAAAACTGCCAAATCTCTTTGAAAATCCAAGATAATTTGCACCATTTAGCGTTCCCCATTTTAATAACTCATTTACAGGAATTTCCGGATTTGCATTTTGAAGTATAATAAGCTCTTCTACTATGTCTAACTGCGAATTTGAAGCTAGGCTATCGGTTCCAATTGTAATTTGATTGGTATTCCTCCGAATCCATTCAAGATTAGGCAACTCGTTTTCTATATATATGTTAGCAGCTGGGCATAAACAAAAGTATGTGTTACTATTTTGTTGAATGGCTTTTTGAATATCTAACTCGCTGCTAAAAGTGTTGTGCACCAACTGTAAGGGAATTTTTGAAGGAAAATAAGGTAACATCATTTCTAGGGAGGATTTTCCACTGGCTTCAAAATGGCTCAGGGGAATGTTCATTTTCTCAAATCTTTCGACCATTTTCCCGGTTTTAAATTGAAAAAACTCATTTTCACTTGCAGACTCCTGGTTATGGATAGTGAATATTCCTTTTTCAATTTCTAATTGATGTACTATTTTTCTTAACAGCGGAATTGAAACGGAATAGTTAGCATGTGGTGTTAAATTTCCTTTGTTATTTTGAGGCAATTGCTTCAACACTTCAAGTAAAGTTTTTCCAGATTCAAAAGCAATATCTGCGGCTGCTGGGTTAAATCCAAATCGCTCAATAAATGTGAAATATTGAATTTTTGAAATTCCTTTTAAAGCAAAAGAATCGCTGCAATTTGAAATGTCGCCAACAGCAACAATTCCATTGGCTTGCATTTCGGCATCAGCAGCTTGTATTGCTTCTTGTTTTTCAGTGTCTGAAGCGTTGTTCATCCGCATCAAATCCTGCACAAATCCATCTAAACCTGTATGTTGCGGAATTTTGTTTTTAAGATGCGACAATTCTAGGTGGCAATGTGCATTCACAAAACCAGGAACCAGCCAGCCGGCGAGTATTTCTGCATTTTGTAAGTTGTAATCTGGATGATCTGGCGATAAACAAGCGATGATTGTTCCATCGTCTTCTGTAACTAACAATCCGTTTGGAATGCTTGCTGTATCTATAGGAAAAACTACATCTGCTGAATAAAATTTCACGCTTTTTAGTACAGTTGTTTTAAATGTATAACTTGCTCAAAAGTACGAAGCCGTGAGACCAATAAAACACTTTTATCTATTTTTTCTGTTGTTACTTTTGTTTGGATCTTGTGCTAGTTATACTGTTGCTCCTAATATTCCTAATTTTTTTACAAGAAAAGGGCAAGCTAATTTAAATATAGGGTTAAACACATTAGGATTAAATGGACAATTGGATGTTTCTTTAGATTCTTCTTTTTATTTAAAGGCTGGATTTACTAACTCAATAGGACTTTTAGGAGGATCAACCACAGGAAGTAAAAATTGGAATATCGGTTTGGGGCATTATAAAGGGAGTTATAAAAGAATTTACAGACAAGTTTCTTTAGATTATTTCCAAGGAAATTATTCTAGTTCAGAACCTACGCAGTCCTCATTTTACAATACAAATTTCTTACAACATGGATTATTGGCAAGAGAAATTATAATGTTTAGATTAAAGAATAAAGAAACTAACTGGGGGCTAAACTTTGGAATAGGTGGTTCTTATTTAAAACAAAAAAACAATTTTGAATTAAAAAACTCCTTTAAAAGAGAAAATGTTTATGTAATTGGGGAATTAGGGCTAAACTATTCGACTGCTTTAAGTAGATATTCAAATCTTTTAATTGGTATTAACTCAACGTTTTTAGGACTTCAAGGGTATCGTATTCAATTATTGATATGTTGGACATTAAAGGTTGCTAACTGATTCTCATTATTATTCTTCCGCCATTTCCCTTACATTTGCAGCATGTTAGCTCAAAACAAACCCGATATTCGTAAACTTACTTTGACAGAATTGGAAGATTGGTTTAAAGCATCTGGTCAACAAAAATTCCGAGCAAAGCAAGTATACGAATGGCTTTGGCAAAAATCGGCATTGAGTTTTGATAGTATGACAAATCTGAGCAAAGAACTACGTGCAAGTTTGCAAGAAAGCTATGTGCTTCAAGGAATTTCAGTAGCCAATTTTCAAAAAAGTTTTGACCGCACCATAAAAACAGCGTTTAAACTGCACGATGGGCCGGTTGTAGAAGGTGTGTTGATTCCTACTGCAACACGCATGACAGCTTGTATTTCTTCACAAGTTGGTTGTAGTTTAACCTGTAAATTTTGCGCAACAGGTAAATTGAAATTGCTCAGAAACTTAGAAGCAGGAGAAATTTACGACCAGGTTGCAGCTATTAGAAAACAAAGCGAAACCGAATATGGTATTCCGCTTTCAAACATTGTTTATATGGGAATGGGGGAGCCATTGCTGAACTATAAAAATGTACTGGAAAGTATTGAAAAAATTACTTCTCCAAGTGGATTGGGCATGTCTCCTCAACGCATTACTGTTTCAACTGCAGGCATCGCTAAAATGATTGTGAAATTGGGAGATGACAATGTTAAATTTAATTTGGCATTATCACTTCATGCAGCAAATGAAGAAAAACGCAGCAAGATTATGCCTATCAACGAAAGCAATAATCTTGATACACTTGCAGATGCCCTGCAACATTTTTACGATAAAACGGGTACTAGACCAACCTTGGAATACATCATTTTTAAAGATTTTAATGATGGTTTGTCTGATGCAAAAGAACTGGAAAGCTTTGTAAAACGTGTTCCTTCAAAGGTGAATATTATTGAGTATAACCCAATTGATGATAGTGAGTTTCTGCGTGCTCCTGAGGAAAATGTAAATCGATTTGTTGCTTATTTAAACAGTAAAGGTGTAATTGCGAATGTTAGAAGAAGCAGGGGAAGAGACATTGACGCGGCTTGCGGACAATTGGCCAATAAAAATAAAGATGCTGGTCAGGTTTTGAAAAAGGCTACCGCATGAAGTTTTGCTTAGCATTTTTTCTCTGTATTTTTTCTTTAAGCAACCTGCTTGCACAAAAAGCCAGTGAAGGAGAATCTTGGCAAAACGAAAAGAATTTTTATCCTTTAAAATTTGTTGGAGAAATAAATGATAAATTAATGCTGGCTTATGGTGCAAGCGAAAAAGGTAGTTCTCATATTCAGCACATAGAGATCGAAACTATTGATACTGCTGGACTAAAACATGTTTCAACGAAAAACTTTCAAAATGTGTTTAGCGACAAGTTCGACTTTTATCCTGAGGACATTCAACTTAAAAATGGGAAACTAAATTTTTTAGGTTCTACTTATGATAAAAAGACAAAGAACAATGTGCTTTACAGAAAAGAAGAGACTGATTCGGGAATTGTAAGTGAAAAAAAAATGCTTTGGGAGTACCCTTCTACATATTTTGAGGCGAGTAGTAGAAAGTTTAAATTTTGTACGAGTAAGAATCAAGATTTACTGCTCAGCCTGGGTGTTCAAACTGGTGCAGAGGGAAATTATATCGTACATTTTGCAATAATTGATAACAAGTATGAAATCATAAAAAAGAGAAGTGCTTTATTAGATTTGAAAGGTAGGGTTGTAAAAATTAATCAGTTTTCTATTGATGAACCAGGAAATGTTCAATTTTTAGTTCAATATCAACGCAGTGAGGACAGTTTAGATTTGGGTTTTTCCCTGTTCGCTTTTCCAATTTTTACGGATGATATCTTGGAATACCAACTGGATTTGCCAGAAAAACAGATTACCAGCGTTTATTACGATTTAACTGAAAATGATCATTTAAAAATTTGTGGATTGTATCAAACTGATTTTAAGAAGACCGATATTTCTGCCGGCACATTTTACATGGATATTGATAGGGAAACCGGAGAAGTAATTCAAAAAAGCATAGTTCCGTTTAATGCTTCTTTTTTAGGAAATTTTTCAGGGGAAGCAGTAAAAATGACCAAAGATGATTTCAAGTATTTAAAGATAATCTCAGCGTCTTGCAATAAAGACGGGAGTTTACAATTATATGCAGAACAAACCCAAGCTGATGAACTTTGTGAAACAGATTACAGGTCTGGTTTACAAATATGTAAAGACGAGTTTAAAACAGATAAAGTTTTAATAATAAACTTCAATAGCAGTGCAAATGTAGATTGGTTTCAGTGGTTATTTAAAAAACAATACTCTTTAGATGATGAGGGTATGTTCTTATCTTTCAATCTAATACAAGAAGAAAAAACTTCACTTTTTTTATATAACGATCTTGCAGAAAAGAAAAAGCAAGAGAACCAAATAAGTGCAAAATCAGCTACTGTATTGAAAGCAATGCTTATAAATACTTCAGGACAATTTCAAGAAATTGCTTTTCCGCTTTCCTGCAAATTTCCAGTGGTACATAATTCTTATTTTGAAAGTAAGTCCTCAGCTCATTACTTTTTGAGAAGTGACTTGAATTACAATAGCGTCTTAAAGATTAAGTATTAAAAAGCAGCTTTCATTATTCTTTTAACAGCTTCCGATTTTCCCATTGTGTAAAAGTGAATACAAGGAGCACCAGCTTTAATCAATTCTTTGGTTTGCTGAATTCCCCATTCAATTCCTACTTCCATTACTTGTTGGTTATTTTTGCATTTCTCTAATTCATCAGCCAAGGCTTCAGGAATATCGATATGAAATGTTTTTGGTAAAAATGTAATGTGCTTAAGTGTTGTTATTGGCTTTAATCCTGGAATAATAGGAACAGTTATTCCTGCCTTTCTGCAAGCTTCAACGTATTCAAAATATTTGTTATTATCGAAAAATAGTTGAGTTACGATATAATCTGCTCCAGCATCAACCTTTTCTTTTAGAAATTTTAAATCCGTTTTTAAATTTTGGGCTTCAAAATGTTTCTCAGGATAGCCAGCTACACCAATACAAAAATCTGTAGGTATACCTTCAACAATTTCATCGTCAAGGTATCTTCCATGATTCATTTCAGAGATTTGTTTTACCAAAGTTGAAGCATTTGCATGCCCATCTCTATCTGGAACAAATGTACCTTCACCTTTTACAGGATCTCCGCGCAAAGCCAATACATTGTCCATTCCTAGGTATTGCATATCAATTAATGCAATTTCTGTTTCATCTCTTGAAAACCCTCCACAAATCAAATGTGGCACAGTATCAACTCGGTATTTATTCTTTATTGCCGCGCAAATGCTTACAGTTCCTGGTCTTTTGCGAGCAGCAATTTTCTCATGTAAACCGTTATTCAATTTTTTGTAAATATATTCCTCACGGTGATAAGTTACATTGATAAAACTGGGATCAAATTCTATTAAAGGTTCAATTCCATCATACAAATCTTGGATGTCTCTTCCTTTTAGAGAAGGCAAAACTTCGAAAGAGAAGATTGTTCCTTTCGCATTTTTTAAGTGGTCTGTTACTTTCACGGTTTACTTTGATTTGCAAAGATAGGGTAACAAAAAAAATGGCGAACAGTTTAAAAGCTGTTCGCCATTTTTTTTGTTAAATATTTTAAGGGTTGCTTCTTAGCAAGGTTATAGTTCCTTTTAAAGTTGGGCTTAATTCTGGCGCAGATACTACGTAAAAATAAGTTCCTGCAGGTAAATTTTCTCCTGCCCAAGAATTGTCATAATTATCTTTATCGTAAACCTTTCTGCCCCATCTGTTAAATATTGTAACATTATTATTAGGGTAATCTTGCAAAAAAGGGATTTTCAATCTTGCATTTTCTGAAATACCTGACTCTGGATTGATTACATTTGGTAGAAATGGAGTGTCTATAATCCTTACGTTATATACAACAGTATCTCTACAACCTAATTCAGAGATAACAATATGTGTAATTTGTTTATCTCCTGTATCTGGTCTTGCCCAGGTATAGTTTACATCTTCTAAATACGAGCTATCATTTGGTGGCTCAAAATACCAATCCCAGCCTACAATAGGGTCAATTGGATTAGCTGAAGAATTATCAGTGAACGCAATTTGCGTATTTACCAAAACCCTTGGAGTATTAGGATTAACGAGCATACCAGCTTTAGGTCTTGCCGTGGTTGGAGCCGAAGTTGAAATTGTATCAACACATCCCTTTGAGTCTATTACCACCAATTGTATACTTCCTTCTGTAATATTTAATGAATCAATCGTTGAAAGCGTATCTCCTTTTTGAATCCAGTAGTATTGTGTATAAGGGAAATCTGATGGAGAAGGAGAAGCAAAAAGTGTAATAGTATCACCATCGCAATAAGGAACTATGCCTACAATTTCAGCGTCGGGAGTTGAATTTGTTACAATAAAAGGTAGCGATGTAGCAACACAACCATTACTATCTGTTGTAGTTACGGTATAGCTTCCCGGAAGGACCGTATTAATCCTTGTTACATCAGTTGTTGACCAAACATAAGAAACAAATTCCTCTGAGGTTGATATTACAGCCACCTCATCAAAACAGGTATGGTTGTCGCCTATAACTACAGGAACAATTGGCTGATTGACAGGTATTAGTTGAGTGGTGACGGCACTGGTACAAGCTGCTAATGAAACCGATAGGCCAATTCCAAGAGAGGAAAAAAGCGTGTCAGCAATCACTGTAAAAGGCACTGCAGAAGATGTTCCATTTACAGGAAATGTCCAATTGTAATTTAATCCAGCAATTATAGTATCTGGCGTAAGTGTAAGCAAATTGCCATCACAAAGAAATCCTTCTACTTCAAAACCTGTTGGATCTGGCCTTTCGTTGATGTATACATTGGTGTACGCAGTGTCAGCAGTATCTAAATCGCTAGCAATTAAACGGTAAAGTCCTGTATCTGATAAAGCCACATTTGCAATAAAAGGATTTGCTAGATTACTGCTAAATCCATTAGGACCAGACCATTCTAAAGTATATAAATTAGGGTCTAGTGAAGTACTAAGAAACAAGGTGTCACCTTCGCATAATGGACCATTGTTTGTTGCATTTGAATTTAAGATACCACAATTTGTTGTTCCGTTTCCTCCTGTTTGGGAGAAAGTAATATTCCCTGGTTGATTAGAAAAATTCGTAATCAACAACATATAAAAATCTCCTGATATGCCATTTGTAATATTTACAGTTTCTGTAGCGGCCCCAGAATAACTGCAATCTACAGTATTAGCTGCTGATAAATTTGCAGGGTCACACACATTTGTTAAATTGGCAAATGGTCCATAACATATAAAATCTATATCTGCATTAGCTGACATGAAGATATCAATGTTACCTGGGGTTTCAATTTGCATAAAATACCATGCAGGATTAGGTTCAGATCCAAGGCAACCATAGTCTGGGCCAACTTCTGCTGTTCCTGCATTAACGCCAGCAGGAAAAACATATTCTGTTCCTGTACAAAATGGAGCCGCTCCTGCGCAATTTGTATTTTGAGAGAAAGCTTGAACTACAGCAAACAATAATAGTGTGATGGTTATTAAGATTTTTTTCATTGTGTGATGATTTAAAACTATTTATTTTTCTGAACGTCTTTGCTCGTTTTTGATTTTGAAGCAACCAAAATCGATTCAACCTCCTGTTTCACTTGTTCAGTTGTAAACTGATTAAGGGCAGTAATTTTCAGCACTCCATTTTCATCTGGTCTTGAAACAACCACTATTAAGGAAGAAGCAAATAAACCATCCATGAAAGAAGCTCTTTCTTCATCGCTTTTAATTTGATTTACTTGAATATGATAAGTTGCCTTTCGTTCATTCTTTGAAATAAACTTCACAAACTCCTCTTCATTAGAAACGGTCTTGTGCAACTGCTTAAAATTGCTTTCTGCTATTACTACAAATAGTTGAGTAAACATAGCTAAAAGTAGTAGAAATAAGATTTTCTTCATGTCTTTTGTTTATTTCACGCTAAAGTAGTTTAACTAACTGTTAATTCAAAATGAATGGATGAAATTATCTGAAAAACTAAAATTTTAATCTTATAACTAACCTAGTATTAACTAAAGTTAGAGGGAAATCTAATCAGGTATTTCAATTTTTGTATTCATAAAAAAAGATAAAATTATCTTTAAAAGAAATTTATATTCTTTACTTTTTAAAGAATAATTTATGAGGTGCTTTTTACTTTGAAAAGAAGAGGTAGAAGAATATTCTTTTGCAAGTGATTTATGCAAAAAAAGTAACTGTTTGTGATTATCTTCTTTTAATAATAAAAATTGAGGATGCTTATTTATGCTATTCAAAGTAATCATAACTTCATTTCTAGCTAGTAATGATTGCTCTTTCATCCTAATTTTATTTCTGCTTAAGCTTTTGGGGTGCACCCTAATTAGTGAAGATGAGTTTTCTGAATTGTCAAAAACAACGTAATAATTATTTGCAAAACATCGGAAATAAAACTCCCAATCTTCTACCCAATTCAACTTATCTAAAAACCCCTGAGTTTCTTCATAAACAACCCGCTTTAATAAAGGAGAGGAAATTACGAACAAATTTTTCTTCAACATTTGAGGCAGCAATTCCCATGAATAGCCAGTAAATTCTACCATCCAAGGTGTATTACTTTCATCTAAAGTATACCGTAATTTATTACTATTGCCATGGTCATAATACTTTGCATTGCTATAAACAATAGAAGCGTTTGTATTGGCTTTAAATAGTTCTAATTGATTTTCTAGCTTCCCTTCCGAAATTTGGTCGTCTGCATCTACAAACTGAAGAAACTTTCCTCTGCTAATTTCTAGACCCTTATTTCTGCAAGTAGAAGTAGTAGAATGTTTAATTTTTAAGTATTTAAATCTTTTATCCTTCTGAATCCATTGTTTTACAACCTCCTCCGTGTTGTCCGTTGATTCATTGTCTACAATAATACATTCCCAATTTTCAAAACTCTGATTAGAAATACTTTCTAATGTTTCTTCAATAAGATGTCCGTAATTAAATGTTGGGATTATAATAGATACTTCAGGCAATTCCATTAAAAGACTAATCTTTAGTTGGATTTCCTTTCAATCTGAAGCTCATTTTATAACGTAAAGCTACAGAGTCTGGAATTGCACTAACTTGGGTAAAATCTGACCTAAAGTAATATTTATCTTTTCTCATTATGTTTAACCATTCGTCAGTTGTTGGCCGCATCAACAGTCCTAAAGTATCAATTTGCCCAGGGAAATCAACAGAAATTAACTCAATATCTTTACCTGTACCATTTCCTATAAATACTTTCAAATCCTTCATAAAACTTAAATTTGAAATGCCTGAATCTAAAGTTAAAATTAGATTGTAAGCCTCTACATCTTCTAATTCAGCTGGAATAACCGTGTTGGTTTTGAATTTTTCGTAGCTGCTAAATTTAAAGTCCTCAGATTGTAAGGAAATCCCTTCGTTTCCTAAAATTGTGTCTGTTAATAGAGAATCGCCAAGTGGAATAAAAAATACCGGATCATTTGTTTCTAAATTAAAACTTACAATTTTGTTTTTATCCTTGCAGGATTGAAGAGCAAATAAAACAACCAGGATTCCGAAGAAAATTTTTAATCTCATTATTGTGATGAATTTGGAAACCCAAATATAGAACATTTTAAATAAACTGATCTTTAGTAATTGGAAGGTTTACTCCTGCCCTATTTTCGAAATAATGGTATAAACTAATATTCATTAACAGAAGTAACAAACAATAAATGGTATCATCAATTGGAATATTAGCCCAACCTTCAATAAAGATTCGAATTCCTAAATTTTCAGCATCATTATATTCTACAACTGGCCATGCAGTTAAAATACCATTTACCATTAAAAATGGAATTAAGCTAAAAAAATATCCTACGAAAAATCTTCCCAGCCACTTAACGTCTGTAAAGAAATATAAGTAGAACAATAAAATTGAACTTGCCAAACTGGCAACTGCAGTGTACCAACGATTGAAATAAATAATTCCAATAACACCCGTTAAAATTGCAAAAAACAAGGTTATTCTTTTTTGATAGGGAGCTAATAAATCTTTCTTTATAAAGAAGTTACTTACAAAATACACGAAAAAACAGCAATATGGAACGATGAAGAAAAAAAGCCATTCCTCAATAGGCATCTTTATCAAGTAAACTCCAGTAACATATTTTGGATTAAAGCTCCAAACACCTGTTATTGTAAAAAAAATATCCCAAACAATAAAAAATGCAGCAGTTATGAGTATTGAAGGAAACATAAATTTCCATCGTTTCCAGATAAAAACACGCTTTTCGAAGCTCTGCGCCAAAGGATACGCTAAGCTTATTAGCATCAAAGCCAAGTAAGTGTACTTATCTGGAAGCACGCTGCTCGTTGAAGAATTTTTTAGCTACTACAAGCATTCCGAAAGATTCACTGTGTTCTTTACCGGTAGTTTTATGGTGAACTTTGTGTGCTTTCCGAATGGCTCTCAAATACCAATTATCGCTTCTTCTAAACCACTTAATTCTTTGGTGAATAAACACATCGTGGACTAAAAAATAAGCTAGACCATAAACGGCAATTCCAATTCCAATATATAATCTAAAATCGTTGCCATTCATCATTCCAAACATAATACACAACCAACTAGGAACTGCAAAAATCAAGAAAAATGAATCGTTTCGCTCAAATAAATGTTCATGTGGTTCATGGTGGTCTTTATGCAGCGACCAAAGAAAACCGTGCATTACAAATTTATGTGTAGCCCAAGCCATAAATTCCATAAAAAAGAATGTTGCTACAACAATTAAAATATTAATAAAAGTTTCCATGTTAAACGAAACGCAAAATAATAAAGAAAAAAACTTGCGACAAAATTAACCAAGTTGCGATAGGATTGTTCTGATTTTTTTGAGAATGATACAACCATTGAATTAAAAAAGCTACAAAAAACCAACTTATGTAATTACTAATTGGAATAGAAGCCCCGAACCAGGTCCAAAACCCAAGTTTAATAGCAACTGGTTCAATAATATAATCCATCAAAACCATTAAAATAGCACCAATAATACTTCTTACTAAAACCGAAGCCTTAACATAATTGGAAAAGGTTCCCATGCAAACGCTCAGCATAAACCAGTTAAAGCCAATTATATATGGAATTCCATCAAAAGAAGGCCCCATAACGTTGCCATATTTATAATTTCCAAATAAATAACCCGTGTGCACTCCTATCCATTCTGAACTCATTCCAATAAGAAATGCAATGGTGAAGAATAAAAGGAATTTCCAATCGAATTTTGGATGAAAAATGAGAACGAAAAAAGATGAAATGAACAGATTTACTGGAGTAAGCGCAATAATATATGTTGAGAATGAAGACAAAATTCCAATTACACCTACTAAATGTAAAATAATTAAAATTACACCTGCTTGATTTGAAGTAAAAGAAAATGGCAATTTTTTAGCAAGGGCACTCATGATTTGGGTATTAAATCGGCAACTATTCTGGCAGATTGCAGGCACAATGGAATACCGCCGCCAGGGTGAACACTTCCGCCACAAAAATACAAACCTTTTAGCTTACTGCTAAAATTTGCATGTCTTTGAAAAGCTGCATTTCGGTTGTTAGAACTACTACCGTATAAGGAACCTTGATAAGAAGAAGTCTTGCTTTCGATGCTACGTGGATCTAAAATACTTTCATTTAAAATGCATGCGCTTATATCTTCTTTAAGAATACTGCTTAATTTATTTAAAATATTCTTCCTGCTTGTTTCAATGATTTCGTCCCAATTTTGACCTGTATTTCCAGGAACATTTATCATAACAAACCAATTCTCGCAACCAGCCGGAGCATCTTCTTTTATTTTTTTTGAAGTAATGTTTATGTAGATTGTTGGATCGTTTCCAACTGTTTTCTTTTGAAAAATAAAATCAAATTCATCTTTGTAATCTTTACAGAAAAAAATATTGTGTACATCTAATTGTGCAAATTCCTTTTTTATTCCCCAATAAAAAATAAGCGCAGAACTAGATCTTGGCTGACTCATTACTTTTTCAGGGGCTTTCTGATTACTTAAAAGATGTTTGTATGAAGGAAAAATATCCACATTTGAAACTACTACATCTGCAGATTTTAATTCACCATTTACCCAAATTCCAGTTACTTTATTATTTGAAGTTTCAATTTTAGAAACTGGTGAATTTAAATGAAATATTACGCCTTGTCTTTTTGCTAAATCTTCTAATGATTTAGTAATATCATGCATTCCATTTTTAGGTAAATATGCACCAATATTAAATTCCAGGTGCGGAATACTTTGTAAAACCGCTGGAGCCTGAAATGGATCTGAACCATTGTATGTAGCGTATCTATTAAACAATTGCACCAATTTAGGATGCGAAAACTGCTGCTGGTTATAATTATTTAATTTAGAAAATATGCCCAGAAATGGCATGAATAAAATGCCTTTAAGTGTTTTTAAATTAATAAAGTTTGTCCATTTATGCAAAGACATATGCAAAAAAACGGGAGCAACAGTATTATAAACAAATGCGCTTTTTTTAAGGTACTTAATGATAGATTTTGCAGGTGTTTTGAATGTCTTTTCGACATTTTTAGCAAACTTTTCAATGTTTCCTGAGGCAGTTAATTGTGTGCCGTCTTGCCAAAAATAATTGCAAGCAATATCCAATTTCAAGTAGTTAAAATGTGCTCTCGGATTCTCGTTAAAAAGCTCAAATAACTCATCCACTTGTTTAGGTAATGTAAATAAGGATGGGCCCGCATCAAACCTAAATCCATCTTGCTCGAACGCCGTTAGCTTACCGCCCACATAGTCGTTTTTCTCAAATACTTCTACAGAAAAGCCTTTCTTCTTGAGGCGCAAAGCCACTGCCAGACCAGCAATGCCTGATCCCACTACTATTGCATGCATAGGCACAAAACAACGGATTTTCTTAAAAGGTTCAGCAGGTTGCTTGATTTTGTTGAAAAATATAAACATGACTTCACATGCTTTGGTCTACAATTGCTAAATTTGAATGATTATAAGAAATTATATTAGCATTTATTAAAATGATTATTAAAAAAAATTGGCAACTTCAGCCAAACCCAGAAAAACTAAAAATCGAGGCATTAAGTCAAGCTTTAAATACGGATGAATTAATAAGTACTTTATTGGTGCAACGTGGAATTGAAACTTTTGAAGCAGCAAAAAAATTCTTTCGCCCAGATTTGAATGATTTACACGACCCATTTCTGATGAAAGATATGGATAAAGCTATTGACCGCATCAAGTCTGCAATTTCCAATAAAGAAAAAATAATGATTTACGGAGATTATGATGTAGATGGAACTACTTCTGTTGCTTTGGTGTATGGCTTTTTAAGAGAATTTGTAGATGAAAATTTATTAAGTTTTTATATTCCAGACAGGTATTCAGAAGGTTACGGAATTTCGTTCACTGGAATAGACGTTGCTGCTGAAATGAATGTGAGTTTAATTATTGCCTTAGATTGCGGCATTCGCAGTAACGATAAAATCAAATATGCGACTGAAAAAAAAATAGATTTTATTATCTGTGACCACCATTTACCTGCTGAAGAAATTCCGGCTGCTGCTGCGGTTTTAGATCCTAAAAGAAAAGATTGTAAATATCCTTATAAAGAACTTTCTGGTTGTGGTATCGGATATAAATTAATTCAAGCATTAAATTCAAGTTTACAATTAAATAAAGATGTTACAAAATGGCTCGACTTAGTGGTAACAAGCATTGCCGCTGATATCGTTCCTATTACAGGTGAAAATAGAATATTGGCTTATTATGGCTTGCAAAAAATAAATGATTCTCCGAGAATTGGAATTCAGGAGTTATTAAATGTAAGGAAAGAAAACGCAAGCAAAAGCAATACTGCTGCGGAGGTTAAAAAGGAAATTTCCATTTCAGATATAGTTTTTAGTATTGCGCCTCGCATTAATGCTGCTGGTAGAATTGAACACGGAAAAAAAGCGGTAGAATTATTAATTGCAGAAACTGAGATTAATGCTTTTGATATTGGAAAATTAATCAATGTAAATAACAACACAAGAAAAGACCTCGATAAGCAAATCACTGCCGAAGCCCTTGAGATAATTGAAACAAATGAAGCCATAAAAAACGGCAATTCTACGGTGCTTTATAAACCAGATTGGCACAAGGGCGTGGTTGGAATAGTTGCCTCGAGGGTAATTGAAAAATACTATAAGCCTACAATTATTCTCACCGAATCTAATGGAATGGCAACTGGTAGCGCACGTTCGGTTAAAGATTTTGATGTACACGCAGCTTTGGAGCAATGTGCAGATTTGTTAGAGCAGTTTGGAGGACACAAATATGCCGCTGGCATGACATTAAAATTAGAAAACGTAGGTGCTTTTCAAAAAAGATTCGAAGAGGTTGTAAGCGCAAACATTCAAGAATATCAAAAAACACCTGTACAGGAAATCGATTTGGAAATTAATCTGGATCATATAGATGCAAAGTTTAACCGCATCTTAAAACAATTTTCTCCTTTTGGACCTGGAAATATGGCTCCAGTTTTCTTAACCCGCAATTTACTAGATGAAGGAAACCTAAGAATTGTTGGAAGCAACCACCTCAAACTCAAAATGGTAGATGAAAATGGAATTGGGGTGCCTGCAATTGCTTTTAATTTAGGACAGTTTTTCGACCCAATAAGCAAAGGAATTCCAATAGATATTTGCTATAACATAGAAGATAATAATTGGAATAATACAGTAAACTTGCAGCTCAATATAAAAGACATTAAACTTTAACATGCCATTGAATTTAAGCTTTCAAGAAAAACTTAAAAAAGACTTCCCATCTGGTTTAGTAGTTTTCCTAGTCGCATTGCCTCTTTGTTTGGGAATTGCCCTTGCTTCAGGAGCTCCTGTGTTTTCGGGTATAGTTGCCGGAGTTGTTGGAGGAATTGTTGTTGGTGCAATAAGCGGCTCTCATATCAGTGTGAGTGGTCCGGCTGCTGGCCTAACTATTATAGTGTTAGATGCATTAAAGAAATTAGGGTCATTTGAAACTTTCCTGCTGGCCGTTGTTTTGGCTGGAATATTTCAATTAATTCTTGGAGTTCTAAAGGCTGGAAAATTAGCGCACTTCTTTCCATCTTCGGTAATTAACGGGATGTTAGCTTCCATCGGTATTATTCTTATTTTAAAACAAATACCACATGCTTTAGGGTATGATTTTGATTATTTAGGAGATGAAAATTTTGATGAAGCGGGCGGTCATAATACATTAACAGATATTTACTATGCAATAATTGAGTTTGAATGGCCTGCTTTACTAATTAGTGGGATTTCTTTGGGTGCTTTAATTTTATGGAATAAATACAGTTCAATACACAAAGCCTTTTCGCTTATTCCTGCTGCATTGATAGCTATTTTATTGGGCGTTTTCACAAACCTTTTGTTGAGTAATTTTGCTCCTGAATGGGCTTTGCAGGCAAATCACTTGGTAGGAATTCCAACCCAAGTTGATTTTAAATCAATTTTTGCTTTCCCTGCATTCTCAACTATTAATGCTAACGTGTTATTTGTAGCATTTACTATAGCAATTGTAGCAAGTTTAGAAACTTTGCTAAGTGTTGAAGCCTCAGATAGACTTGATCCATTCAAAAGAAATACACCATTAAACAGAGAGTTATTTGCGCAAGGTGTAGGAAATATTTTCTCTGGTTTTTTAGGCGGATTACCTGTTACTGCTGTAATTGTAAGGAGTTCTGCAAATGTAGTTGGAGGTGCCGTTTCAAAGCTTTCAACAATAATTCATGGTATACTATTATTCGTTTGTGTGGTGTTTTTACCACATGTATTAAACTTAATTCCATTGCCTTCCTTGGCGGCAATCCTTTTTGTAGTTGGGTATAAACTAACTTCAATTCAATTATTCAAATCGATGTTTTCAAAAGGTCGAAATCACTACATACCTTTTGTAATTACTATACTTGCAATATTGTTTACCGATTTACTGAAAGGAATTTCCATTGGATTATTTGTAGGTTTATTCTTTGTTGCCATTTCAAACTTTAAACGCTCTATTCAGGTAACTCAAGATAATGAAGCCTTTTTGATAAAGCTTCGCTACAATGTTTCATTTTTAAATAAGTCTATCTTGAGAGATATATTTAACAAGATTCCACCTAATTCTTATGTTATAATTGATGGAACTGGAGCTAGTTTTATTGACAATGATATAATGGAAACCATTGATAATTTTACAAAAAACGCTGCTTTAAGAAAAATAAACACAGAATTAAAAAAATCTAAAATCAGTTTAAACGAATACTTTAGAATAGAAAACGAATAACATGGAAATTTACGAAAAGCTGCTTTTAGAAAACAAAGCATGGGCTGCTGATAAACTAAGTACTGACCCTAAATATTTTATAAGGCAATCGGGAGAACAGCACCCTGATTATTTCTGGATCGGTTGTTCAGATAGCCGCGTACCAGCCAACGAGGTGACAAATACTTCTCCAGGTGAAATTTTTGTGCATAGGAATGTTGCCAATTTAGTAGTGCACACAGACCTCAACTTATTGAGTGTTTTGCAATTTGCTGTAGAGGTTTTACAAGTGAAGCATATCATTGTTTGTGGACATTATGGTTGCGGTGGAGTTAAATCTGCACTTGACCAATTCTCTCATGGATTGTTAAACAAATGGCTGAGAAACATAAAAGATGTTTATAGAATTCACCGAGACGAAATCGACAAGCAACCAAATTTAGAATTGAAAACTAATAAGTTGGTTGAATTTAATGTGATGGAACAGGTTATGAACTTAGCCAAAACATCTATTGTTCAGTATGCTTGGAACAAAAAGCAATCTCCCGTTTTACATGGATGGGTGTATCATTTAGATGATGGAATTTTAAGAGACTTGATAAAAATCGATCATACCTATCAAATGGATGAGATATATAAATTCGACTTTTCAAAACAAGAAGAAATTTAAAACCCTATTTTTGCCCAATCATTAAAAAAAACATGGCAGGTCATAGTAAGTGGGCGAACATTAAACATCGAAAAGGTGCACAGGATAAGCGAAGAGGGAAATTGTTTACCCGTTTAATCAAAGAGGTAATGATTGCAGCCAAAGAAGGCTTACCTAATCCTGATTCAAATCCCAGGTTGCGGGTTGCGATTCAAAATGCAAAAGGTGCAAATATTCCTAAAGACACCATAGCTCGTGCCGTGGATAAAGGTTCAGGTAAAGATGGAACTACATTTTTAGAGCCTACTTACGAGGGTTATGGACCATTTGGAATTGCAGTTTTTGTGGAATGTGCCACAGATAACATCAATCGTTCGGTAAAAGATGTACGCATGGTTTTTAACAAGTTTGATGGAAATCTTGGTACGAACGGTTCTTTGAGTTTTATTTTTGATAAAATGAGCGTTTTTGCACTTAAAAAAGGGGCTTTAAATGAAGATGATTTCACCATGGAAATGATTGATGCGAATGCTACAGACGTTGAAGTAGATGAGGAGTATTTTACTGTTTATGGAACTTTTGATGCCTTTGGTGAAATTCAGAAAAAACTCGACAACTTAGGAGTTGAAGTGGAAAGCGCCAGTATTCAGCAAATTCCAAAAGAAACCGTACTTTTAGACCTCGAATCTTCAAAAAAAGTAATGCGAATGATAGACATGCTAGAAGAACTCGATGACGTACAACAAGTTTATCATACCTTAGAATTAACAGAAGAATTAGTGAACGAATTATAGAATACTTTATGGATACTACAACACTTCAACCTACAATATCTGGCATGGATGCAAAAATTGCCCAACTCGAAAAAATGAAAGCTGAAGCCCTTTTGGGTGGGGGACAAAAAAGAATTGAATCGCAACACAAGAAAGGGAAGTTAACAGCCCGTGAGCGAATTCAATTGTTATTAGATGAAGATTCATTTGAAGAAATTGGTCAATTGGTAACACACCGCAGCATGAATTTCGGTTTAGATAAGCAGAAATTTTATGGTGATGGTGTAATTACCGGCTATGGTACTGTTCATGGGCGTTTAGTATACGTTTTTGCACAAGATTTTACGGTTTTTGGAGGTTCCTTAGCGGAAGCGCATGCAACAAAAATTTGCCGAATTATGGACCTTGCAATGCAAAATGGCGCTCCGATTATTGGGTTAAATGATTCTGGAGGAGCACGTATTCAAGAAGGTGTTGTTTCACTTGGTGGTTATGCTGATATTTTTTACAAAAACACAATGGCTTCTGGCGTAATTCCGCAGATTAGCGCCATCATGGGTCCATGCGCTGGAGGCGCAGTTTATTCTCCAGCTATTACAGATTTTATTTTCATGGTCGAAAATAATTCCTACATGTTTGTTACTGGTCCGAATGTGGTAAAAACAGTTACGCACGAAGAAGTAAGCTCAGAAGAATTAGGTGGAGCTTCTGCACACAGCGTAAAATCTGGTGTTACACATTTTTCATCAGAAAATGGAGTTACTTGTATCAACGAAATAAAGCAGTTGTTAAGCTATATTCCTCAAAACTGCGAAGAAGAGGCACCACGACTTTCTTATGCTCCGGGAAATGAGAGAAGACCAAAATTGAACACCATTATTCCAGAAAATCCAAATCAACCTTACGATATAAGAGAAGTAATCGAGCAAGTAATAGACACAGATACATTCTTCGAAGTGCATAAAAATTTCGCTGAAAATATCGTAGTTGGTTTTGCGCGATTAGGAGGTAGAAGCATTGGTATTGTTGCCAATCAGCCTGCTTATCTAGCTGGTGTTTTGGACATAAAATCATCCCAAAAAGCCGCCCGATTTGTGCGCTTTTGCGATTGTTTCAATATTCCTTTGTTGGTTTTCGAAGATGTTCCGGGATTTTTACCAGGAACTGACCAGGAATGGAATGCAATCATAACCAATGGCGCAAAACTATTGTACGCATTCTGCGAAGCAACGGTACCAAGAATTACAGTAATTACCCGCAAAGCATACGGTGGAGCTTACGATGTAATGAACTCTAAACACATCGGCGCTGATATGAATTATGCTTGGCCAACTGCCGAAATTGCAGTGATGGGCGCAAAAGGTGCGGCTGAAATCATCTTCAAAAAAGAAATTGAAGAAGCTGCAAATCCAGCAGAAAAGTTACTCGAAAAAGAAAGAGAATATGCAGAACTATTTGCAAATCCATACAGCGCAACCGAAAGAGGATATATTGATGAAGTAATTCTTCCTGAACAAACACGAGAAAAATTAATCAAAGCCTTTAAGATGTTGGAAAATAAAGTTGCCAAGCTTCCTAAAAAGAAACATGGAAACATTCCGTTATAATAAATCATAAGCACTAAGAAAAGTGAAGAAAATTGTGCGATTTAATATTTTATTGCTTGTCAATCTATTGGTGATGAGCAATTTGGCTGCACAAATTTCTGTTACAGGTACAATAAGAGATAAAGAAACAAAAAGACCGCTTTCATATGCATTTGTAATTAACCAGCGCACCCAAAATGGAGTTTTTGCTGATCAAAAAGGTCAATTTTCTTTAACAGCATTGCCTACAGATTCTTTACTATTCTCTCTAACAGGTTATAATTACACCAAAGTTTTTTTAAAAGATTCTGTTCTAAAAACGAGTTATAACCTAAATGTTTATTTAACTGTTAAAAGGGTTCAATTAAAAGAGTTTACCATTAAAGCTCCCAAAACCTACGACCAAATTTTAAAGGAACTAGAAATAGCTGAACGAACCAAAGTTGCAGCAACACCATTGGCAGACGCTATTTCAAGCCCAATTACATACTTGTACAATCAGTTTAGTCGTGAGGGTAAAGCACGCACCAAGATTGCAGAGTTAAGGTCGGAAGATGCAAAAATGGAACTCTTGCGCGAATTGTTTACAAGATATATGGTAGCCCATATTATTGATATTGATGAGCTGCAGGTGGACGATTTTATAAAATATTCAAACCTCAGCAATAATTACACACAATTTGAAACCGAATACGAATTGGTGGTGTATGTAAAAGAGCTTTTTGTAAAATACAAGCAGTATCGTGGAATTGAAGATTAAAAAAGGGCTTACTGCTCTTTAAACCAGCTCGAATACATTAAATAATTATCAGCAATTCTATCAACCTGACCTTTTAACAATTCTTCGCTAACTTTTTTAACTGGTTTTGCAGGCACACCAGCCCATATCCAGCCAGATTCTACTACTGTATTTTCTAAAACAACCGCGCCGGCCGCAATAATACTTCCAGAATGAATTATTGCATGGTCCATAACTATAGCTCCCATTCCAATCAGTACATTGTCATGTAAAGTGCAGCCGTGCACCAAAGCATTGTGACCTATAGAAACACGATTTCCTATAATTGTTGGAGCTGTTAAATATGTACAATGAATCACTGCCCCATCTTGAATATTCACCTTATTGCCTATTCTAATGCTATTTACATCACCTCGCACAACAGTATTAAACCAAATACTGCATTCGTCGCCCATAACAACATCTCCAATAATAGTTGCCGTTTCTGCGAAATAGCAATTTTCTCCAAATTCAGGAGTAAAATTGCGCACTGTTTTAATCAAAGCCATACAACTAATTTGGTCTACCGTTTTGAATCCAACAAGCAAGTTTTTTTATAGTGATAGAGTCCAGTTGTGCTGCACCTTGCGGCATTGATGCATAACCAGTTGTATGTCTTATTGAACCCATAAACCTGCTTTTTTTACTTTCAGAATTCACAGATGAATAAGTATCTAAACTAATGTTCGCAGCAGCATATGAACCACTATGACAAGCAGGTGTAGCGCATGAAACATCCATAATTGCTTTTATATCATTATTATAAGTTGGAGTTATTCCTGTGCAGTCTTCCTTCAAAATAACTTCGTGCTTACATCCATTTAAAAAGAATGTAAAAGCAAAACATAATAACAGAAAATAAGTTTTTTTCATTTGCGTTTCGATGGGGCAATTTAACTACTTTTCTTCTATTATGCCTGTTATTAATTTGCTAAACATTTTTACATAACAAACTTCAAAACATTTAGATTTACTTTGAACTTTGTTATTTTGCCTACATACGACAGCCGCATTAATTTGTTAAAACTATGAAAACCACATTTTTCGCCATTTTAATTTTTATATCAAATTCAATATTCGCCCAAAACACAGATATTGATGCGAGAATTACCACCAAACCCGAACAAGTTACTTTATATGTGAGTGGTGCACAAGTAACCGCAAAAGGAAACACTAACTTAAAATCGGGACGACAAACAGTGGTTTTCGATAAACTTTCGAATTTTATCAATGCCAATTCAGTTCAGGTAAAAGCAGATAAAGACATCACCATTTTATCCGTAAATTATCAATTCAACTATTTAGAACCCGAAGAGAAAAAAGATTTTATGCAATTAGAAGATTCTCTAAAGTATTACAGACAACAAATACAAAGACTCAGCATTACAAAAAACAGCTACATAGAGGAAATTTCATTGCTACAGGCAAATAAATCCATCAAAGGCGATAATGTTGGTGTTACAGCAACTGAACTAACCAAAATGGCTGATTTAATTCGAACACGTTATGCAGAAGCCGCTTTACGCAAATTAGAAATCGAAGAAAAAGAAACCAAGTTAAGCGAACGCATTGTAAAAATGGACCAGCAACTGGCGCAACTTCGCCAAGGTGAGCAAACTGTAACTGGAGAAGTTGTAGTGCAATTGATCGCAGCAACCGCAGGAAATGCAAATTTCGAATTGGGTTATTTTGTAAACAATTGCAGCTGGTCGCCATTGTATGATATTCGTGTAAAAGATGTAAACACCCCTACAACAGTTGTTGCAAAAGCCAACGTAGTTCAAAATACCGGACAAGACTGGAAAAATGTAAAACTTTCATTGAGTACCGGAAATCCAACCTTAGGCAATACCAAACCTAACCTCAACCCCTGGACACTTTCTTTGAGCGACCCAATTGTTTACAGAAAAGCAAGGTATAAAACACAAGCCCCAGCTGCAGCTTATGATAAAGAAGAAGCTCCAGTGAGTGACGCTTTATTAAGTGAAGTAGTAATCTCTTCTCGCAATAATGGTTATGTAGCAACCGAAAGCATAACAGCTGCTGAAATTACAAGGGTAGACAACAACCAACTCACCAATGCCATCTTCAACATTTCCGTTCCTTACAATATTGCCAGCAACGGAAAGGAAAACATAGTAGAAATTCAACAATACGAAGTAGCTGCTAATTATTCCTATTTCTCTATTCCAAAAATTGATAACGATGCGTTTTTAGTGGCAGATTTAATAGGTTGGGACAAAGGTGAATTGCTTTCTGGCGATGCAAATGTGTATTTCGAAAACAACTATGTAGGAACCACATATTTTGATGCCCGTATTGTAGATGATACCTTGAGTTTTGCTTTGGGGCGTGATAATAACATCACCATCAAACGCAAGCAAACCAAAGACTTCAACGAAAAAACAAGTATTTCTGGCAATACAAAGAAAATTACCCGCAGCTTCGATATTGAAGTAAAAAACACAAGAAAATCGGCCATTGAAATTGAGCTGGAAGACCAAATTCCATTGAGCAACAACGAAGAATTGATAATCGAAGCCATCAACACAGGAAACGCAGAATACAATAAAGAAACCGGGAAGCTCACCTGGAAATTGAAACTTAATCCTGCAGAATCTAAAAAATTAACTTTTAGCTATTCTGTTAAGTTTCCAAAAAAAATGATTCTCAATGGGCTGTATTAGCGCTTTAATTTGGGCGCTTTAACCTGTGTTCGCCCATACTGCCCTCCTTCGTCGGGCGGTATTTGGCTCACCCAGTAGCGCGGCTTCTAGGTTAAATTTTAAAGTCGATAGAATAATGTAAACCCCTGTTTTCTTTACGTTGCTTGGCGGCCTTTATTATTAAATAACCAACTAAAATTAAGTTTCTGAGTTCACACAAGGCAGTAGAAAGCGTTGTTCTTCTATACATATTTTCGGTTTCCCTGTTCAAAATCTGTAAGCGTTGCAAGGCCCTTTCCAGCCTAATATTGCTACGAACAATACCCACGTAATTGCTCATAATAGCTTGCAACTCCTTGTAACTTTGTGTAATCAATACCATTTCTTCCGGATCGGCAGTACCTTTAATGTCCCATTCCGGAATTCCATCTTTAAATGTACTTTCATTCATCATTTCTATTGCAGAATTTGCAGCTCTATGGCTGTAAACCAAAGCTTCTAATAAAGAATTAGACGCCAAACGATTGGCACCATGCAAGCCAGTAGAAGAGCATTCACCTGCAGCCAATAAATTTGAAATAGATGTTTTTGCATTTACATCCACCTTTATTCCTCCACACATGTAATGACAAGCAGGAACAACAGGAATCATGTCTTTGCTGATATCAATTCCCAGCGAAAGGCATTTTTCGAAAATCATTGGAAAATGGTTTAACAATCTTTCCTTCGAAATGCCTTTACAGTCTAACCAAACAAAATCTTCTCCTCGCAATTTCATTTCATTATCAATTGCTCTTGCCACAATGTCGCGCGGAGCAAGCGAACCTCTTTCATCGTAGCGTTTCATAAATTCTTCGCCCGATTGATTTCTTAAAACGGCCCCATCACCGCGCATAGCTTCGGTAATCAAAAAAGCAGGTTGCACGCCTGGCTGGTATAAAGCCGTAGGGTGAAACTGAATAAACTCCATATTTTCAACTTTGCCCTTTGCTCGGTAAACCATCGCAACACCATCGCCTGTAGCAATCTTAGGGTTTGTTGTGGTAGCATATACATTTCCGGCTCCTCCTGATGCCATTAAGGTAACTTTTGCCAAAATAACATCTGTATTTCCAGTTTCTAGGTTCAACGCGTAAACACCATAACAGGCAATGTTTGGCGTTGAGCTATTTATATACATTCCCAAATGGTGTTGGGTGATAATTTCAATTGCAAAATGGTGGTCGAGTACTTCAATGTTTTTGTGGGTGCGCACTTGATGAATCAATGCACGTTCTATTTCATACCCAGTATTGTCTTTATGATGCAAAATTCTGTTTTCAGAATGTCCGCCTTCCTTGCCCAAATCATAATTTCCTTGTTCATTTTTATCGAACTGTGCTCCCCAGGAAATAAGTTCCTGAATTCTTTCTGGCGCCTCAGTAATTACCAAACGAACCACAGCTTCATCGCACAATCCATCTCCAGCAATTAAAGTATCTTGAATATGTTTTTCAAAAGAATCTGGCGCATAGGTTACTGCTGCAATTCCTCCTTGTGCGTATTTGGTATTTGATTCGTCCTCATCGCTTTTTGTAATCATGAGCACTTTGCCAAATTCAGCGACTTTTAAAGCGTAACTCAGGCCGGCTATTCCTGAACCAATCACTAAAAAATCTGTTGTTTTATAATCCTTCCTCATAATGCTCGCAAAGATACTAGATAGAAATCGAGATATTAACAAATAATAAATTTTCAGTTCAAAACTTTCTTGTATAATTAGTTGTTTAGTAATCACTTATATGTAGATTTCTGCATTAGAAAAACTATAACATGGCTTGGAAAACTTACGGAGGATCACCCATTGAGGAACCTATAACAATGGCTGTTGAAAAAATTATTACCCGCTTTAAAGAAAATGGACAACGCATTAAAATATGCATAGGAACAGATTCACAAGTAAAAGGTAATACCATTGACATGGTAACAGTTATCGTTTTTTATGTGATAGGCAATGGTGGTTTTATGTATGTAAACAAGCAACGCCTTTCACAAAAAATGAACATGCGAGAGAGAATGATGGCCGAAGTAACAGCATCTATAGAAACTGGCTGGGAATTGAATGATGTTCTTAAAAAGTTAGGTGTGGAAATGGAAATTCATGCAGATATCAATCAGGATCCAATGCACCAATCATACGCGGCATTTCATGATGCAATGGGGTATACAAAAGGAATGGGTTTCACTTTTAAATCAAAGCCAGATGCTTTTGCAAGCTCTGTTTGTGCCGACAGGCTTTGTCATTAATTAATAGTAGTTTTAAGTGATTTGTACTTTCCTTGAAACATTTGATTAAATTTGCTTCATTAACCATCTACGATGAAACAGATTTTACTCATTGCAAGTTTTATTTTCGCTTTCGCTTTTTCTACTAAAGCTCAAACTATAATCTATTCCGAAGATTTTGAAGGGGCTTCCCCAACATTTCAGCTCAACACCGCAGATTTAAGTGGTGTTAGCGGTAGTGAGAACTATTGGACTATAAACAACGCCTATACAGGAGGAAGTTTCGATTTCGTTTGTCCCATATTTGGTACACAAAATATTCCGTTAGCAAATACTCCAAATCAGCCGGGAGCTATTGCAAACGGTCCAGAAAGCAACTATCTTCACATTACTTGCGCACAAGCTGCTGCTCTGGGAATTGCAAATTGCTCTTTTATTACTGCTAATACTGTTTGTCCTCCTGCTGAGTCATACTTCGCAAAAATGACAACCAACATTAATACAGCAGGACAATCAAATGTAAATCTGTCTTTTTGGTGGCTTTGTCAAGGGAGCGCGGACAATTATGGAGAGGTGTATTACAGTATCGATGGAGGAAATACTTGGGTACTAGAAAATAACGGCAGTACATCTCAATTCCAAGGAAGTTCAAACTGGGTTTTTGAGAGCATAAGCAATCCTGATTATAACAATCAGCCAAATCTTCTTTTTGCTTTTCGATTTGTAAATAACGTTTCCTTATCAGCTACCGATCCTGCTTTTGGGGTAGATGACATACAAGTTACTTCAGAACCTGCAACTGGAAACACAATTACAACAGGTAATCCAACTGCTGGTCCTTATTGTCCTGGAGAAACAATTACAATACCTTATTCAGTATCGGGCACTTTTAATGCTGGCAATGTATTTACAGCCCAATTGTCAAATGCTGCTGGTAGTTTTGCTGCACCAATTGCAATCGGCACTAATCCTGGCACTGGTAATGGAGTTATAATTGCAACAATTCCGCTGGGCACAGCTCCTGGTGTAGGCTATCTTGTAAGAGTAGTAAGTAATTCACCTAACACAAATGGTTCGGCAAGTACAACAACAATTGAAGTGTCGGGCTCACCAACTGCCGCTGTTTCAAATGCAAGTAGTACTACAGTTTGCGCCAATGGAATTGCAACTTTAACGTATAGTGGAAGTAATGGAGCCGTGCAATGGTCCAGCTCTAATGCTATTGGTGGACCATTTAATCCTATTGGAGGAGCAACATCACTAACTTACGTAAGCGGACCATTAGCACAAACAACCTATTACAGAGTAACTGTTACAACAAATTGCGGTACTGCCACATCTATAACATGGACCGTATCATTAACAAATGTTGTTACAATTCCATTGATATCGGCTCCAAATACTCTAAACCTTTGTAACGGACCTGTAACCGTATCAACAATAGGAACATTTACCGGATTAACATGGTCGAATGGCCAATCTGGAACATCTGCCATTGTTGTATCTACGCCCGGAACCTTAACGGTCACTGGAAATGATATTAGTGGATGCCCGGCAGAATCTGCCCCTTTAACTTTTATTCAAACAACGCCTCCCACTTTAAATGTAACACCTCCAAGCCCTTTAACTATTTGTGGGGCCAATGCACAACTTACTGCAAGTGCAGGTTTCACAACTTACACATGGTCGGGACCGACTGCAAGTTTAACAGGTAATCCTATTACAGTAACTGGCCCCGGTAGTGTTCAATTAACTGCTTTAGATGGTAATGGTTGTGTAGCTACATTTGGGCCTATTCAAGCTGTTACTGGCACTGGCGTTCCTGTTCCTGTAAGTCCTAGTATAGCGGCAATTTGCGATGGAGAGCCTGCTACAATTACTGCTGGCGGTGGTTTTACTAATTACTTATGGAACAATGGTGCTACTGGCCAATCAATTACTGTAACACAAACAGGATATTATAACGTAGAAAGTGCTCTTGACGCTAATGGCTGCCCCGGCCAATCTGCACTTGTAGAAGTAATTGAATCACAGTTTCCTGTGCCTAACTTTAACTATGTTCAAACTCCTGGTGGTTATACAATTGAATTTGAAAATAACTCTCAAAATGGACTAAATTTCTACTGGAGTTTTGATTCATTAGGTGTTTCACCGATTAAAGACCCTACATTTACTTTTCCTGATAGCGGCCCTTATTACATTACGCTTTATGTAAGTAATCCATGCGACACAGATTCGGTTACCAAACTTATTATTGTAGCTCAAGTAGGTTACGAAGATTTGCAGCAAGAACTTGGAATAGCTGTGTATCCAAATCCTTCTAACAGCAACTTCAATGTTAACGTTCAAAAAATGAATCAGGAAGCTGTAAACATCAAATTGTACGATATGGCAGGAAGATTTATTATGACAAAAAGTCTAAACATTTTATCTGATACCAACTTCATAATTGAGGGAAATTTACTAGAAAAGGGTGTTTATTTTCTTCAGCTAGATCGCGGAAATAAAAGCAGTTCGATTAAATTAATTAAGACTGAGTAAGATTGGTTCATCTTATAAATTAATATTAACGGTCTGTAAATTAGATTAAATATTTATTCTACTTTTGCTACAGTTATGATTATCATAACTATTAGCCAAATGAATCTGTTTTTGGTAGATTATCGGAATTCAAATGGTGGTTTGTGAAAAGGAAAAGGGGCTTCGGTCCCTTTTTCTTCATATATATGTAACATACTGAGTAAAAAAGAGTAAAACATTGCAATTAAAAAATTGTCTTGTTGCAACTGTGAAATTATTTTACGCATTTCTTGTAATACTTACCTTAGTGAAGCCTACTCTTGCGCAAGTTTCTTGTGGCTATGGTTTTACATATTCAACTAACACAAACTACACCCATTTAACAGAAGGCAACTCTGGTTTAATATTAGCCAGTGGCGCAGACCAACCAAGCGACCCAACAGATATTTCTCCAACAGACGAAGATATATTTCCGAATCAACCGATAGGTTTTCCTTTTCAATTTAATGGAAATTCGTATTCTTCGCTTGGTGTTGCAACAAACGGATGGATATGGTTTGGTGCAACAGGTCCTGTAAAAGCAGCTGGCTTAGTGATACCATTTACCAATGTTTTGGCTAGTGATGCTCCCATAGATGGAATTATTTCTGCTTTGAATGCTGACCTTGAAGGCCGCTGGTCGGCAGGTTTAGCAACTATTCGGACAAAATTAGATGGCACATCACCCAACAGAACATTCACCATTGAATGGAAAAATTTTAAAGCCCTAGATGATGCCGAAGGAACAGGTTATTGCGGTGAAAACAGAAACCGTTTCGACTTTCAAATAATTTTACAAGAAAACGGAAACAAGATTTCATTCGCCTACAATACGGCAAATTATTGCTGGCAAGGTTATAACCAGCTTTTTCAGGTTGGCTTAAGAGGTGCAACACGTAACGATGTGCATACCAGAAACATTCCAGCAGGAGCAAATGCCTGGGCAAATTCTATGTTAGGTGCAGGAAGCGCTACAGCCATTATAAAGTCATCTTCCCCAGTTACCATTCCTGCAGAAAATACACGATTTACTTTCTTTCCTTCCACACCAGCTTCTTTAAACTGGGTTGGAACAGACGAAAACTGGAACAATCCTAGTAATTGGTCAGGTAATGTTATTCCCATGCGCTGCAACGATGTTAGCATCCCTTCCGGAAAAAGCCATTACCCCGAGTTAATTGGAAATCAACCTGCTGAATGCAAAAATCTTCAAATTGCCGATGGTGCAGCATTTACCTTAAAAGAATCCTACACTTCTTTCTTTTCTTGCTTTGGCGACCTCATCAATAATGGTGTAATTAGCAATAATACCAATTCCTACCTCACATTAAGTGGAGGAAACAACAAAGAAATTGGTGGTACTGGACATTACATTGGAACCGACCTTTATATTACATCTAATTCTGCTTACAGATTAAGTAACGACATGGTTATTCGTAACCTTTGGATAAATGGAGGTTCATCTCTTTCTTTAGAAAATAAAGTACTAGATGTATTTTCTATTCAACAACAAGGCACCATTGACCAAGGAACAGGTGTTTTGGTAATAGAAGGAGATGCTTCGGTTGTACAATTGAATGATTCAACATTCATAGAAAATAACGGAACAACCTTTTTTGGAAATGGCGAAGTTTGGTCAACCGAAGTAAATCAACTTGTACCGTCTGTTACCTATAATAACCTATGGGTAAGAACCAATAAAAACTTCACTGTTCAATTGGGTTCTGACCAAGATTTTACTTGTAAAAATCTTCTTTTTTACAATCCCGGAGAACCAGGTGGAAGAGCGCTCACTGCCAGAAATATTACTGTAACGGGTAATTTTAAACTTGGAATTGACAGTTTACCGGGAACAGAATTAGAGCTCAATCACACCATTACCAGACTATCTGGAAACGGTAACTTCGAAATGGGTGAAAAAGACAACCTTAACATCACCCATTCTTCTACCAATAACCAAACAGTATTGAGTGGTTTTGGCACTCCAACTTTTGCAGGAAGTGTTGCTTATAGCAGCGCCAATCAACAAACCTTGGTAAAAGGAAATTACAATAACCTACAAATTAATGGCGCAGGACAGCGTTTTATACAAGGCAAAGTTAATTTAGCAGGTATTTTAAAATTGAATGCTGGTACATTGCAAACCAACGATAGCTTGAGTTTGAAATCAGATAGCACCGCTACGGCACTTATCTCAGGACAAGGCACAGGACAAATTACTGGAAATGTAGAAATAGAACGCTACATCCACGGCACTGGAAATCAAAATGTATTTTTAAGTGCGGCATACCAACAGTTGTTTTTGTCTGATTTTGCAGATGATTTTCCTATTCTTGGTCCTGATGGCGCTCCGCTGAACAGTAATCCAAATACTTCTGTATTCAAATACCAGGAAAGTAGCAACCAAAACAATTTTTCTGATGGCTGGCTTGGATTTACCAATTCAGAAAGCTTATTAGCACAAATGCGCGGCTATATGGCTTTGGTGCAAGGCGGAAGTACTATTACCACCAAAGGAATTGTAAATGCTGGCAATCAAAATGCACCATTGTCTGTAACCATTTCCAGCGGACCCAATAAAGGTTGGAATTTAGTTGGAAATCCATATCCTTCACCTATTGATTGGAACAAGATTGCAGCGAATGCTTCTTTGAATATTAGCCGAGCCATGAGCAAAATGGCCAGTGGAAATAGATTCAACAACCAATTTGCTACTTGGTTACCAATTGGTTCAGAAGAAGGTTTAGGAATTAATGGCGCAACAAGGTATGTTGGTGCACAAGAAGGTTTCTTTGTACGTGCATTTTCGGCAGATACCCTAAGACTCAACAATTCTCACCGTGCAGAAGTGTTGAATACCAAATCTGTACAAGTGCCCGAAACAGTGCCGTTTATAAGAATGAGTTTGCTGAATGGGCAACAAGCAGATGAAACGCTGGTTTATTTTTCACAGCAATGCAACAATACCAATGCGATAGATGGAAAAGATGCTGAAAAGCTAAAACCAACTGCCAACAATGCATATTGGTTTAGTCTCAAAGATTCGGTGCGCTTAGGAATTCAAGGACGAAACAAATTAGAACAACCAGATAGTATTCCATTGGGAATTTCTGTTCCTTCTGCAGGAAGCTATTTGCTTCGCATGTCAGAAGCCATTCATTTGCCGGCTACTGCCATGGTTTTCTTGCAAGATAGACAAACTGGCACACTTCAAAATTTAAGGCAACAAGCAACTTATACTGCAACTTTGCCAGCAGGAAATTCCATTGGTCGTTTTTACTTGCAAGTGCGACCAGGCGTGAACGTTACTGCGTTTCAAGAAGGTTGCTCGGGTGGAGATGGCAGAATTACATTAACCAACAATACCGCAACAAACTGGGACGTACAAGTATTTAACAGCAACGACAGTTTAGTAGGAGAAAGAAATGCTTTTACTGGAAACTGGAACATCAACCATTTAAAAGCAGACGAATACCGCATCCATTTTACCCTTACTGGACAGAATTTAGAAGTAGAAGAATGGTGTACAGTAGCCGAAAGCAATAATGTTATCGCCTCATTCGTGGCAGACAATACCGAAGAATTAACCACCAATACAGAAATTACATTTACCAGCACCACTGCTAATGCCGACCAGCTTTTCTGGAACTTCGGCGATAATATGATGGCATCTGGAGAAACACAAGTTACCCATCAGTTTGAAACACCCGGAACATATCCAGTTGTATTAACAGCCAATAGAGGCAACTGCTCCGACACAGCCACCATGTTAGTGCACGTAGTAACCGTAACTGGCATAAACGAAACACCAGCCAAAGACCTCAGCACTTTCAACATCTTCCCGAATCCTGCAAGTACGCAGGCATTTCTAAAGTTAAATGCAGAGAAAGACCTCGAAAACGCTACACTTTACGTAGTAGACATTTCAGGTAAAATTGTACAACAAACACCTTACAACAGAATCACCCCTGGCACCTTACTAGAACTGAATGTAAACAACCTTCCCAAAGGCAACTACGAAGTAATAGTGAGCGATGCTAGTTTTAGAGCAGTAAGTCGTTTGGTAGTAGGCGGAAGATGATCTATAATGAATAGTTAATAATGAAGAATGAATAATTGGGGTTTCTATTTGCTTGGTACTTTCCGCTATACCTTTTGAGTTTAAGTATTAGAAACCTTTATTTTTACCTTAAAGCCAACCCCGAAGGGGTGACATTATTGTAACATAAGCTCATCTCAACGGTATTTTCTTCAGTAGCTTATAATGTATCTTCTTTCCTAAATGCCCGCGCAAGTGGGTGAGGCAAATAGCTTGCTGACGTAGGAAGCAACTATGGCCGAACACACGGCCCGCAGGGATGCGCCCAAATAAAAAAGTGTATGTTAACTATGTGTTTCAATCATCGCCGATCTCTCGACTAAGTCTCCAAAAAGATTTTTTAGCAAACTTTCGATGATTTCTTTTCCATCGGTGTTTCCAAGAAGACTGTTTGCAGCTCTCTCTGGGTGAGGCATCATGCCGAAAACATTCTTTGTCGCGTTACAAACTCCGGCAATGTTTTCTGCTGCGCCGTTTGGATTAAACGTGCTGCCAACTTCACCCTCTTCACTGCAATACCTGAAAATAATCTGCTGATTAGCGTTTAATTGTTTCAGGGTTTCTTCATCTGCATAAAAACGCCCTTCGCCGTGGGCAATAGGAATTTTATACGCTTTGTTTGCTTTTAAAGATTGCGTAATTGGTGTTGCATTTCCTTCGGCTTTTATAAAAGTATTTTTACAAATAAACTGATGGTTATTGTTGTGCAAAAGCGCACCAGGCAATAAGTTTGATTCACATAAAATTTGAAAACCATTGCAAACACCAAACACAAATCCTCCACGAGCTGCAAAATCAATTACAGATTTCATAATAGGCGAAAAGCGCGCAATGGCACCAGAACGCAAATAATCGCCATAAGAAAACCCACCAGGAAGCACAATTAAGTCGGCATTATTTAAGTCTTCAGATTTATGCCATAGTTTAAAAACATTTACATTTTCATAAATGCTTAATGCATCGACCATGTCTTGGTCGCAATTTGAACCTGGAAATACAACTACGCCGATTTTAATTTGATTGGACATTTTATTTAAAAGTGAAGGGTGAATATTGAAGAAAATATTGCACTTGGTTATAAACCACAGCGATGAGCAAAATTATAAAAATGACTTCAGCCACCAATTGCTTTTTAACTGAAAGAAAATAATTTGACATAATAACCGACAAGGGAATGGCAAGAAATGATAAACTAATCATTGTTTTTTTGGAGGAAACCAAATAACTAAATGCTGCAAACAAAAAGAACCAAACAAACAAGGCGAGGAATTTTCTTGTGCGTAATTTGGCGTATGTATTTAAATCTTGTGAGAATTTTATAATAGAAGCAATTGCTATGGTAGCAAGAATAACAAATAGAATAATGTACGTAGTATTAAACTCTGTTGAAAACTGCACAGAATAGAAAGGTGCTAAAATAGAGATGATGCTATTGATAGAAAGCTGGTCGTACCAATACAACAAAGCGCAGAAATAAAAGAAAGGCAATAAAATACCAATAAGACTAGCTACCCATTCTCTCCAAACAAATGTTCTTAGTACAATAAGCGCTGACCAAATTAACGGAAACAAAAATATGCTTGGCCAATAGAAAAGTGTGGCAATTCCTATAAAAAGTCCGGCATCAAATGCATCGAAGGCTATTTCTTCTGATTTATAGAAATTGAAAAGGGAGTTTAGAAAAATGATAATGAAGAAATTGGCAATCAATAATGGATTGAAAGACAATTGCTCTGGGAAACAGCTCATCAATACAACATACATTAATGCTGGTAAATGGCTCGACTCTCTTAAAACATTTTGCCGATTGATGACTTCTGTTAAAAAAAACGCTTGCAAAACAATTAAGAATACGGAGCTCCCCATGAGCAATTCCCTGTTATTCTTTATACTTTGTAAGATATACAGAAACAAAGGGAATGCATTTTCGGTATTGGTAATTTCTGGTTTTGGAAGAATAAACACCCACATAACCAGCAATACCAGAGGCAACATCAACAAATTGACGAAACGGGCAGAGCGAAAAAAATTTATAAACACAACATAATGGCTTTGGCGTTCCGGATTTTTATTATTTTCGCAGCAAATTTATTAGAATCATGGATACAATTGTATATGCTTTGCGCGACTTTTTTGAATTTCTATTCGGATTCATGCCTACAATTGGTGCAGCATTCAACATTACTGCTTGTGTAGTTATTACAATCTTCACTGTTTATTGGATTAAGGAGATGTTTGGTCATACAAAAGACGCTAAGCAATAAGAAAAAAACTGCACAAAATTTTGTGAAAACTTCCTAAAGTTTTTGCAATTTCTATAGCTTCCAATCTGTTACTTTTGTTATTTATAGCAGTTTCACAGATTTTGAAGTATTATTTACGTTTCGTATTCTTTCTTTTAAGTGCATTTTTGCTTCCTGCCAACATTTCAGCGCAGGTAACGCGTGTTACAGGAAAAATTACGGATGCTGTTACCAACGAAACACTACCATTTGTAAATATTGTTTTCAAAGGAACAACTGTAGGCACCTCAACAGACATAAACGGCTATTTTGAAATTCAGGCACAGCGTGCGCTGGATACCATTGTAGTTTCATTTATGGGCTACAAAACAACAAAAGTTGGGGTTAAAAGATTGCAAACCAACAATGGTATAAACATCAAGTTAAAGCCGGAAAATTATACGCTCAAAGAAGTAGTAATTCTTCCTGGTGAAAATCCTGCTCACCGAATTATGCGCAAGGTTATTGCCAACAAAGAAAACAATAACCCTGAACAAATAAAGGCTTATCAATACGAAGCTTACAATAAGATTGAGTTCGACATTAACAACTACAATAAGAAGCTTACCAAGAAAAAGATGTTTAAGCCCTTTAATTTTGTATTTGATTATTCTGATACAACTGAAGACGGGAAAGCATATTTACCAATTGCACTCACAGAAACTTTCACAAACGTATATTTCAGGGCTGATGCTCCACCAAAAAAGGAAATCATAAAAGCCAGTCAAATTTCAGGTATAAAAAACAATAGCGCCTCCCAGTTTTTGGGAGATATGTACCAGAATATCAATATTTACGATAATTTCTTGCTCATCTTTAACAAGAGTTTCGTAAGTCCAATCACTGATAATTTTTTGAGGTATTACAAGTATTATTTGGTAGACAGTGTTTACATTGATAATGAGCGCTGTTACAAGCTGCTCTTTTTACCAAAACGCAAGCAAGATCTTACTTTTAAAGGCGATATTTACATTCACGACAGCACTTTTGCAGTAAAAAGAGTTAGCCTGGAGTTTAATGATAATGCTAACATCAATTTCATCAAACAATTTGCTGTTCGTCAGGACTTTCAAAGGGTAGACGGAAAACAATGGATGCTTACCAAAGAAATATCGGTAGGTGATTTCGCACCGTTTGAAAAAGCAAATGGAATGGGTGTTTATGGGAGGAAAACCAGCACCTACCAAAATTTCATTTTAAACAAGCCTTACCCAGATTCGCTATTCAAAGCTGGCGTAAACATCGTGGTGAACCTTGATGCGGCTGATAAAACTGAAGAATATTGGTCCAATTTAAGACCTGACACATTAAGCACCAAAGAAAAGAACATTTACATAATGGTCGATTCTCTGAAACAAGTACCAAGATTAATTAACGTGAGGTATTTGGCACAAATGCTTGCAACAGGTTTTTTGCATTGGAATAAGTTTGATGTTGGTCAATATTATACTTTCTACAGCTGGAACGATATTGAAGGCAATCGTATAAAATTTGGTGGCGTTACCTCCAACGATTTTAGCAAGCGCCTCGAAATTCGCGGAGCACTCGCCTACGGCTTAAAAGACGAACGCTTCAAACCAAGAATCGGTTTTAGGTGGTTTGTGCAAAAAGACAAAACAAATCGGCGTTTGCTTACAGTAAACTATAAATCAGACTTAGAGCAGCTTAGTTTAAGTGCCAACTCCTTACAGCTTGATAACATTCTTACTTCCGCATTCCGAAGAACTGCATTGATCTCTGTTACGAATGTGAGAGAGCTACGCGTTAACTTTGAATACGAATGGTTTACAGGTTTTATGAATAAAATTACCATGTTTAACAGGAACCTTCTTCCTTTAGGTGATTTTAAATTCGAACGCAATACACCTGGAGGTTTAGCTTCTTTAAAAGACCTTACCACTACCGAATTTAGCATTCTTACCAGGTTTGCTTATCAGGAAAAATACATAAGTGGAGAATTTGATAGAACAAGTCTTGGAAGTAAATATCCGGTGCTTCAGTTCGAATTAGGTTTGGGCGTTCCCAATATATTTAGTTCTCAATTTTCTTATGTAAAAGCGCGATTCAGAATTTCAGACCGTTTCAGAATTAATCCATTGGGCTATACAGATTATGTAATTAATGTCGGTAAAATCTGGGGGACAGCGCCCTATCTTTTCTTGGAATTGCATCAAGGTTCACAAACTTATGCACTCGATCCTTTGGCTTTTAACATGATGAACATCTTCGAATTTGCCAGCGATAAATACGCATATTTCTTTTTAGACCATCATTTTGAAGGATTCTTCCTCAATAAAGTACCTTTGTTGCGCAAATTAAAATGGAGAGAAGTTTTTACCATTAAATCCGTTATTGGCGATATGAGCAAAACAAATTTTGAACAACTCACTTATCCTGGAGGACTCGACCCTCAGTTACACCGACCATATTTAGAGTCGGGCTTTGCTGTTGAAAATATTTTTAAAATAGTTCGTATTGACTGGCTTTGGAGAATGACGCACCTCGAAAGGCCCAATGCAAAACGATTTGGTGTGCGTGTTTCTATGAATTTCAGATTTTAAAAACATGAAATTACACGCCCAGCATCTTGTTAAGAGATATAAGAAAAGAACTGTTGTAAACGATGTATCGGTTGAAGTGAGTCAAGGCGAAATAGTGGGACTGCTTGGTCCAAATGGGGCCGGAAAAACTACTACTTTCTACATGACTGTTGGTTTAGTAAAACCAAATGAAGGAAAAGTCTTTTTAGATGAGCTCGACATTACCGATTTGCCCATGTACAAAAGAGCAAAATTGGGCATTGGTTACCTGGCTCAAGAAGCATCAGTTTTCAGGAAATTGACTGTTGAAGACAATATCCGTGCAGTGCTCGAGATGCGGCCAATTAGTAAAGCTGAACAAGAAGAAAAGCTAGAATCTTTATTGAATGAATTCACTTTGCAAAAAGTAAGAACCAATCGTGGAGATGTTTTATCGGGTGGTGAGCGCAGAAGAACAGAAATAGCGCGGGCACTGGCTTCTGACCCGAAGTTTATTCTTTTAGACGAACCTTTCGCCGGTGTTGACCCTATTGCGGTAGAAGATATACAGAGCATTGTTTCTAAATTGAGAGAAAAAAATATCGGAATTTTAATCACCGACCACAATGTGCACGAAACACTTAACATTACCGACCGTGCATACCTTTTATTTGAAGGTAGCATTCTAAAAGCAGGCACTGCCGAAGAGCTTGCTGCAGATGAAAACGTAAGAAGATTATATCTTGGTAAAAATTTCGAACTGCGCAGATAGTTTATATTCATTTTCCTACTTTTGAGCCATGAAATTCACAGCCCACATAAACGTAATGCCACATAAAGCCTTGCTAGATCCGCAAGGAAAAGCAGTAACCGCCAGCATGAAAAATTTAGGAATTCCTGAAATACAAAACGTGCGCATAGGCAAGCATTTCGAACTCGAAATTGAGGCTGTTTCAGAAGATGAAGCTTTGCAAAAAGTAGAAAAAGCCTGCAAAGAATTACTTTCTAACCCAATAATGGAAGGTTTCCAAATAGAAATTACTGCCAATTAATTTTTTGGGGTGATGTATTAATAGAAACGCTATGCATGGCGAATCTACCTATTGCATTACCTTTGTGCCCTGAAAAATTTACAATGATTACTACACAACAAGTATTAGATGCGCTTAGCAATGTAATGGATCCTGATTTAGGAAAAGACCTTGTTACATTGAATATGATCAAGGACATTGCAATTGACAATAAAAATGTAGCATTTACAGTGGTGCTTACAACGCCAGCTTGTCCCATGAAAGACATGATACACAATGCATGTGTGAATGCAATTGTGCATTATGTAGATAAAGAAGCGCAAGTAAATATCAATATGACAGCGAATGTTACCAGCAAGCGAGGCGATGAGCGTCCGCTTTTGCCAAAGGTGAAAAATATTATTGCTGTTGCATCTGGAAAAGGTGGAGTTGGAAAATCTACAGTATCGGCTAATTTGGCAATTGCCTTGGCCGATTTAGGTGCAAAGGTAGGTTTGGTAGATGCTGATATTTATGGGCCGTCTATACCAATAATGTTTGATGTAGTT
>JAIXYK010000041.1 GCA_027490225.1 Bacteroidota bacterium | reverse complement strand
TAATTGCTGGAACAGGAACTTTCACAAATGAAAATCTCGCCAATACCAGTGTTTCCGGACTTTCCATTGGAACAAATACTTTCCGCTGGACCATTCCAGGTGGTGCTTGTGCAGATGTGTTTGATGAGGTTACGGTAATTGTTCAAGCTCCACCAACCACAGCCAATGCAGGAACTGACCAAACGATTTGTTCAACTGTTGCAACGCTTTCAGCGAATTCACCAATTATAGGAACTGGTCTTTGGACGGTAATTTCCGGAACTGCAATTTTTGATAATGCAACTTCCCCAACATCAGGTGTATCAGGACTTTCGGTTGGAAACAACGTACTTCGTTGGACCATTTCAAACGGTGTTTGTGCAGCTTCGTTCGATAACGTTACAATTAATGTTCAGGATAATCCATTATCACCCAACGCTGGAACGGACCAAACAATTTGCTCTTCAACTACAACACTCGCTGCAACAGCTGCTATTGGCGGTGTTTGGAGCGTAATTGCTGGAACAGGAACTTTTGTAAATGCGTCCTTGGCTAACACTTCAGTATCTACACTTTCCATTGGAACTAACACTTTCCGCTGGACCATTCCAGGTGGTGCTTGTGCAGATGTGTTTGATGAGGTTTCGATAACGGTTCAAGCTGCCCCAACCTCAGCAAATGCAGGAACTGACCAAACAATCTGCTCAACTGTAGCAACGCTTTCTGCTAATACTCCAATCATCGGAAACGGTCTTTGGACGGTAATTTCCGGAGCGGCAATTTTCGATAATGCAACTTCACCAACATCTGGCGTATCAGGACTTTCTGTTGGTAACAACGTACTTCGTTGGACCATTTCAAATGGGGTTTGTGCAGCGTCATTTGATGAAGTTATCATTACCCTTGAAAACATTTTACCACCTTCAAATGCTGGAATTGACCAAACAATCTGCAATTCTGTTACAGGAAGTAACGCAACTTTAAATGCGAGTCCTTCTATAAATGGAACATGGTCATTAATTTCTGGAAATGGAACTTTTGGAAATGTTAACCTACCAAATACAAGTATTAGTGGACTAGCTGTTGGGCTTAATATACTAAGATGGACTGTTACAAATGGTGTTTGTCCATCTTCATCTGATGACGTTTCAATAACCGTTCAGCAAATTCCAACAACTGCTAATGCTGGTGTTAACCAATCTTCTTGTAATACATCTATCAACCTAATTGCTAACACTCCATTAATCGGAACTGGCGTATGGTCGATTATAAGTGGTAATGCAATCATTCAAAACCCTAATCTTTCAAATTCAGTTGTTACTTTCACTGGAACAGGGCTTTTAACTTTAAGATGGACTATAAGCAATGGAGTTTGTCCGGTAAGTTTTGATGAAATCACTTACAATATTTCAACACCTCCAATTTCTGATGCGGGTAACAGTCAACTTTTGTGTGTTCCTTCTACAAATTTAAATGCAAACACTCCACTAAACGCTACAGGTATTTGGACTTTAATTCAAGGTCAAGGAATTATTCAATCTCCAACATCGCCGAATACTCAAATTTCAAATCTTGGAATTGGAATTAATATTTTTCAATGGGAAGTAGATAACGGCATTTGTCAGCCTGTGTCAAGTCAGGTAACCATTACAAGATTTCAAGAGCCAATTTCGGCCAATGCAGGAACAGATTTAAACACATGTGCAACAAGCTCTTTAATAAATGCAGATATTCCACTAATAGGCGAAGGTTTTTGGTTTATTACTTCTGGTTCAGGTACTATTCTAGACCCTACATCTCCAAATACTGCAGTTAGTGGTTTAAATCCTGGATTAAATACTTTAGTCTGGTCTGTTTCAAATGGAACATGCAACGCATCAAGTGATACTTTAAATATCGTTGTTGACCAAAACCCAATAACTGCAAATGCTGGATTAGATCAACAAATTTGTGGTGCAACTTCCGCTTTGTCCGCTTCTGCCATCACAGCTGGAACAGGAACTTGGACGCTTATTTCAGGAGCCGGTAATATTCTTCTACCAAACGAGCCTATCGCTGCAATTACCAATATTGGAGTTGGGGCAAATGTTTTTAGATGGTCTGTAGTGAATGGTACTTGTTCTTCTTTTGACGAAGTAGTTATTACCAGATTTTTACCTCCAAGTGCAGCTGTTGCAGGAAATGATCAAACCCTTTGTGCGAATTTAGTAAACCTAAACGGTAATAACCCTTCCATTGGTTCAGGAACATGGTCAATAATAACGGGTGGAGGAATAATTGCTTCACCTAACAGCGCTACTAGCCAAGTAACAAATTTGGCAGCTGGCGTAAATACTTTTGCTTGGACCGTTACAAATGGAGCTTGTCCTTCAACTTCTGATCAAGTAACTATTGTTCAACAACAAAATCCAAGTCAAGCAAATGCAGGAATAGATGTTCAAATTTGCAGTGATGTAACACAATTATCAGCAGCAAATCCTTCAATTGGCACAGGTGTTTGGTCATTAATTAGCGGGAATGCTTCTATTCAAAATGCAACAAGCAATAATTCTAATGTTACAAACCTTGGAGAAGGAACAACCATCTTCCAATGGACGACAATTAATGGCATTTGCCCTACAAGCACAGATCAGGTAACCATTACAAGATTTCTTCCTCCAACTGCTGCAAATGCAGGTTTGAATATTTCTAGTTGTGACACGTTTCTAGTATTAAATGCGAATAATCCTTCAATTGGAGCAGGAACATGGGAAATCCTTAGTGGAAATGCACAATTTGAAAATGAATCAAATCCCAATACTCAAATTTTTAGTCTATCTGAAGGATCGATAAGTTTGCAATGGACAATAAGCAACGGCCCTTGTCCAATAACTTTTGATGAAGTTACAATTGAAGTTTTTCCTCAGCCAAATATTGCTTTTTTAGAAGATGATATTGCGATTTGTGGCGACAGTATTTTTCTAGAAGGAAGTGACCCTGGAACCAATACCATTCAATGGAACTTTGTAATTGGAAATGGTACTTTCGAAGATGCAACCGCTCAACAAACCAATGCTTTACAACTGACTGAAGGAAACAATGTAATTTCTTATTCCTTAAGTTCTGGCCCATGTGTAAGCAGAGATACAATTGTTATAGAGACACGATTTCCTCCTCAATTTGTGTTTGCAGGTAATGATACCAGTATTTGTGCAGATATTTTACAATTAAACGGGTCGGTTCCTGCATTTGGACAAGGTGTTTGGTCAATTGTTTTTGGTGAACCAGCAATAGAAAATGATTCTCTTTATAATTCCTTAGTTGAGCTAGCTCCAGATTCCACAATCCTAGAATGGACTGTATATAATGGGATTTGTGATGTTGTTTCTGATACAATCATTATTTTCAGAGACCAACTAAATGAAGAGGCCTTGGCCATTGGAGATGGAATTTATTGTGCAGATAGTATTTTAATTGAAGGTGGAAATGAAATTGGATTTTGGCAGATTATTTCAGGAGATGCTGAAGTTGAAGACCCAGCTAATAATTTTACATCTCTTATTTTTAATACTCCTGGTGAAGCTATTGTAGAATGGGTTGTATCGAGCTTAGTATGCACATCATCTGATACTGTTTTTGTTGAAAGTAGCGCTTCAGTTGGAATCGTTGATGCTGGTCCAGATATTAGTATTTGTGGGAATGAATTTCAGTTAGAAGGGCTAGAGCCTCAAATTGGTCAAGGGTTATGGACAGTAGAAATTGGGAATTTAGTGCTACAAGATTCCTCAAACGCCAATTCAACAATTACAGAAGTAGAAGAAGGCTTTTACCGACTTCGCTGGACAGTTACAAACGGAGCCTGCGTTGAAAGCGATTTGCTGTTTTTAACCTTCAATGCATTACCAACCGCAGAAGCTGGTTTAGATTTTACTGCTTGCATAAGCGATACTTCATTTACTCAAGCCAACATTCCTGATATTGGAACAACTCAATGGACTATCCTTTCGGGAAGTGCAATTGTAAACGATGGTGAAAATCCGAATACTTCAATAATTCCTATTGAAGAAGGAGTAATTTACATGCAATGGAACGTTAAAAACGGTTTCTGTAAAGATTCAGATTTAGTAGTAATTACAGTTCTTGGACCTGACGACCCTTTTTGCGCTGGTCCAGATGTTGAAGTATTTGTTCCTGAAGGTTTCTCTCCAAACGGAGATGGAAAATTTGACTTTTTAGAAATTGTTAAACCTCCAACAAAAAGACTCGATTTAGAAGTGTTCAACAGAAATGGGGTAATCGTATTTAAAAGCAATGATTACCAAAACGATTGGAATGGCATCGCAACAGCCGGAACTATTTTACAAGGAACGCAACTACCAGAAGGAACTTATTACTTTAAAGCAACACTTGAAGACCAAAAAGAACCTATTTTAGGCTATATCACTTTGTGGAGGTAGATTTTACTTAGTTGTATTCACAACCCTTATATACTTTCTGCCTTTTAATGCAGTTACTTGAAGGGTATCAGAATAACTACCTTGATTGCCGTTTTTAAAGGCTTTAAATATGATTTTGTTTTCTCCAATATTTAAAGGAATTCTTGTATAGGAAACCGTATTGGGAAGTGTTTGCCAGTTTCTTGTATCAGCTTGTTCGGATATGGCATTGGCGATGCTCAATATTGCGGCTGCATCTTTATTCTCTTTTCTTAATGCCATTTCGGTTGCCTTCTTAATGGCAAACCTCAACAGTGCATTGGCCATTTCTCTTCCAAATCTGTCGTTTAAGCTTTTAAATGCAATGGCATCTAAATTCTCTACCATTTCAAAACCATAGTTTTTATCAGAAAGAGATACTTCTGCCCTGTTGTATATCAATGGCCTATGAACATATCTTGGAAATGCAATCCTTACAACCCTCAATGCTGAAAGATTGGAAGCATCCTGTTGAGAAACGGAACTTGCAGGAAATGAAAAATTATACCCCAAAGTTGGATTTACAAAAGTGATGAAATTACCGCTTCTTAATATTGTAAAATCAATAGAAAACTGCTCCTTGTATGGGCTAAATCCATTATTCCAAAAAATTATCAGTTCACTTTCTGATTTCTGGATATCTTTTGGTGTCATGCCAAATTCTTTTTCGAAATATTCAATATCGCTTTTGAATCCATTTGCCAATGCCATATTGTAAACATCTTTTTTCAGTTGAACGGGAATTGGCATTTCGAAAAATGGAACATAATCTCTTTTATAAACCTCGTAAGCATTTCTATAAGCGATAAATGCATTGTTTAAGTCGCCTGTGGTTTCATAAATACTGCCCATCAGCAAATGCGCAAAAGCATCTTCTTTATACTTTGGTTTTTCTTTGTACCTCTCGGCAGTTGCTATCAACTTCAGATTAATGCGCCTGCATTCTACTAAAGCAGATTCATAATCTTTCAATTTTAAAAAATTTAATGCATTGATGTAATTGAGCATTACCTGCTCAAAGTCTTCAGTTTTATATGGCTTTACAGAAGGATTAATAAACAAGGATAAAGCCTCATAACCTATTTGTTTTTTATAATCTTCTATTAAATAATCTGCTTCAATAAATAACTTGGAGCTTTCAAGATACTTTCCGTCTCTGTAAAGCGCGTACCCTCTCTCTAATAAATAGAGCACTCGGTTTCGTTTTTTCTTGGCTTTCTTGCTTTTTGCCAATAAATCGGAAGCTTCCGCAAATTTATCTTGATATATTAATGCCTGAAATTGTCTATTGCGCTCGTAATAAGAAGAACAACTCCAAAAAGAAGCAGCAATAACAAGTAAAATCAAATAACTGCTTTTCCTCATTATTGCTGCTAGAATTATTTAAAATGAAATTGGATAATTAATTTACAATGTACTTTTTACCTTTATAATCGCCTATCCAAACGATTTCATTGGTTTCTATATTTGTTAATTCTAAGTCAACTTGCCAAAAAGTAGTTTTTTCTTTTCCATAACCATCAACAATAGATTTTACTGCTCCTTGCATTATGAAATCGGCTCCTAGTTCTTTTCCAAACTTCTTCATGCTTTCTTGTGATGAAAAGTCTTGCTGATCGGCTCTTTCGCCACGAAGTTCATTTCTTTTTTCACCAGCCTGCACCAATCTGATTAAAGTGCTTTTTAAAAATGCTTTTTCAACATCTTTTATAAAAATCTCGGTTTCAATATGTTCGTGACTATTGTTTCTAACTAGTCCAACAACTACAACAGGTTTTCTTTTTTCTTGATTGGAAAAATTACCTAACCAATCTCCACCAATAGCCTGGCTAATTAAACTTTCGGCACAAAGCCTGGCGTCTGTTTCGTTCCATCGGCCACTTAAATCAATTACTTTTTCAGGTTCTACGCGAGTAACTTTTCTTGGTGAACATGCATTTAATGCTATTAAAATAAACCCAAGTGTTAGAAATGTGGCAATTTGAATGATTTTTTTCATAGTTATTTAGTGTATGTGGCTTTAACATTTATAGTTTCGGAACCGTCGTTTGCTGTATAATTTAATATGAAAGAAGTTCCAGCATAAGAACCTGTTCCTGTAATACTAATTCCTGTGATAGATTGAGAAGAAATATCTAATGTATTGCCTGCAACTAATGCACTTAATTTTGCTCCGGCTCCAAGATTATAGATATTTCCAATATTAATTTTTGAAGTATTAGAAGAGTCTGCAACTATTATTGAAGAATAATTCTGGGTTGCCTGTCCTGTGATTTCCTCTTTTACAGCCCAAGTTCCAATGAATTTAAGTTTCGGGTCAATATCTGGTTCAATTACAGCCTCTTCAGCACATCCAACTAAGATTAAAGAAGATAGCAAAAAAAGATAAAAGTTTTTTTTCATAAATTTTTTCAAGGGCGCTGGCCCATTTCAAGTTTAATGCCAAAAATTATTTACCAAACTTCCTCTACAAATTCTTCCAAAGCATCTGCAATTAATCTGTCGTTACTCAAACGAGGAACTTTATTCTGTCCTCCTAGTTTTCCCTGAGATTTCATGTAACTTACAAACGCATCTTTCTTTAAGCTTTTAATAGAAAGTTGTTGCAATACATTACCAACAATTAAGTCCTTATAATAAATATTTTTCTTTTGAAGCGCCTTGTCAATCTTTCCCTTAAATCGCTCTTTATCAGATGGCTTTAAGTTAAATTCGATATACCATTCATGCCTAGGTAAACCTTCTGTAGGATTTACTTGAGGCGCAACAGTAAATTCAATTACTTCAATATTTTCGCCCAAAGCAGCTTCTTTTATTGCAGCTTCTACTTCTTCAGCTATAACATGTTCCCCAAAAGCAGAAGTAAAATGTTTAATTCGTCCAGTAACAATAACTCTATAAGGAGATAATGAAACGAACTTAACAGTATCGCCAATATTATAGCCCCAAAGTCCAGCGTTGGTAGATAAAATCAATACATAATTTACATCTAACTTCACGTCTTTCAAACTTATCCTGGTGGGATTTTCATTAAAAAATTCATCACTTGGAATAAATTCATAAAATATTCCATCATTTAAAATCAACAACAAACCTTGAGAAGGTTGCTTGTCTTGGTAAGCAAAAAAACCTTCTGATGCTGGAAACAACTCAATTGTATCAACTTGTTTTCCAATTAACTTCTCAAATCGGCTCCGATATGGCTCATAGTTTACACCACCAAAAACAAACAAAGAGAAATTTTTAAAAATGTCTTTAATCTGTTTACCATCCGTTTTGGTTTGCAAGACTTCAAAATACATTTGTACCCAAGAAGGAATTCCACTTATCAAAGTCATATCTTCATTAATGGTTTCCTTGGCAATCTTCTTAACTTTTTGCTCCCAATCTTCAATACAATTGGTTTTGTAAGATGGCATTTGATTGCGTCTTAGATATTGTGGAACATGGTGATTTACAATTCCACTTAATCTTCCAAGCGGAATGCCTCCAATTTGAGATAGCACAGGGCTTCCCGACAAGAAAATTAACTTACCATCAAGAAATTTTGAATTCCCTGTTTCCGCAACATACATTAATAAAGCATTTCTAGCTCCATTGATATGATTAGAAATAGATTCCTTGGTAATTGGAATAAATTTAGTGCCTGAAGTGGTACCAGAGGTTTTACAAAAATAAATAGGTCGTCCTTTCCACAAAACATTTTGCTCACCTGCAATTACTTTATCAATGTATTCGCGGTGTCCTTCATAATCTCTTATTGGAATTAACCTTTTAAAATCATCATAATTTTTGATCTCATTAAAACGGTGATCTTTTCCGAATGCAGTATTGGCGCCTACTTTTACAAGATGCTCAAAAACTTTCTGTTGGGCTTCAATCGGCTTACTGCTCCAATCTGCAATCTTCTTTGAAGTATAACGGGCAACTATTTTTGATAAAAAAGAAAGAAGAGACATGTTAAAATTGGTAATACGTGTTTATAGTAAGTAAAAATTAAAAAACCATTAACTCTTGAGGATCTATTGGTTCTCCATTTAGCCAGAGCTCAAAATGCAAGTGTGGTGAAGTAGTAAGCTCTCCTGAGTTTCCAGTTATGGCAATTGCTTCTCCGGCTTTTACTTCCTGACCTTCTTTTTTTAACAAAACAGCATTGTGCTTATAGATTGAAACTAAATTATTGTCGTGTTGAATTTGAATTACGTTTCCTGTTTCGCTGGTCCATCCAGCAAAGATAACTGTGCCGTCTAAGGTTGATTTAACTGCTTCATTTTTGGGAGCAACCACATCAACGCCAAAGTGCTGTAAACCAGGATTAAATGTTGTTGTAACAGCACCTTTAATAGGTGTAAAAAAATAGTAGTTACTTATCTGACTTAATGCTGTGTTATTAAGAGCTGAGTTAATATCATATTGATCACTTTTTTCTACCTCTTTTCTGAACTTTGCTTCTTCTTCACTAGGGCTCAATTTAATACCACTCAAATCGGCTTTACTTCCACTTCTGCTTAAAGGAACCTTGTTTTTTGTATTTCCATTCACAACATTTCTAATATTATCGAAAAGTAAATCCTTTGCCTTGGCATTTTTTTCTAAAGAGTCCACTTTCTCAGCAAGTTGCATTAAGTTTTTCCGCATTCCAACATCATTAGAATAACCAGGAATATATTCTTTTAATGGAGAAAATGCGATAACAAATATGGTTAGTACAACTAAAAAAATAGCCAATAAACCTAAGGCTGTAAATATGTTTAATTGTGATAATTTAAATGAATACTTTTCTTCGAAAGTTTCATCATTCATCACCACAAATCGATACTTATGCCTGATATTCTTTAAAAGCTTTTTCCTTATATTTTCTTCGCTAGTACTCATTTCTTCACTATCTCAATGTCCAGGTTAATTCTCCTTCTGTAATTTGTTCATCAACTATTCCATTTATGGTCCAGACCATTTCTTTATTTGCTAACTTTTTCAATCTAATTGTAGCAAGTGGCCGTTCTTCTCCTTCAAACTGATTGAGAATATTGCCAACGCTATTAAATTGAGAAGCTATTTTAAAAAGTACAGCTTCCTTATTTTTCAGTTTTTCAATATCATTACCACTCAGAAAAGTCCAGTAACCTTGATCTTTTGTATATTGATCGTCTTTATAAGTTTCTTCTATAAAAGTGCCTTCTTTGTTAATAGATAATGTTCTAGTATAACTTCCGTTGATAACTAAATCTGGGTTTAAACTAGTTGTTGTCGTATAAGCAGATTCAGTGTAAGAAGTATTTACAACTGAATTTTTGCTTGTAGATGAAACAAAACCTCTTGTTAAATTCCAATCACCAGCAAATCTTTCTTTCCTTGTTCTAAGTGAGAGTGTAGGATCTTCTTCGCCTTTTTTGCATCCCAAAATCAAAAGCATCGAAACAAAACATATAGAAAAAATGCGGTAAGAACCTTTCATTTATTTAATTTGTACAAAAGTAAAAATTGCTATTAAGTGCGCAATTTAAGCAACAATTACATTCTTTTAAGTTTCTAACATTTAACTTGTGGGCAAATGTTTGAATTTGTATGTAAATCAAAACAAAATACAATATTTTTGCCCTTCGTGAGTTAATCCACTTTGCAAAAAACAAATTGAATTTTTACCATTACTTTAAACCAACCTTAAATTTAGCATTAGCAACGTTTCTGTTAAGTTTTGTGCTTGCCTGTTCTACTAAAAAAAACAAGTGGGCTAATAGGGCATACCATAATACAACAGCAAAATTCAATGGCTATTTCAATGGTGAAGAGGCTTACAAAGAAGGGGTAGCTTCACTAGAAACAGCTCATATTGATAATTATTACAAGATTTTACCTGTTTATAGAATGGGTACAATTGATGACTCTAAGGCATTTTATCCTGTTGCTGATAAAGCAATAAAAAAAGCTTCAGTAGTTATTAAAAAACATTCTATGTCAATAAAAGGCAAGGAATATTGCAGATATATCGACGATAGTTATTTACTAATTGGAAAATCTTTGTTTTACAAACGAGATTACTATGCTGCACTTGAAATGTTTAATTACGTAGCCAAGGAACCCGTAAAAAATTACAAAAAAGACCCTGCAGAGCACCTTGGAAATATCTGGCTTACAAGAGCTTACAGCGAGTTGGGAATGTTTAGCGATGCACAAACAGCTATAGATCGGTCGGTAAATAATAAAAGCATTCAAAATAAAGTTAAAAGCCAATTATATTCAACTATTACTGACTTTTATCTCAAACAAAATAATTATCTAAAGGCCCAAGAATCAATTGCCGAAGCCATTAAATTCACAAAAAACAAAAAATTTAAAACAAGACTATATTTTATTTATGCTCAACTTTTGCAAAAAAACAATGAGCTTAAATTAGCTTCCCAAATGTATAAGAAGGTCAGTAAAATGAACCCTTCTTATGAAATGTCTTTTTACTCTAGCATCAACACAGCAAGATGCTATAGCGCGGAAGGAGGAAATAGTATTGAAATCAGAAGTTTATTAGCAAAAATGCTCAAAGACCCTAAAAATCTAGACTTTAACGATCAGATTTATTACGTGTTGGGCGAAATCGAGCAAAAAGAAGAGAAAGAAGAAAAAGCAATAGAACAATATACTACCTCTACTCGTGTAAGTACGACAAATACCAATCAAAAGGGACTATCTCATTTAGCAATTGCTGAAATCTATTTCAAAAATAGAGAATACAGAACCTCTGCTGCATATTACGACAGTGCTGTTACTTTTATTTCTAAGGAATTTGAAAATTACAAGCAGATTGAAAACAAAAGAAATAGCCTTGCCGAATTAGTAAGAAAATATGAAAAGATAAATCTTTATGATAGCTTGTTACAGTTGAGCAAATTGTCAAAAGAAGAATTAGATTTGAAAGTAGAGGAGCAAATCAAAAAAGAAGAAGAACAACGAAAAAAACAGAAAGAAAAAGAAATTGCAGAAGCTGTTACACAAGCTGCTAGAGATGCTATAGCAGCAAATAGTGGCAGCTCTGGCGGGCCTGCTGCTGGAGGTAATGGTCTTTGGTATTTTTATAATCCGAGTGCTATAAGTTTTGGATTAACTGAGTTTAAGAAACTATGGGGAGACAGGAAACTAGAAGACAATTGGAGGCGCAGTAATAAACAAACCATATTACCAGTTAATAATGATACTGGAGGAAACGAAGAAGACTCAGTTGGTATAGTAAAAGAGCCTGTTAAAACAATGTCAAAAGAAGACAGTGTAGCTGCTGACAAAAAAAGACTTACTTCATTAATACCTACTGATGATAAGCAAAGAGAAGCGTATTCAGATTCAATTATGGAGGCTTATCAAGACCTGGGAAGCATTTATAAGGAGAAACTTGGTGATTTAATAGAGGCATCTAAAACTTTTGAAGATTTTTTAAAAAAATATCCTGATAATCAGTACGAAGCAAGAACATTATACCAGCTTTTTAGAATTTATTTATTAATTCCTGACCAGACAAAAGCTGATAAATATAAGCAGCTACTTATATCTAAATATCCAGACAGTGAGTATGCAAAAATTATTTCAGATCCAGATTTCTACAAGCAACAAAGCCTAGGTAAAAAAGAAGCTGAGATTTTTTATGCCGAAAGCTACAGATTATATCAAGCAAGACAGTTTACAGAGGTTCTTGGCAGGTGCAGAACCGCTGAAACTAAATATGCAGGAAATGCCTTAATGCCAAAGTTTGCTTTATTACGCGCTATGTGTATAGGACAAGCTAAAGATGTCGCAGGCTTCAGAATAGCGCTGCTCGATATTGTAAAATCATATCCTGATGATGGTGCAAAAACTAAAGCTCAGGAACTCCTAGATGGTTTAGATAAAGCACAAGGCATTGCTCCCAAAGATACCGCTGCACCTAAAGCTGAGTTATATAAATACAGACCAGACACGACTCACTATTATGTGGTAGCATTTGAAGATTTAAAAATGAACCTCAATGATTTCAAATCCACTTTGAGCGACTTTAACACAGAGTTTTTTTCCACAAAGAACTTACAAATTTCAAGTAAAATTGCAGGGACAAACTATCAAATTGTTGTTGTTCAGCAATTTGAAAATAAAAAAGCAGCACAAGATTATACTAAAATAATTGATGATGACGATGTAGTGTTTGCCAATATGGACTTAGATATCATCGACTCATTTGTGATTAGTGTTGATAATTATGGAAATATGCTTCGTGAAGGAAAAGTTGAAGAATATATTCAGTTTTTTAAGAAAGTATATCAATAGCTATTTCAGTTCTTTTCAATAACCCGTGTCCAAACATCGGTTCTTCCAAAGAGAGAAATCCCAATATAGCCTCTAATATTTATAGTATTCTTATTGCTCATAGTGATATTGCAACTATAAGATTTTCCATTATCGGGGTCATAAATTGTTCCTTCTTCCCAAACACCTTTTTCGATAAACTCAAAGTCTTTCAAAATCCTTAAGCCTTTTATAGGATAGTACCTTAGTGATTTTACAGGATTATTTTTATCCAATTGCATTTTTCCTGTAGTGGAGTCAATTGGTTCTTTTAACCAAACGATTTTGCCATAATACTTCCCTCCTATGTTTTCAATTTTTACTTGACCATCTTTTTTTCCTGTTAGCCAAACACCAACCAAATCATTTGCTAATTGCGCGTTTAGTTTTTGAAAACTAACAATAAATAAAAAAAGAAAAAGCACTCTAAAGGTTGAAATAGTCATAGTTCTATCATTAATAAAAGTATGCTTTAAGAAAAGCAAAATGAATGCTCAATGATAATCAAATATTGATGAACGAAAAAATTACAAACAAAGGGAAATCCGTCTCATTATTTTTTAACTTTGCATCCCTAAAATAAAAAATATGTTCGGCGCGAAAGATCAAAAAACTACAGCAGGTATGGAAGTTTCTGGTACTAATCAAATATTAACAGGTACAACTATTACTGGCGATATTGTTTGTGATGGGAATATCCGAATTGATGGAACGTTAAAAGGAAATCTTACTGCAAATGGAAAAGTAGTAATTGGCCCTAGCGGAGTAATTGAAGGTGAATTAAATTGTCAAAATGCAGATATTTCAGGTTCTGTTAAAGCTAAAGTTACTGTAGCAGAGCTGCTTACGTTAAAAGCTACATCAAAATTAACAGGAGATATCAATACCAATAAGCTGGCTATTGAACCAGGAGCTAATTTCACAGGCGCCTGCAGCATGGGCGGAATAGTAAAAGATTTCGCAAAACATGGAGCTCAATCCGAAAAAAGAACCAACCAAGAAAAAATCGCTTAACGATTACGGTCGTTTTGCAGGTATTGGTTTTCAAATGCTTGCTTGCATTTTTCTAGGCTGCTGGCTAGGTTTTAAAGGAGATAATTATTTTAATTTAACACATCCTTGGCTTACGATTACAGGTGCAATTCTTGGAATTTCAATATCCATGTATTGGCTGTTTAACCTTTCTTCTAAAAAATAATTCTTTAATGAAATTCTCAACATCCTATATTATAAAATCCTTGCTTCTAGCTGGAATTATAGTTGGTGTTGTAATAGGACTAACATCTTCTTCTATTTTACACCTTTCTTTTGTTGTTAGCTTCTTACCATTGGTGTTTTTTTTGTTTTTAAGTAACATTATTCATGCTTATTTACTTAAAAAAGACGAAGGAAGACCACAGGCTTTTGTAAATGGCTTCTTGGCAACATTGTCGTTAAAAATGTTTGTTCATCTTACAATTATCTTTATCGGAGCATTCACAATCAAGTCGTTTGCTATAGAATTCGTTATCACCTATTCAATTTATTACCTACTTTTTACAATTTTGGAGGTAGGTGAAATGATGCGCATCATTCAAAAAAACAAATAATCACTGAATAAGAACGTTTGTTTTTTACTTTTACCCTTTCAAATCTTTATGGTAAAGAAACAAGTCGCTAAAAAGAAATCACTCTTTACAAATAAATATGTAAAATGGGTTTGGATGGCTATCGCTGGTCCTGTAGTACTTTTGTTTGTTATAGTATTACTTACTTCAATAGGCCTTTTTGGAAGACTTCCTACTATTGAAGACCTGGCAAATCCGAGATCAAATCTCGCCTCTGAAATCATTTCTGCAGACCAGCAACCACTTGGGAAATTCTATATCGAAAACCGCAGCAATGTTCGCTTTGAAGAGTTACCTAAAAGTATCGTAGATGCTCTTATTTCGACGGAAGATTATCGCTTTTATGACCACTCTGGAATAGATTTTCAAGCGCTAGGCAGAGTTTTGGTAAAAACAATATTTGGAGGAAATTCTAATTCGGGAGGAGGGAGCACGATTACCCAGCAATTGGCTAAAAACATGTTTCCTCGCGAAGACTTGAATAAATTTCAAGTGCTGTTTCGCAAAATAAAAGAATGGATTATTGCATCTAAACTCGAAAGAAATTACACCAAAAATGAAATCATTGCCATGTACCTCAACACGGTAGACTTTGGCAATCAATCTTTCGGTATTAAAAGCGCCGCCAAGGTATTTTATAATACCACACCTGATTCTTTAAAAATAGATGAAGCTGCTTTGTTAGTAGGAGTTTTAAGAGGTCCGAGTTACTACAGCCCGGTAAGAAATTACGATCGTGCATTAAAACGCAGAAACCTCGTGCTAAGCCGAATGGTAAAACACAACAAACTTTCATCTGCTGAATTCGACAAGCTAAAAGAGTTACCGATTAACATGTCTAAGTTTAAAGCAGAAAGTCATAATTCTGGAGAAGCAACTTATTTCAGAGAATTTTTAAGAGAACAAATGTCTGATTGGTGCCAAAAAAATAAAAAACCAGATGGTACAAATTACAACCTATACAAAGACGGTTTAAAAATATATACTACCATTAATTCTCGTATGCAAAAGCATGCGGAAGCTGCCGTAGAAGAGCACATGCGCCAACTTCAAAAAGAGTTTTTTGCCCATTGGAAAGGATATAAATCGGCTCCATTTTCAAATATTCCTCAAAGTAAAATTAAACTCATCATCAAACAAGCCATGAACCGAAGCGACAGGTATCGCAGAATGAAAGATGCTGGCGTCGGTGAAGAGGAAATAGAACGTGTTTTTAAAATTCCAGTTAAAATGAAAATCTTTACTTGGAAAGGAGATAGCACTGTAACAATGAGCCCTTGGGATTCTATTCGATACCATAAATTTTTTCTTCAAACAGGATTGATGTCTGTTGAACCACAGTCTGGTTATATCAGGGCTTGGGTTGGAGGCATTAACCAAAAGTATTTTCAATACGACCACGTATATTCTGGAAAAAGGCAGGTTGGTTCTACTTTTAAACCTTTTGTTTATGCCGTTGCAATGCAGGAAGGGCTTTCTCCATGTACGCAGGTTCCTAATACCCCCATTTGTATTCAAACTCCTTCTGGTCCTTGGTGTCCAGATAATTCAAGTAAAGAATTTGAAGGAGCGTTGGTTCCTTTAAAGTCAGCACTCGCCTACTCTATTAATCGCGTTTCGGCATATTTAATAAAACAATACGGTGTGCAACCTGTTATTAAAATGGTAAGAAGAATGGGAATTACAAGCCCAATAGACCCTGTGCCATCTATTTGTTTGGGAACTACAGATTTATCTGTTTATGAAATGGTTGGCGCAATCAGCACATTTGCGAATAAAGGCGTTTTTATTGAGCCCACCTGGATTACACGCATTGAAGATAAAAACGGAAACATCCTTGAAGAGTTTATTCCTAAACGAGATGAAGCTTTGAGCGAACAAACTGCTTATTTAGTTATTGAGTTAATGAAAGGTGTTGTGGAAGGCGGAACAGCAACAAGGTTGAGAGGCCGTTATGGTCTTAATAATCCAATTGCTGGTAAAACTGGTACCACACAGAATAATTCAGATGGATGGTTTATGGGTTTAACTCCAGAATTAGTTACAGGAGTTTGGGTTGGATGTGAAGATAGGGCTGCACATTTTCGTTCTACTGCATTGGGCCAAGGAGCAAATACAGCTTTGCCTATTTGGGGACTTTACATGAAAAAAGTATATAACGATAGAAAAATCAGAATCTCTAAAGGAGATTTCGAAAGGCCTGCAAACTTAGGTGTAATAATTAACTGCGAGGAATATAAACAACAATCTATACAAGAAGTACAAGGCGAAAATTTTGATAATTAAACCATATGAATAAAACAGTAACAAATGCAACAGAAGCCATTAAAGGAATTAATGATAATATGGTTTTTGCTTTTGGCGGATTTGGACTTTGCGGAATACCAGAAAACAGTATTTCAGCGCTTGTAAAATCTGGAGTTAAAGGGTTGACCTGCATTTCAAACAACGCAGGAGTCGATGATTTTGGAATAGGCTTAATGCTTCACCAAAGACAAGTAAAAAAAATGATTTCATCTTATGTAGGTGAAAATGCAGAATTTGAAAGACAATTGTTGAGCGGAGAATTACTGGTTGATTTAATTCCGCAAGGAACTTTAGCAACACGTTTAATGGCGGCTGGTTATGGAATGCCCGCCATCTTTACTCCTGCGGGAGTTGGAACCGAAGTAGCCGAAGGAAAAGAGGTGCGCACATTCAATGGTAAAGAATATTTAATGGAATATGCTTTTGATGTTGATTTTGCTTTTGTAAAAGCTTGGAAAGGAGATACACAGGGAAATTTAATCTTCAGAAAAACTTCAAGAAATTTTAATCCATTGGTAGCAATGGCAGGCAAAATAACGATTGCAGAAGTGGAAGAATTAGTACCCGCAGGAGAACTTGATCCTGACCATATTCATATTCCAGGCATTTATGTCCACCGAATTTTTCAAGGCGTTGATTACGAAAAACGAATTGAACAACGAACACTCACACCAAGGGCTTAATTAAAATCATTTACAAAATAAACACATGCTAGATAAAACAGGCATTGCAAAACGCATAGCACAAGAAGTAAAAGACGGTTCTTATGTAAATTTAGGAATTGGAATTCCCACTTTGGTAGCCAATTATATTCCACAGGGAATGAATGTGGTGTTACAATCTGAAAACGGTTTATTAGGAATTGGTCCATTTCCATTTGACGGGGAAGAAGATCCTGATTTAATTAATGCTGGCAAACAAACCATTACCACTATTCCAGGTTCCGCATTTTTTGATTCTGCCCTAAGCTTTGGAATGATTCGCGCAGGAAAGGTAGATTTGACGATACTTGGCGCAATGGAAGTTTCTGAAAACGGAGACATCGCTAATTGGAAAATTCCAGGAAAAATGGTGAAAGGAATGGGTGGCGCAATGGATTTAGTGGCTTCTGCAAAACACATTATTGTAGCCATGCAACATGTAAACAAAGCCGGTGAATCTAAATTATTACCCAAGTGCGATTTACCAATAACAGGTCTGCGATGCGTAAAGAAAATTGTTACCGAACTTGCTGTGTTAGATGTATTGCCTGATGGTGGTTTTAAATTGATAGAGCGTGCTCCTGGTGTTTCTGTTGAGCAGATAAAGAATGCAACAGCAGGAAAATTAATTATTGAAGGAGATATTCCTGAAATGATTCTCTAATCGGCAATGGCTAAAGCAACAAAAGAAGTTTATACCGTTTCTGAAGCTATAGCTAAAATGCAAAAGTTTTGCGCTTACCAAGAGCGCTGCATGCAAGATGTTAGAAGTAAATTATTCGAATTGGGAATAAGAAATAATGATGCAGAATTTGTGATTGCAGAACTTATTTCAGAAAAATATATCAATGAAGAACGTTTTGCAAAAAGTTTTGCCCGTGGCAAGTTTCGCATCAACAAATGGGGAAGAATTAAGATTGAAATGGCTTTAAAGCAAAAAAACATTTCTTCCATCTGCATAAAAAAAGGACTACTGGAAATTTCTTCCAGTGATTATACCAAAGCCATTCAGCAACTCATAAAAAAACTAGCTGGCAATAAGCAAGATTTCACAAAAACAGAAAAAGCAAAAATTGTTCGTTCGCTATTGAGCAAAGGTTTTGAAATGAGCGAGGTGCTGAAGGTAATGAATGTGGAAGAATTTGATTGAACTAAATCCACTTTACACCCTCTCCAACGCTTGCTTCAAATCGGCCAACAACAAATCTGCATGCTCTAATCCAATGTAGACCCTTACTAAGTTCCAAGGTAAATGCGGATTGTTGTAACTGGGTGTAGTTGCAAGTCCACAAACAGGAAAAACCAAAGACTCGTAACTTCCCCAAGAACAAGCAATAAGAAAATGCTTTAGTGCATCACAAAAACGTTCTACTCCTTTAATATCCTCTGTTTTTATGGCAATGCTAAACATTCCAGCACATTTACTCATCTGACTTTTTGCCAAATCTAATTGTGGATTGTGATTGGAAAAAGGCCAAAGCATTTTCTCAATTTTGGGATGATTTTCCAGCGCCGATACAATCATCTCAGCGCTATTTGCCGATTGATTGGCTCTTAATTCAAGCGTGCGCAACCCTCGTATTAATAACCATGCGTCATGTGGAGAAATTGATGGGCCTAAAGTCATCCAATCATTTGCAAACAACTGTTGAATATGATTTTTGCTTCCACAGATAACGCCTGCAACAACATCAGAATGACCATTCAAATATTTAGTAGCCGAATGCACAATTAAGTCAATTCCCATTGTTGCTGGCTGCTGAAACAAGGGCGAAGAATAACTATTGTCGATAACAGAAATTAAGTTGTTCCGCTTTGCAAATGCAGCAACTGCGCGAATGTCCTGCACTTCGAATGTCATAGAATTTGGACTTTCTATGAAAACCATTTTGGTATTGGGCTGCAATGCTTTTTCAAAATTCGAAATATCTGAGCCATCAATAAAAGTTGAAGTTACATTAAATCTTGCCAGCAAATTGTTGAGCAATTTTGTTGTCCAGCTATACGGTTTATGCACACAAATTATATGGTCACCTGCTTTTACATTTCCTATTACAGCAATTGCAACAGCTGCACTTCCGGAGCTACACACCAAGGCATCTTCAGTATTTTCCAGTGCTGCAATTTTCTCTCTTAAAATTGCAACTGTTGGATTGAAACCCCTGGTATAAAATGGTTGTTCAAATTCTGTTTGCAGGGATTGTCGCATTTCTGCAACTGTTGCAAAAGAAAAATTGGTAGTTTGCGCAATTACAGGCGAAACAGCATTATAGTATTGTTCCCTGTTTTCTCCAAGGCTGTTAAGTATTTCAGATAGGTGCTCCATTGCTGCGAATATAAAATTAATTGCCTTAACTATTTATCTACAATAGCAGGAAGCCGTATAAATATCTGGCGATCGGATTTACAACAATTTGTACAAATATGTAATTAATGTGCGCCCAATTGTATACACGTTGCAAATGAGATTTGCAACATGGTTCATCGGGGAGAAATATTGTTAAAAGCAATCAGGCAGAGTGGCATTCCCATTACACGCATTGTAAAGAGTATGAACAAAAGTAGACGATGGTTGTACAACATGTTCGAAAAATCTGATGTTCCTTTAGATACCCTTTTTGAAATTGAAAAAATTATCTCTTACGATTTCTCATCAGAAATTCCTGAACTTAAAAACAAAATAAAAGAGAAAAGAATGTCTTTGAGAGAAGACGAAGAAGATATCTTTGGAAACAACTCTGCTGAATACTGGAAAAATAAATACCTTAAGTTGTTAGAAGAATATTCTGAGTTATTGAAAAAGCTGAAATAAGCAATTCTCAAAAAACAGCAACTAATCTCTGTACAACTTATTACACAATAAAAAACAAGCAATAATTTTTAACAGCTATAATTCAATAACTTATAGAATTTTCTCTTGACTTAATTGCGTTAAAATTGCACAAATTTCTAAACGTTTATGCACAGAACTTCGGGAAATGCAAAACGACCAAGGAATTATCTTACAAAAGGCAGTTTTAAAAAGTGGAATTAGTATTTCTGAAATAGGTCGTAGACTAGGAAAAGGACGAAGTTGGTTGTATTTTCAATTCTCAAGAAATAAAATACCTGTTGAAGTGTTCTTCCAGATTGGAAATATCATCAACCACGATTTTACAGAAGATGTTGCAGAATTAAGGAAGTTCGCTCCCGTTTCTTTACGAAAAAACGAAGAAGAATCTATCGAATACTGGAAAATGAGGTATTATTCATTGTTAGAAGAACATGTTGAACTATTAAAGCGACAACGGTAAAACAACGTTTTCATATTGATGCTATGTTGCTATCTTTGCCCGAAATGGCAATGGATCAAATGGAAGAGGAAAAAACAGGAGGCGAAATGTCTTTCCTGGATCACCTCGAAGCTTTACGATGGCACTTAATAAGAGGCGTTTTAGCCATTTGTGTAGGAGCTTTTGTAGCTTTTATTTATAGTGATATTATTTTTGACGGAATTTTACTTGCGCCTAAAAACGCTAGTTTTCCTACCTACAGATTCTTTTGCTGGCTTTCACAAATTCTCTTGCACGATGATAGTTTGTGCATGAAAGATTTGGTGTTTTCTCTCATCAATACCAACATGTCTGGGCAGTTTACAACCCATATAATGGTTGCGTTTTTCACAGGACTAGTTATCGCTTTTCCTTATTTGCTTTGGGAAATTTGGAGATTTATAAAACCAGCACTTTACGATAAAGAAAAAAAATACGCCAATGGATTAGTTTTTTGGGGCTCTTTCCTTTTCGGATTGGGGATCTTGTTTGGATATTATGTAATTACACCCATGAGCGTATATTTCTTCGGAAATTACCAGGTAAGTACTGAGGTAAATAATCAAATAAACCTCAGCAGCTTTATCGACACTGTGGTTTCCACCACTTTTTGGACAGGAATTGTTTTCGAACTGCCAATCATAGTTTACTTTCTAGCAAAAATTGGAATTGTAGGTCCAGCAACCTTGCGCAGCGTTAGAAAAGTGTCGTATGTAGTAATTCTTATCGTTGCAGCTATTATTACTCCTCCTGATGTGACCAGTCAAATAATAGTTTCTATTCCACTTTTCATTTTGTACGAAATAAGCATCGTGATTGCAGCGAGAATTGAAAAAAACAAATTAAAAGAAGCTTAATTAAATAAGTTTTGGTTAAGTATAAAAGCGTACTTTTGCACCTTAAGTTTTAAATATAATTGCCATGGGCAAATTTGGAGTTACAGAAATTTTACTCATCCTTGGAGGAGTCGTTTTATTATTTGGAGGGAAAAAAATTCCTGAATTAATGAAAGGTCTAGGAAAAGGAATGAAAGAATTTAAAGAAGCGAAAGAAGGAAAAAGCGAAGAACTTCCTGAGAAAAAAAGTTAATCGGTAAAGGACCTTCCTTGTTATGTTTCACTCAATTGAGGAGACCCGAAAAGTAATTTTATCGGGTGAAATAACTATTGAATCAATAGTAAAACATTTTCAACAATCCATTCACGATAAAAAATCGCTAAATGCTTTTGTGGAGGTTTTTGAACAAGAAGCTATAACGTTGGCCCAAGAAATTGATGTTAAAATTAAAAATGGAACAGCTGGAAAATTAGCAGGTCTTATTATCGGCATAAAAGATAATATCTGTTACAAAGGGCATAAAGTTTCCGCTGCAAGCAATATTCTAAATAATTACACTTCCATTTATTCTGCAACCTGCGTTGAAAGGCTCGTTGCGGAAGATGCTATTATTATTGGTAGGTTAAATTGCGATGAGTTTGGAATGGGTAGTTCTAATGAAAATTCAGCATTTGGTCCAGTTAAAAATCCATTTAACGAAAAACTTGTGGCAGGAGGTTCTTCTGGAGGTTCTGCCGCGGCAGTAGCTGCTGGATTGTGCATGGCAGCCTTGGGCAGTGATACCGGAGGTTCTATTCGTCAGCCAGCATCGTTTTGTGGAGTTATCGGCTTAAAGCCAACATATGGAAGGGTTTCAAGACATGGTCTTTTGGCGTATGCTTCTTCATTCGATCAAATTGGTATTTTTTCAAATACGGTTGAAGATTGTGCTGCAATTTTATCTGTTATTTCGGGAAAAGATGCTTTCGATAGTACAGTTTCTTCTGAGCCCCAGCCTAATTTCCCGTTAAAGTTAGATGTATCTGAAAAGAAGAAGATTGCTTATTTTAAAGAATATATTGAAAATGAGGGGCTCGATTATGAAATAAAAGAGCAATTTAATCAGAAGATAAAAGAGCTAAAAGCAGATGGTCACTCAGTTGAAGCAATTGATTTCCCTTTTATAAAATATTTAATTCCATGCTACTATTTGCTTACCACAGCAGAAGCTTCATCTAACCTTTCCCGCTACGATGGTGTTCATTATGGACACAGAAGTGCAAATGCTACTGATTTAGAAAGCACTTATATTCTATCACGAAATGAAGGTTTTGGAGCAGAGGTCAAACGTAGAATTTTATTAGGAACTTTCGTTTTAAGTGCCGGCTACTATGATGCATACTATTCAAAAGCACAAAAAGTACGCAGAATGATTCGGGATTTTACCCTTTCGATTTTTGAAAAATTCGACTTTATTTTACTTCCCACTACACCTGGAACGGCTTTTCCAATTGGTGAAAAATCAAACGACCCTTTGGTAATGTACTTAGAAGATATTTTTACTGTACAAGCTAATTTATGCGGAATTCCAGCTATTTCTTTACCATTAGGAAAACATAGTAATGGATTGCCTTTTGGAATACAATTGATGGGTAACTTAATGAAAGAAAATGAATTGCTTTCTTTTTCAGAAGAACTCTTAAAAAGAGAAGAAAATTTGAATGCTTAGGTTGTCAACAATTTTGTGTTGATTTTCCTTGCAAATACTCAATTTTATATTAAAAAAACAAGTAGGTTTGAACAATTGTTGATTTTACCCGTATCGGAATTCTCAGCAATATTGGCAATACATTTTCGTTTTTTTGATTTCAATGACACTTCGGACACCGCTCCTCTTTATACTTCTTTCCGTTTTTAGCTCGTTATTCGCGCAAAAGAAAACTTATGTGCCTTCTGCACGAGACACTTCTGTAAAGCTTTTAGTTGATGACCCAATTTCGGCAGCGCTCGACAGTTTAGCTTACCTAAAACTTTTCGAAACAGCTCGTTATGGTTCTGAACTTAACAGAAATGGGTCTTTGGGATTTTCACAAGATTCTGTACCAATTTGGGACCCTGCAATTTTAGCTGAAAGAATCGCAAAATTAGATGCTCAATCTCCCTTTAAACTGGTTTACAATGATGAAGTAAAAGGTTACATCAACATGTACGCTATTAGAAAGCGTAATCAAGTTTCTAGAATGATTGGCCTTTCTGAACTTTATTTCCCATTATTTGAAGAGTCGCTGGCAAAATATAAAATGCCATTAGAGTTAAAATACTTGGCAATTGTTGAATCAGCATTAAATCCAGCTGCCCGCTCACGCGCAGGTGCTCAAGGATTATGGCAGTTTATGTATGGAACTGGTAAACTTTTTAAACTTGAAATAAACAGCTATATCGATGAACGTTGCGACCCGATAAAATCAACTGAAGCTGCCTGTTTATACATGAAATATTTATATTCCATTTACAAAGACTGGTCGCTCGTGCTTGCTGCATATAATAGCGGTCCAGGTAATGTGAATAAGGCAATCAGACGTTCGGGAGGGAAATTAAATTACTGGGAATTACGCCCTTTTTTACCAAAAGAAACAGGTGGTTATGTGCCTGCATTTATAGCGGCTGTTTATGTAATGACGTATGCCAAAGAGCATAACTTATATCCAATAATGCCAAGAGCAATTTTCAATGAGATTGACACTTTGCATGTTCGCAAACGCGTAACATTCAACCAATTGGCCGGAGTGTTAGATATGCCTGTAGAAGATATCTCATTTTTAAATCCAACCTATCTGTTAGGGGTGATTCCTGAAACAGATAAATACCATGTTTTGACTTTACCAAAATCTAAGATAGCTACATTCATCAATAACGAAAGTACTATATATAGTTACAGACCAGCCAACGAAACCCGCACAGAAACAGTAAGAGACATGATGACCAAAATGCCTGTTGCAAAAACGCATGTGGTTAGGTCAGGAGAAAGCATAAGCATGGTGGCTCGTAAATATGGCATTTCGGTAAACGAACTTAAAAAGTGGAATAATTTACGCAGCAGCAAGTTAAAAAGAGGACAAAGACTAAAAGTAAGCTCTCCTTATAAAGAGCAAGTAAAAGATGTAGTTACAGCATCTGGAGGTTCAACAAGCACAGAGGTAAAAACAGATGCTGTTCCGGCTGAAAATGCGAATAAAGAGACCACATCAGAAACTCCAAAAGAAGAAACTAAGGTTGTAAAAGAAGCTCCTAAAAAGAATAGTTCAAAAGAAACAGGCGTAAAATATTACAAGGTTCGTTCGGGCGATACACTTTGGAAAATTGCAACCAGCCACGGAATGACGCTTGCAGAAATCCGCAAATTGAATGGTTTTAGCACAAAATCAAAGATTACACCTGGACAAAAGGTGAAAGTAAAATAATATTAAACTTATAGGCAGTATGTTAAACATCGATACCACCGATTTCACAGGTAAAAAAGTATTGATAAGGGTAGATTTTAATGTTCCCTTAAACGAGCAATTTGAAGTAACAGACGATACACGCATTCGCGCAGCCATTCCAACAATTAAAAAAGTAATTGAAGGCGGAGGCATTGCAATTTTAATGTCGCACTTAGGTAGACCAAAAGGAGGACCTGAAGATAAATTTTCATTGAAACACATAGTTCCAACCATTTCAGAATTGCTGGGCAAACCAGTTTTATTTGCAGCAGATTGTATTGGCGATGTTGCCGAAAATGCCTTGAAGGCCTTACATAATGGGCAGGTTCTATTATTAGAAAATTTACGTTTTTATAAAGAAGAGGAAGCCGGAGATCCTGGTTTTGCTAAAAAATTAGCCACATTGGGCGATATTTATATGAATGATGCGTTTGGAACAGCACACCGGGCACATGCTTCTACAGCCGTAATTGCCGATTACTTTCCGGTAAATAAAATGTTTGGATATGTAATGGGTGGAGAAATTACTGCGATAGACAAGGTGTTACACAACGCAGAAAGACCATTTACAGCCATTATGGGCGGGGCAAAAGTAAGTAGCAAGATTTCTATTATTGACAATGTTTTAAACAAGGTAGATAACTTGATTATTGGTGGAGGAATGACATTTACCTTTATCAAAGCCATGGGTGGAAAAATAGGCGCTAGCTTGGTAGAAGAAGATAAGCTCGACATGGCCAAAGCATTATTAGCATCTGCTAAAACCAAAGGTGTAACTGTACATTTACCTGTAGATGCAGTTATAGCCGACAAGTTTGCCAATGATGCGAGTACACGCATTGCCCCTGTGGGAGAAATTCCCGATGGCTGGATGGGTTTAGACATTGGGCCAGAAACAGAAGCCTTGTTCGATAAAGTGATTCAGGCCTCCAAAACCATTCTTTGGAACGGACCTGTAGGTGTATTTGAAATGCCTAGTTTCGAAAAAGGTACCCGCGCCGTGGGCGATTCTATTGTAAAAGCTACAGCCAATGGCGCCTTTTCTTTAGTGGGTGGCGGAGATTCCGTTGCAGCCGTAAACCAGTTCCATATTGCTGATAAAGTTTCATACGTAAGCACAGGCGGGGGCGCATTGCTCGAATATATGGAAGGCATTGAATTGCCCGGAGTGAAAGCGATTAGGTCGTAATCACCTCGTTTTCTCCATATTCAGCCCTAAATTAAATTCACCTAACCAAAGCGATGGCGGCCAACGGTTAGGGTCGTATGTATAAACTGTTCTGATGGCTGTTGAAACGTATTTAACAGGCTCCCAACTAAGGCTGTTGCGAAACTCAATGCTTAGGTCATGGTTGGTGAAAATGTCTTTAAAAACAATGGTTGTATTCTGGAATTTGAGATTTTTGGCAATTTGCTTATCCATTTTTCCCTGAAAGCTGAATCCACCTTCAATATTGGCTTTTTTATCTTTCGAAACCCCTGCAATTTCTTCTGTTTGTTGAACAAGGTACAATTGCTTGTTGCTTATCCAGGTAATTTTAGTGCTGGCGAGACCAAGTTCTAAGTGAATATCTGATTTAATTTCTTTTTTAAAGCCCAGAGCCAAAGTTAAAATTCCAGGACTTAGTGGCCCAGACTGCAATTTTCGCTTTACAGCAGAGTCAGGTTGATCGACAAAGGTGTTGAGTTTTTGGGATTGTAACAAGGATGAAAATGAAAGTTCGTATTTCTTTGGTAGTTTGGCTATTTGAATACATCCTTTTATACGTGAAAGATCTCTGTCCTTATTATAACTGCTGTCGCTGATATATGAAAAACCCGTTTCATCAAATATCTCAGCACTCAATTTTGTGTTTTTTAGTTGCTTGCTTATTTCATTTTGAAAAGTAGAAGATGCATTGACTTTGCAAGCGTAACTGTTAGAGTTGACTTTAATTTTTTCAAGAGAAAGTAATAAATTGAATTTATTGGTTTTGCTGGTTTTAGGTTTAGGAATGCAAAGAGTATCGTTAGATTTTGTTCTTTCCAATTTACATGGGTCGTTTTGGGAAAATACCTTACAACTACAAAAGAGGCAAATCAACATAAAAAGATGTTTCATCTGGGTTTATTGATTTTTCTATTGTGTTTGTTTTGTTATGAGAATTTAATAGAAACGTCAGAGGTATAAAAGATTTTATTTTGGAAATAATGAACAGCAAAACACGATTCTAACTTTGTAGGCATGTTCTGGATATGCTCATAGATTTGCCTTTCTGAAAAAGACTGAAAGTTAAATCGTACCAAACAAACCCTGCTCTTTCATTTTATTCAAAAATAGAATTTCATGATAAAGCTTAGCGAAGATATGGTTTGGTCTATCGTTGATAAAGAATTTAACTTAACAAAACTAAAATAATTAATAAAATACGGAGTTATTGCTGATTCAATTTATCCAAAGTGCTTAAATGTGATTGGATACATTTCTAAATTAAAATTCTCACTAGAATATGAATAACAAATCAAAATCTATTTAATCTTCAACACTTTAGAGTTTAACTTGCCATCTTTAATCATCTTTTCTATTATAATGCTTTCATAGCCCATATCAACGTTCTTTCTCAAATCTACATTTACTAAAACAAAATTTATTGTTAAATCTGGTCTTGATTTTATTAATTCTTGGATTTTGTCAATCCTGTTTTTAAGGTTAGGCCTTCCTATAAATGAGCCCCAATAGTAAACTATATTTAAATCAAAATTACTTGCAGAAATTTTTTCATAAAGCCCACTATCTAATAGCTTCCAACGGGATTGCTCTTTATCCCAACTGGAGTTAGGAATAGTCGGATATTTTTTCCCTTTTTGAAAAGTATTTATAAAATCTATTCCATTCGAGCTGCAATTGGGTGAATCTTTCTCTGCATCTTTATTTACTTGGCTCCCATCAGATAGAAAAATTAAGTCTTTTGCGGACCTAGATATTATTCCTCTAATCATAAAAGTATCCGAAAAAACCAATACTCTATTTATGTTTAGTTCTTTGTTTTTTATAAACCGATAAATGTAATCCTCTGACTTGGGTTTGGGTTGCTTAAATCCTAAATATTTAGTAGTCAGATAATTACAGCTACCAAACAATTGGATAAACAAAATCGAAAGTACAAATATCTTTTTCATATAAATAAGTTAATTCTGCCTCCTGAAACAGGAGGCAGATGTTTTTATTTTGTGATAACTTTTAAATCTACACTTAACCTTCCATCACTCAGTCTTGAAACTGGATATTTACCTTCTAATAACAAAACACTTGAATATCCTAACTTTTTAGCTGCGTTTTGGAAAAATTGACTTGAGCCAGATTCAACAAAAAATTCTTGGTTTGTGGTTTCGTCTTTTTCTGGTGTGAATATTAAATTAAGCTTACTGCTGTTTAACATTCTAACGTCTGCATAAATTTGTCCTGGTGCAAGTGTTGTCTTAATTTCTACATCTGTAATTATTTTAAGACAACCGAGTCCAAAACCTTTGCAGTTCCTATCTTTTCGCCCAATTTCGCCATCAAGAGAAAAACACAAAGTAATAATTGGGGCTGATTTCTTTTTTTCGACCTTATCTTTCAGGTTTTTGTTGTTTGCAAACGCAGAAAGACTAATAATAGCTAACACTACAAATAATAATTTTTTCATGATTTTTAATTTTTAAATAATTGATAAATAAATAATATGTTTTTTCATTTCCGAAAATGGTGAGGCGAATGAGGCTGCCAACTTTTAAAAAGCATGTCTGCTTGAAAAGTCTTTTTAGGATGTATTCATAAGCGTATAAATTGAATTAATAATTTTTTAGTTGTAATCTCTTTTGCAAAACTATTCTCCAGCTGGATTATTGATATTGCGTAATACGCAAAACTTTTGCGCCAAATGATTTTTTTATTACAAAATTGTTCAATAATTTAGACACCTATAAAGTAGAAATTATTATACCTATATATATGAAAATAGCTTATACTATCCGTGAAATTAGAACCTCAAAGTCAATTTCACAAGAATTTATGGCCATAAAGTTAGGAATTGACACTTCTAATTACAGTCGTATCGAAAGAGGAACAGCTCCATTAACAGTAGAACGTTTAATGGCCATTGCTGAAATTTTAGGAATGTCATTTTCTGAAATGAGCAAAGCATGTGGGCTCACCGAAGACATTTCAGAAGAAACAAGACCGTATTTAAAACACTTAGAAACGGAGATTGCATTTTTAAGAAAACAGCTCCACGAAAAGGAAATTCAACTTTCGCATTTTATTAATTCGAAAAATGAAGAGCGGACTTTCATGAATACTGAATTGTTTTCTAATACCCGTCGGGCCTACCAAGGCTAAAAAACAAATTATATGTTACAGCCAGATTGAATAAACGGTCTGCTGATTTATTTTACATTATTATTAATCTATAAAGCTATGTTAACTTATCAAAATGGTGTTGCTCCAATAAGCAATCTTAAGAAAAAAATTGGTGTTTCAAGAAATTCTAAAAAAGCTCCGCCACATTCTTCTCCCACAAATACTTCATTCCCATTTTATTACCCACCTCAAATTCCACCCAATTTTCCAAAAGTTTATCCGCCAATAATTGAACCGCCAAAACCAATTTACCCCAAATTCAATTAAAATTTGAAGCTGGTTATTCCTTCAAAATCTTCATTCTCTTCAATCTATTGCCCTGCATAATTTCTAAAAAATACAATTGTGCCGGCAAGTGGTTGAGTTGGAATGTAGCCGTTTCGGACCGGGCAGTTTCCCCCTGCCATACGCATATTCCTGCAAGGTTGTAAAGGCGAAGCTTGGTAGGTAAGTTAATTTTACCGCCCAATTTCAATTCGTTTTTTACAGGATTTGGATATACAGTTAGGTTGTTAAAGTCTGCTTGTTCAATGGCTGTAATAATAGTATCTGGCCCTCCACCCGTTCCACCACCGCCTGTTCCGCCTCCACCAGTACTTCCGCCTCCACCTCCGGTATTGCCTCCATTAGGTGGGGTAATAAAACAAGGGTCGTTGGCATTGGCTGGGTAGCCTGTATTTTCCATGTAAAGTTGTGCGCCATCGCGCTCTACGCAGGCCAGTAAATAAGGCTGTGGGCCTACAATT
>JAIXYK010000004.1 GCA_027490225.1 Bacteroidota bacterium | reverse complement strand
ATTATTCATTATTCATTATTATGGCCTCCCACAATGATTTAGGAAAAGCCGGTGAACTAGCCGCAGCAGAATTTTTAATACAAAACGGATATTCAATCAGAGCTCAGAATTGGAAGACAAAATTTGGTGAGATAGATATTATTGCCGAAAACAATGATTGGCTTGTAATTGCAGAAGTTAAATCTAGAAGCAATACAACTTTTGGTAAACCAGAAGAAGCAGTCGATTATAGAAAACAACGCACTTTAGTTAATATGGCAGACTATTATATCCGACAGTTTAAGATAGATAAAGAAACACGATTTGATATTTTAAGCGTACTGATTAATGGAGAAAATGCAACAGTTACGCACCTTACAAACGCTTTTAGTCCTTTTGACTAATTAAAGCGCATTTTCCGTACTTTTGCCGATTGTTAAAAATGCATTGCGATGGAGAAGAAAAATTTCGAGTTCAATAAATCACCAAAATCAAGTGATGACTCAGAAAAAAGAGCACGTAGAGGTTCTGAAGAAAAAGCACCAAGAGAAAGAAGGCCAAGAAAAGATGAACCTGGAGCAGATAAACCTTATACGGCAAAGAAATTTGCACCTGCTGAATATACTCCTAAAAAAGACGGAAAAGATTTCGATTTTAAAGATAAAAAAACAGATAGAAGTGATGCTGATAGGCCTAAGAGAAGCTATGAAAGAAAAAATAGCGATTCTTCCTATGAAAAGTCATCAGGAAAATCTGATACTCCTAAAGTTTTTAGAGAGAAGAAAATAGCCGGAAAATCAGACTATTCAAAATCTGATACACCAAGAGAATATGGCGATAAACCTGCTTATGGTGATAAGAAAAAAGATTGGAATAAAGACGAAAGACCGCGCAAATTTGATGGCCCAAAAGAATACGGTGATAAACCTGCTTTTGGAGACAAGAAAAAGGTTTGGAACAAAGACGAAAGACCACGCAAGTTTGATGGCCCCAAAGAATATGGCGATAAGCCAGCATACGGCGATAAGAAAAAAGTTTGGAGTAAAGACGAAAGACCACGAAAATTTGATGGACCTAAGGAATATGGCGATAAACCAGCTTTTGGAGATAGAAAAAAAGAGTGGAACAAAGACGATAGAAAAAGTAATTACGATGGACCTAAAGAATACGGCGATAAACCGTCATTCTCTGAAAGGAAGAAAGAATGGAATCCTGAAGAAAAACCTTCATATGGAGAAAAGAGACCTTATGTAAAGAGAGAATATTCAGGTAAATCCTCTTCAACAACTGGTCATAATGAAGATAAACGAAAAAAAGATTGGGGTAAATCAAGTAAAGATGATAGTGCACCAAGTGAAAAAGGCGCTTGGAGAGAGAACTCTTCGGCTGAATTTGTAGATAAGCCTTATTCAAAAGACAGAGATTTCAAGAAAGGAAAAAACATTAAACAAGATTGGGAAAAACCTTTGGAGTCTCCAGAATATGCTAGAAGGAGCAGCCCTAAAATCTTTCGAGATAAGAAGGCGAAAAAACAAACTTTAGAAGATTTAGATGGTAAGATTAGATTGAACAAGTACATTGCAAATGCAGGTATTTGCTCAAGAAGAGAAGCGGATGATTTAATAAAAAGCGGCGCTATCAAGGTAAACAACGTGGTGGTTTCTGAATTGGGTTTCCGAATTAGTCCAATGGATAAAATTCAATATGGAGGTGAAACTTTAAGCAAAGAAGTTAAACGCTACGTTTTATTGAATAAGCCAAAAGATTATATCACAACAAGTAATGATCCTGAAGGCAGAAAAACAGTGATGGAATTGGTTAAAAATGCTTGTAAAGAAAGATTGTATCCAGTTGGAAGGTTAGATAGGGCAACTACAGGATTATTGCTAATGACAAATGATGGGGAATTGGCAAAAAAGTTAACCCATCCAAGTCATCAGGTAAAGAAGATTTATCATGTTTCGCTCGATAAAAATTTAAAAGCAGTTGATTTAAAGAAAATTACTGAAGGTATTACGCTTGAAGATGGTTTAACAGAAGTAGATGAGATTGCTTATGTGGGTGAAGGTGCAGATAAAACTGAAATTGGAATTGCGCTTCATTCGGGGAAAAATAGAATTGTTAGAAGAATCTTCGAACACCTAGGGTATGAAGTGGTGAAATTAGATCGTACCTTCTTTGCAGGATTAACAAAAAAAGATCTGCCAAGAGGAAATTACCGATTATTAACAGAAAAAGAGATTATCAATTTACGCATGGCATAAGAATTTTTATAAAATGACTTTAATTGGAAAAGCAATTAAGAAGGCTTTGGACATTCAAACACGATTAAAAATTGTTAGGAGAAGCCAAAAACCAGAAAAGAAGCAATTAAAAACGTTATTAAAATTACTCAAGAAAGCTCAAGATACTGCATTTGGAATTCATTATGGATTTGAAGAAATTTTAAATTCAAGTGATCCTCAGAAAGAGTTCAAAAAACGTGTGCCTATTTTCGATTATGATTCCATACATGACCAGTGGTGGCATCGCTCCTTGCAAGGAGAAGAAGATGTTGCATGGCCGGGAAAAGTAAAATATTTTGCACTTAGTTCGGGAACCTCTGGAGCACCAAGTAAAAAGATTCCTGTTACACTGTCTATGATAAGAAGTATCAGGAGAACCAGTGTAAGGCAGATTCTATCTTTGGCCGATTATAATCTTGAGCCAGAGGTTTTTGAAAAAGGAATCTTAATGATTGGTGGTTCAACTGATCTTCAGAAAAAAAGTAGTTATTACGAAGGAGATTTAAGTGGAATTAACGCTGCTCAGGTACCTTTTTGGTTCCAAGCGCATTATAAACCGGGTAAAAAAATTGCGCGTGAACGAGATTGGGAAGCGAAATTAGAAGAGATTGTCCGTTCAGCCAAAGATTGGGACATTGGAATTATTGTAGGTGTACCTGCTTGGGTGCAAATTGTGATGGAAAGGGTGATTAATCATTACAAACTAAACACCATTCATGATATCTGGCCAAATTTAAGTATTTATGTGCATGGAGGAGTATTCTTTGAACCTTACAAGAAAGGTTTTGAAAAGCTATTATCTAAACCAATAGATTACATTGAAACCTATCTTGCATCAGAAGGATTTATTGCTTTACAAAGCAAAAAAGAAATGCAGGGAATGGAATTGGTGCTTAACAATGGTATTTTTCTGGAGTTTATTCCTTTTAATGAGTCAAATTTTAATTTTGATGGATCATTAGTAAAAAGTCCTGAAGTACTTTCAATAAATGAAGTAAAAGAAGGTGTTGATTATGCAATTATACTTTCCACATGCGCTGGCGCTTGGAGATATATGATTGGTGATACAATTAGGTTTTTGAATAAATCTAATAGTGAAATAACAATAACCGGCAGGACTAAACATTATTTAAGTATTTGTGGTGAACACATGAGTGTAGATAATATGAATCATGGAATATTAAGCGCTGCAAACGATTTGAAAGTTGAAGTTCCTGAATTTTGTGTGGCAGGAGAAATTGATGATAAAATATTTAAGCATAAATGGTTTATTGGAACAGACGATAAAGTAGTTGCTGAAGATTTTAGATTGAAATTAGATGAGTATATTAAGTCTGTAAACGACGATTATAAAGTTGAACGAAGATCGGCACTCAAAGAAATGGAATTACAAGTTTTACCAGTTTCGATGTTTTACGATTGGATGAGAAGTAAAGGAAAAGAAGGTGGGCAGAATAAATTTCCCCGAGTTTTGAAAAAAGAGCAATTAGCAGATTGGGAAGCTTATATTGCGCAAAATTCTAATAATAATATTGAATGAAGGGAGCACTTTGGACAGGTTTTCTGACAGGACTTTGGTTAAGTATGTCGTTTGGTCCAGTGTTTTTTATGTTACTTTCTACCAGTATCAAGAAAGGAATTAAAGAAGCTTTATTATTTGACACTGGAGTATTTCTGAGCGATATATTCTACATCATTATTGCATTTTTTGGGGCCTCCATTGTACTAAATAATGAAATGTATAAAGATTTAATAGCATTAATTGGAGGAGGAATTTTAATTATTTTCGGGATAATTCCATTTTTTAATTTTAAAAAAGGAAGCGTGTCGGAAGAACCAAAAGAGCCGGAAATTGTACATAATATTGATGATGTACTTGATAACATTGACAAACCATTAAAAGCAAGCGGAATCAAGGCTACCGGAGGTTTACGCAGCTTAGGCCTCATTTCAAAAGGGTTTTTTGTAAATTTTCTAAATCCTTCTGTATTAATAATATGGTTTACAGCAGCTGCTGGAGCTTTTGCTACTTTTGAAAACAAGCAATCTTTGGTAATATCCTATTTCTTAGCCACTTTAATTACCTACTTTGGGATTGACTTAGCAAAAATATACCTTGCTGTGGGTTTAAAAAGGTTTCTAAATCCCAAAGCGCTTAGTTTAATTCAGAAATTATCTGGTGTCGTAATTATTGTTTTCGGAGCTTACCTAATTTTTACTACAATTGAATGGTAATTCAGCTTTTATTAGTCCTGAAATTTCTCTTTAAAGTACCTACTATGCCAGCTTTCTTTTGCTGGAATTTTCCAATTGTTTTTTAATTCCTTTCCAGAGAAAACCAGGTTGTTATAAACCATTGTGTCTGAACTTATTTGTCCCTGCTCTGCTAAAGTCTCAAATTCATCTAAACTTGAAATCTGAAGTTGCTCGTTGTCATCATACCAAACCACTTGTGTTCGGTCCATAAAATCAATTCCAAGCTTTAAGCCCATTGCTGTAATCCAACCAATTGATTTATCAATAGAACAACCTGTAGCCATTGCCTGACGCTCATCGAGCATTACTACAACAAACAGATTATCTAAAACCATAATTTCTGCTCTCAAAGGTTGACCATGTGCAGCCCAATTCGCTACAAACATTTTTCCAGAATCTATAAGTGCTGCAATTTCTTCATTCGAAAGAACCCTTTTGGCTTGGTAAACCCAAATTCTATCTGAATCTTCAATGTGTTGAAAAGCTGTTTCCATGATAAAGTTTTTAGTTACTTCGAAAGTAATAAAAAATAATATCAAACAAACTATAAGTCGGCAGCTTGCGCAATTAATTCCGCAATATCAAGAACACTAACAGTTCCCTCTTTTTCAGCGTGTTTTACTCCATCTGTCATCATTGTGCTGCAAAAAGGACATCCAACCGCTATAATATTTGGTTGTAACGCTAATGCTTCTTCGGAGCGTTCTACATTCACTTCCTTGTCGCCTTTTTCTGCTTCTTTAAACATTTGTGCTCCACCAGCTCCGCAGCAAAGACCTTTGGCTTTGCATCTTTTCATTTCAACTAATTCTGCATCTAATTTAGCAAGAACAGACCTTGGCGCCTCATATTCTCCATTTGCTCTACCTAAATAACAAGGGTCGTGAAAAGTAATTTTCTTTCCTTTAAATTCTCCTCCTTCCACTTTTATTTTACCATCATTCAACAGCTGCTCTATGAGCTGACTATGGTGAACAACATCGTAATTTCCTCCTAAATCGGGGTATTCATTTTTTAGGGTATTAAAGCAATGCGGACAAGCTGTAACAATTTTTTTTATTTCATATCCGTTTAAAACTGCAATATTTTGCATGGCTTGCATTTGAAATAAAAATTCGTTTCCTGCCCTTTTTGCAGGATCGCCCGTACAAGATTCTTCTGTACCTAAAACTGCAAATTTCACTTGTGCTGCATCTAAGATTTTTGCAACAGCTTTTGTTACTTTCTTCGCTCTGTCGTCGAAACTGCCCGCACAACCAACCCAAAAAAGAATTTCAGGACTGTCTCCTTCTGCAATGTATTCTGCAACGGTTTTAATTTTCATTCTTCTATGGATTTTTAAGATTCAGTAGCCCAGTTTAATCTATCTGCAGGTGAGAACTGCCATGGAGCTCCATTGTTTTCCATGTTATTGAACATGGTGCTTAGTGATGCTGGAGGTGCACTTTCTTCCATAACCAATTGTCTGCGCAAATCAACAATTATATTCAAAGGGTCAATGTTTACTGGACAAGCTTCCACACAAGCATTGCAAGTAGTGCAAGCCCAAAGTTCTTCAGGTGTTATATAATCATGTAATAACGATTTTCCATCGTCTACAAACGTTCCTTTATTTTTATCGATGTTTTTACCTACTTCTTCAAGTCTGTCGCGGGTTTTCATCATAATGGCCCTTGGACTTAACAATTTCCCTGTTTGGTTTGCTGGGCATTCCGAAGTGCATCTTCCACATTCGGTACAAGTGTATGCGTCTAGTAGGTTTTTCCAGGTAAGGTCTTGAACATCTTTTGCTCCGAATTTTATCGGACCTTCAATCTCTACAGGTGTTGCAGATGGGTCGAGCATTAATTTTACCTCATTGGTAACTGCATCCATATTGGTGAAATGTCCCTTCGCTTCCAGATTTGAATAATATACATTTGGAAATGCTAATATTATATGGAAATGCTTAGAGTAGGGCAGGTAATTCAGAAATGCTAAGATGCCTAAAATGTGAAACCACCAGGTAAATCTTTCCAAAAGCACCAAAGAATTGTTGGAAAGTGAATCAAACAAAGGAACTAAAAAGCCACTAACAGGAAATGAACCAGCAGTAATGTAATGTCCAAAATTTCGGGAAGCTAATATAGCATCACTTGCATTCATAATTAAAAATGCAGACATCAGTAAAACTTCAATTCCTAAAATAATATTCGCATCCGAACGCGGCCATCCATTTAATTCTCCTTGTCTAAATCGTTTTATATAAATAACATTTCTTCTTATAAAAAATGCTACAACTCCTATCAAAACTAATAAGGCCAAGACTTCAAAACTGGCAATCAAGAAATCATAAAAGCTTCCTAAGAATGAAAATAGTCTGTGTGTTCCAAATATTCCATCCAATAAGATTTCTAAGACTTCAATATTGATTATTACAAAACCAACATAAACAAACAAATGCAGAATTGCTGGAATTGGACGCACTAACATTTTGCTTTGTCCCAAAGCTACTTTTGCCATTATTTTCCAGCGTTCTGCCGGTTGGTCAGTTCTATCTAGCTTTTTTCCTAGTTGAATGTTACGTATTATTTTTCTAACATTCCATGTAAATAGTCCTGCACCAGCAGCAAGAATAATGGTGAATAAAACGTTTTCAATACCCATACAAATATTTTGAATTGAACAAATATAAACTTCCCAAATTAATAAACCTTAGAAGTTACTGCTTGTTCGTTTTTTCTTTTTTTCCAAAGAGAGAGAAATGCACATACCGTTTAGGATTTGCTTTCATATCCTCTAGCAATAAGCTTAAATTTCTTGAACTAGCATCAAGATTTTTATAAAGAGAATCATTGCTCGTTAACTGACCAATGCTGCCTTCTCCTTTTTCAATTTTATTTAAAATGCTGTTAAAACTATTAACAGCACTGCTTAAATCGGTCATTGTTTGTTTCACATTACTTTTCGCAACATCATCAGTAATCCTATCCAAATTGTTAAAAACACCACTTATTTTTTCGTTATTGTTTTTTAAGTTTTCGGTAATTGAGCGAACATTTGTAAATATATCGCCCATTTTTTTACGTTCGCTGGAAACTAAAATATCGAATTCTTTAACTGTATGTTCAAAGGTTAACAAGGAAGTGTTGATGCTTTCAAAGCTATTAACCAGTCCATTTTGAGTTTTGGTATTGAAAACTGCATTTAACCCAACAAGCACTGTATCAACCGAATTGGCAAGTTTTTCAATTTGTTTTTTAAGCGGAAGTATGGCATTTTTTATTTCATCCGTAATTCCAGTATCTCTTACTGAAATTAAAGTGTCGCCCTTTACAGCAAATGTTTTCGATTTACCTAAGGAGAGCTCTAAAGTGCGCGTACCTAATAAATCACTCACAATATGTGCTTCACTGTCTTTAGGAATAGTAACATCTCTGTTGGTTACAAGAATTTTAACAATCATTCTAAACGATTGATCTGATTCAAAATAAATATTATCTACTATTCCGACCTGCATTCCATTTAACTGAACTCTCGCTGATGGCATTAATTGGTCTACATCATCAAAAACAGCATAAAAAGTTCTCGAAGGAGAGAAGATATTTTTACCTTTTAAATAATTAAATCCAAAATAGAAAAACAAAATAGCGGCTACCATTACCAAACCAACTCTTGCTTCCTTTGTTAACTTTATTTTCATTCATTCATTATTTTAAGGTGTAATGGTTTGCGCTTCTTGTAAACTGATGCGATTGTTATTTTTAAATACTACCACGAATGCATCAGTAAAGCCCAGTTTCTTCATTTCGCTTTGCAATTTTATGGCTTCTTCTTGTTTTTCGCAATTTCCTACGGTATATTTCCAAGAATTGTTTACATAATATTCCCAAACATCTGTTCTTCCTCTAAATCTCGAAGATTTTAATGATACTCTTTCAGGTGAATTATATACCTGAACGCGATAAACGATTTCATCTTCGCCTGGTTTTGCTTTCTCCTTAATTGCAATAGTATTTTCAAAATTAGTTTCTTGCGGTTGTTCTACGATTGTTTTTGGCTTATCAACTTCTGTAATTTCTTCAATTGGTATTTGTTTTATTGAAGTGCCGTCTACCCAATGCTTATAGGTATTAAAAGCTTTTAAAATAGCATTTGCCATTTTTTGTTGACCTAACTCACTTTTTAAGAATTTTTCATCTTCCCCATTTGTTAAAAAACCCGTTTCAATCAAAACTGAAGGCATGGTAGTTTTATACAGAACAAGAAATCCAGCTTGTTTCACACCCCTGTTATGTCTGTTTGCATATGTTTTAAACTCATGCTGCAACCTGTCAGCAAAATACAAGCTCTGGTCTAAAAAAGCATTTTGATAAAGCGAGAAAATAATATTTGCTTCAGGACTATTCGGGTCGAATCCATCGTATTTTCTTTCATAGTTATCTTCCTGAAGAATTACAGCATTTTCTCTTTTCGCAACATTTAAATTATCATCTGTTTTGTGCAAACCCATTACAAATGTTTCTGCTCCATAGGCAGTTTTCGGTCCGCTGTTACAATGAATACAAATAAACAAATCGGCTTTGTTCTCATTTGCTATTTGCGCTCTTCTATATAATTCAACAAATACATCTGTTTTTCTGGTATAAATAACCTTCACATCAGGAAAATGCTGTTCTATTAATTTCCCAAGCTTTAAAGAAACAGCCAAAGCCACATTTTTTTCATTTGCAGAAGAGCCATGGCATCCCGGATCATGTCCGCCATGTCCAGGATCAATCACAACTGTCCTCATTACGGAAGCTCTTTTATCTTTTTTAACAGCTTGTAAAGGTGTAGAAAAATACACTGTAATACCCGCCAATACTATTAAGAAGAGTAAAATTAAAAAGCTTTTTAACAATCTATGTTTCATCTGTTTTGTAGTAATCATCTTCGATTGCACTGAAATAAATTAGTTTTGCAGCCGTTAACATCGAATTTTACAAAACTAATCTTATCTGACATTGCGTTTCGCTTACGCGCTTCAACACTTAACAACAGTTTTATTCACAATATTTGGAGGCACAAATGTGTCAGCGCAAGTATTGGAGAATAACGCATTGATGTCAAAAACCTTGTCCGTTGAAACACAATTAACGCCAGATTCTGCTAAAAAAGACACCTCAAAGACTGTAAAAAAGCTAGAAGTTGGCCAATTACCTGCCTCTTCAGATGCTTTAGATTCCAAAGTCGATTACCAAGCCAGCGATTCTATGCGCTTCGACATGAAGAGCAAAAAGATTTATTTATATGGAAACGCTGATGTTAAATATGATAAAATACATTTAACTGCCGATTACATTGAGATTAACTGGGGAAACAATGTGGTGCATGCCGAAGGAAGACCCGACAGCACAGGAAAAATAAAAGGAGAACCAGTTTTCGATGAGGGTTCACAAACCTTTAACGCAGATAAAATTGATTATAACTTCAAATCGAAAAAAGGCAAAATTTCTGGCGTTTTTACCAAGCAGGGAGATGGTTTTCTGCATGGAGAACAAGTGAAGAAAAATGAAAAAGATGAGTTTTATGTCAAGAATGGTAAATACACAACCTGCGATTTGCCCGACCATCCTCACTTTTTTATCAACGCCAGTAAAATAAAAGTAATTCCAAATGATAAAATTGTATCGGGTCCTGCAAATTTGGTGATTGAAGATGTGCCAACTCCTTTGGTGGTGCCTTTTGGATTGTTTCCTAACAGCACAACACGTAAGTCTGGAATTCTTTTCCCGCAATATGGTGATTCTCCTGCCCTTGGTTTCTTTCTTACCGATGGTGGTTATTACTTTGGTATCAACGATTATATTGATGCTTCTATTCGTGGTGATATATATTCACGCGGAAGCTGGGGCGTAAAATCTGGAATTTCATATAACAACCGCTATCATTACAATGGAAACCTTGACCTTAGATATTCTAATATTTTACAAGGTGACCCAGAATTGCTCGGTTCAAGAATCAGTAAGGATTTCTTTGTTAACTGGAAACATAACCAGGATGCCAAGGCAAGACCTAATTCACGGTTTTCTGCAAGTGTCCAAGCCGGAACAAGTAATTACAATGCACTGAATTCACAAAATACTGCTACAATTGTTGCCAACACTTTCCAATCAAGTATTTCCTATTATAAATCTTTTGTAAAACTACCCATCAATATCAATGTGAGTGCTGGTCATAGTCAAAATACGGCAACTAAAATTATTACATTATCAGCTCCCGAATTTCAACTCAATACCAACAGACTTTTTCCGGCAAAACGTAAAAAAGTTGTTGGAACCGAAAGGTGGTACGAAAAAATTGGTGTTACCTATACCATGCAAAGCAGAAACAGCATTACCATAGCAGATTCATTGATAGGAAGACCAGGCTGGCTCAGCAAATTCAATAACGGTGTGCAACATACATTGCCTATTTCCACTTCCATGCAAGTGTTGAAGTACTTTACTGTAACACCAAGTGTTAATTTTTTAATGCGTAATTACTTTAGTTCTATCGATAAACAATTCGATACTACATCTAATTCCATTCTCATAGACACATTAAGACAATTCAAAACATTAGCTGAATATAACCTAAGCACAACAGTTTCTACAAGAGTATACAGTTTTCTGAAACTGGGAAAAAACACCATTAGAAACGTAATGAATCCTCAATTGAGTTTTAGGTTACAACCCGATTTTGGTACACAAAGACAGCTCATCGACCCTTCAACTAATTCAGTGCTCCAACTTTGGTCGCCTTTCGAACAAGGTTTGTATGGTCAACCAACAGTTGGCAGGCAAGGTACAATTGGATTTAATGTCAATAATAATATTGAAGGCAAATTCAAATCTAAACGCGATACAACTGGCACAGGATTAAAAAAAGTGGTGATTTTAGATGCTTTGAATTTTGGAACCTCTTATAATTTGGCCGCCGATTCTCTCAATTGGGCACCAATAAATATTGCAGCTCGTACTAAATTGTTTAAAAAATTAGATGTAGTTTACAGCAGCAATTATGATTTTTACGCCATTAATCCTACAAATAACTTACGAGTTAATAAATTTCAATTAAATGAAACTGGCCAGTTATTGCGCATGCTCAGTTCCAGTTTAGCTTTAACAACTTCATTAACGAGTAAAAAGAAAACTACTAAAACAACCCAAAAAGGAACGCCCGAAGAGCTCGCAGGCATTGCAAGAAATCCTTTTAATTATTACGATTTCGATATTCCTTGGCGATTAAACCTGAGCTATATTTATGGCATTACAGCAAGCGGAAACGAGTTAAAAAGAAATCAAATTTTAAATTTTAATGGAGATGTTTCCATCACCCAAAAATGGAAATTAGGATTTAATTCAGGATATGATTTTAAACAAAGGGAATTCACATTTACAAGCATTGATATTGTTCGAGATTTACATTGCTGGGAAATGCGTTTCAATTGGATTCCATTTGGATTCCGCAAAAGCTACAGTTTTACAATTCAAGTAAAATCGGCCATGTTGCAAGATTTAAAACTGAACCGACGCAGACAATGGTTCGATTTGCAAGACCAGTAATTGTTTAAGCTTCTGCAAATTCAGCGCTCCTTTTACGCACAGATTTTCTAAATAAAAGAAATTCAGAAAAAATACTTAAGCAAAGCAACAACACCAAAATTGAGTAAAATAGCGCAATTGAACTTACAAAGAAACTCCCGTACTGAGCTAAAAATAAAAGAGTTGCAGCAAGAGAAATAAATAAAATCATGGGCATAATTCTATATTTTAAATAAATAGATTTAGCATTTCTCCAACTATTAAAATTGTTTGGAATTATCATTTTATTTAATTCCAAACTTATCCTTTCTAAATATTGATTATAAAAATAATAACAAAAATAAAATACCCCGAAAGACGGCAACATTACTACAGCAGCTATTAAACCACCGATTGACATTATCAGCATTCCAATAATTAAAACAATACTGCCATACAGCAATCTAAAAAACCGGTAAAATGCAAAACCTATAGCGCCTAACTTTTTCTCACCGGGAAACGATTTCTCAATCAAAAATTCATACCATTTCCCTACAGTTTCTAAAGGGTTAAAGTTAAATTTCCTCAGTTTACTCCACCATTTTAATTCCTTTCCTTGTTCATTTATGAGGTGAAACAAACGCGCAATATTGTCTAATTCTTTAATTAAAGGAGAATTAACTTTTGGAGGTGGCGGAGCTGCTGCCCTTTCGCGTTTTATTCTTTGGCTGGCAATTGGGCGTTTTCTTATGTCATTAATCGCCTCAACCGGTAATTTTAACAAGAAGTCATTTGCCTTTTTTGCCTCAATAAACTTCAACGATGCCGCCTGTTGCTCTTTAATTTCTATGAATAAATCAGGATGAAACCGCTTGGCCATTTTCCTAAAAGCAAGCCGCACTTCTTCATGACTTACAGGTAAGTTCAATTCTAACAATTGAAGAGCTTCATTTACGGTCATCTAGTTGAAATCAAATCTCGCTTTAGCCTGCAAAGATAATTTTTGAAAAAGAATTTCTCTCTTTTTTATTCAGTCAATTTCCTCATTACAACTATATAATTACGCTGGACTGTCACAAATATTGCTTATTTAGTTTTATGCCGATTTATTTTTTTTGGGCGCCTTTTCTCGCTTTCGGCAGTATCTGCTTCTTTCAGTCGCAGTATACTTGCCTCAATCAAGGGCGCGGCTGCAGTCATAAAAATAGCATTTAGCGCATCAAATGTATTTTATTACCTTTCGCCATTCTCAGTTATAGCATGAAGTTAAACCCTCCAATTTCCTTAAAAGAACTAAGTCAGTTAATTAACGCCGAATTCAAAGGCAATCCTAATCATTTAGTGAGTGGAATTAACGAGATTCATAAGGTCGAAAATGGCGATTTGTCATTTGTAGACCATCCAAAATATTACGACAAATGCTTGAATTCTGCCGCAACAACTATTTTAATCAATAAAGACGTTCCTTGCCCTGAAGGCAAAGGACTCATCATCAGCGATGACCCATTTCGTGATTATAATTTTTTAGTAGACTTTTTTAGACCCTTTCAACCCGCAGAACAATTGGTAAATACCTCTGCTAAAATTGGAAAAGGAACCATTATTCAACCCGGAGCTTTTGTGGGAAACAATGTTACCATTGGCGAAGATTGCATCATTCATCCAAACGTTACCATTTACGACCACTGTGTTTTAGGCGATCGGGTTGTAATTCACGCCAATTCTGTAATTGGTGCAGATGCATTTTACTTTAAGCGCCGACCCGAAGGCTACGATAAAATGAAAAGCTGCGGCCGTGTAGTTATTGGAAATGACGTTGAAATTGGCGCGAGTTGCACCATCGACAAAGGCGTTTCCGGCGATACTGTTATTGGAAACGGAACCAAATTCGACAATCAAATACACATCGGACACGATACAGTTGTGGGAGAAAATTGTCTTTTCGCCGCGCAAGTTGGTGTGGCAGGTGTTGCTAGCATCGAAAATAACGTTATTCTTTGGGGGCAAGTTGGTGTTTCTAAAGACCTTACCATTGGCGAAGGTGCAATAGTTTTAGCGCAAAGTGGAGTTCCAAAATCCTTAGAAGGAAATAAAACGTATTTTGGAAGTCCCACACAAGATGCACGACAAAAAATGAAGGAATTAGCAGCTTTAAAATATTTACCTGATTTAATTTTGCAGAAGAAAATTACAACAGAAAACGAAAAATAACGAAATTGTAAAAATATCAAATTGATTGAGGCAGTAAAATTTTCTAAAGACCAGCATTACAAGAAGCAACTGTATTCTTTGCTTCAGGTTACCCGTGCCATCAACAATAATTTTCCTGCAGCCGATTTATTCAGCATTTTCGAATATATTCTGAGTCAACAACTTGGTTATACAAAATTTGCTTATTGCTGTTACGACGAGATTTGGCGCTGGCAAGTGATATATTGCGCCGCAAATGAAACAAGAGTAATTAAACCTGAGATTGACTTAGTAGAATTTAATGAACTTACATTTATTAATGAAAGTTCTCCCCTAAATCTTAGAAACTTCAATGTTGCAATTCCAGTTTATCATAAGAAAAGACCTCTTTCTGTTTTATTAATAGGCGATTTAGATGAGTTGTCGCTTGAAAACGCCCGGATACACGATTTAGAATTTGTTGAAACAATTAGCAATATTATCTCTGTTGCCATCGAAAACAAGCGCCTGTTCAAAGACAATGTGCAACAAGAAATGTACAAACGAGAAATGGAAATGGCAAAAGAGGTTCAAAACATGCTAATTCCTTCAAGTTTACCAAATGATGAGTACTTCGATTTTGCTGCATTCTATCAACCACAGCGACACATCGGTGGCGATTACTACGATTTTATCAGTGTAAATGAAGATGAAGTAATTTTTTGTGTGGCCGATGTTTCAGGAAAAGGTGTTGCGGCAGCATTATTAATGGCAAATTTTCAGGCTTATCTGCATGCTTTGGTGGGAATTACAACCGACCTCAAAAAGATCATACATGACCTTAATAGTAGGGTAGCAGAAAGTGCAAAAGGCGAAAAATTTATTACCATGTTCATCGCCCGATACAATAAAATAAGTAGGAAATTAAATTATGTAAATGCTGGGCACAATCCTCCAATTTTAACTTCTCAAAATGATTCGATACTCTTAAAAGAAGGAACAACGGGACTTGGAATGCTAGAGAAATTATTTCGCTTAGAAGAAGGCGAAGTAGAAGTAGCAAAAAACTCGCGCTTGCTTTGTTATACCGATGGTTTAGTAGAACAAGAAAATGAAGGAGGTAAAGATTTTGGAATTGAGCAGCTCGAGTTAATCATGCATCAAAACAAGGCCTGCAATTCTGAAGAATTTAATAGAATTTTACTCGATTACTTAATAACATACAAAGGCAATCAACCATACATCGATGATATTGCCTTACTGACTTGCAGGTTCTTCTAGTTCTTCCTGTTTTTCATTACTGTTATGGTAAACATCTAGCGCAACAATGATTGCAATCATAGACCAGAATGGGGCAGAAGCCTTATCCTGATCTAGGAAATTGTTTAAAAAACCATGCAAGAAGTAAGTAAATAGGCCAATCAAAATTCCAATAGATAAATACTTAACTTCTGTACTTTTTGAATAGTAATATAACCTGGTAGCAGTAACTATAGTGCTTATGATAATTCCTAACATAAATAAAGTTCCTAGAACTCCCTGTTCAGCTAATGGACCTAAATATTCGCTATGTGCATTCCCCAGTTTACCTGCATTGGTGCTTACATAAGTTAATTCATAAGAACGCTGATACGGGGCATATTTAAACCTGTAAGTTCCTGGCCCAAAGCCAAGAAATGGTTTTTTCTCAAACATTCTTAAAGCAGAACTCCACCTGTTTATCCTTTCTAAGTTAGATGCATCATTTTTAATGTTAGAAACCGATTGCAAATGCTCGCCTAAATCCTTTGAAGAACTTTGTTTGTTCCTTTCAATTTTCAGTAAAATATCATCTTTAAAATAAAACAAAGTCGCTACAACTATAAAAAATCCAGCAACTATTAGTTTCCAATCAACTTTAAAAAGATATATCAAATAAATACAATAGGCGGCTGCAACGCTTAACCAAGCAGCTCGTGTGTATGAAACAACTATTCCGATTAAAATAACAAGAAAGAACCCAAAAGAGTATAAACGATAAGAAGGAGGGTAAGATTTATCAAAGCTAAACACAAACATTACAGGAAGCATCATTGCGATAACTGCCCCATAAATTGTATGGTCTTTAAAAAATGGCTGCATTACCCAGTAAAGCGCATTTTTATCAATGTTAAAGTTAAAGAATTGAATTACAGAGTAAATAATTACAATGCTTAAAGGAATGGTAAACAACCAGATCCAAAACCTAATGTTTTTTTGTTTTTTAAATATCTGACTAGCAACAAAATAAAAGCTAACCACAAACCAAAGTCTTGCAATTGTAAATTTTATTGAAACCAAAGGCATTGAGCTCGTAAGCGAGGTAATACACATCCAAACTAAATGACAAATTATAAATATAGTCACAGGATGCGTTGTTATTTTCTTGTCGAATCCTCCTTCAAATATCAGTTTGAAGAAAAATACCAACATCACTCCAAATAACAATGGCTCAGTTGGTAAAGTAAGTGCCGCAAACTCGTTAAACTCCACTGTCAAAGACAACGGCACAAAGAATAGAATAAAATAAACAAGCTTATCTAACGAAACGAGCGCAGAAAAAAGAATCAATACCACCAAAGGCAACAAAGGCAGTAAATAAAATTCCTGGGTTAATAAATAGGAATTAACTGCTATAAAAGCAGCGATAAGCCCGTAAAACCATCTTACGGACCAATTGTTTTTATCCGTCAAAAACTTAAGCGCGTTCACTGGAAATAACTCCTACACGTCTTACATTTTCTAAAATCAACATTACAACTATTGAAAGTAAAAACACAGACAATGTTGAAACCAAAACAATTAACCAACGAACAGGATATGATTTTTTTTCTGCTGCTTTTGCCACATTTACCACAAATTTATTAGGTAATCTCTCAGTAGCATCAACTTTAGCTTCTTCGTATTTTGTTTTCAATCTACTCAATGCCTCTCTATCATGTTCCATATCTTCTGTTATTGAAGTATATAAGCCTCCATATTTCGCAAGCACTGCCATTTGATCTTTAATTGCGTTTACAGTATTTTGATTATTTGCAATTTGTGCTTTACCCAATGTTTCTGTAAGGCGCTCAACCTGAGCTTCATAGTTTAATACTCCAAGAAGTCTTAGTTTAGTTAAAGTATCTTCTCTTGCTGCTAAATATCTTTCAAAATCCTTGTATTCTTTTTCTACGATGTAAAGGGCTTTTTTTGCTCTTTCGTGTTGCATTCTTGTTTTTACAGTATCAAGCAATGCAGAAATCTCATTGGCAATATCTGCAGCCAATTTAGGGTCTTCATCCATTACGTCCACTCTAACAGATAAATATTCTGTGCGATTAAATGAGATATTTTCATCAAACATTTTACTCAACTCTGTCATTGGATATCTGCCATTTGGATCAATGTTGTAATGCTTCATCAAATCATAATTCGCAATAATCCTTTCTTTGATTTCATCTGAATTTAAAATCTGTAGCATTTGTTCCACTTGCTCTTCTTCTCCGAATTGTAAAATATTTTCTTTCTCGAAACTATTTTCACTCAACAGCGATTTTGAAATCGAACTGTTGGTAGTTGGAAACATGATAACTGATGATTTAAATCTCGGCTTGATAAACAATTCTGATGAGAATATTACTGATGCAACCAATGCAATTAGCGTAGCTATGAAAATTGGTTTTCTTTTTTTCCAAAGAAACAATACTAAATTAGTAGAATCGAACAGACTGCCACTAGAGGCTTTTTCCGTCATAAAAGTAGGTTTAGGCTTTATTAATTTCGGCGGCAAATGTACAAATTACAGCCATAAAAATGGCATTATCCGTATTTGAAAATGCGAACCATCGATTTTATATGCAATAGCCCTATAGCAAAAGCAAATCCGGCGCTAGAAATAGCAAATATTATTAATCCAGCCAACCAATTATGAATTACGTTATGAGTAATGTACGCAAATAAAAATGTTGATGGAATAAATACAATGAGTTGAGTAATTAATCTTGTATTCACCTTAAATTTAAAAATGCGTTGCGCGATATAAATTTGTAAAAAAGATGCAATAAATTGTGTTACTACACTCGATACAGCTGCTCCAACAGCATGAAATTGTGGTATTAATATTAAATTTAAAAGCAGGTTTAAGCCCATGCCCGAAGCTGCCATAATATTAAGTTGCATCAAATTTCCATTAGCTGTTAGTAAAGTACCGAAAATATATGATAGTGATGCGGCAACAAAACAACCCATCAAAATTGAAAATACTTGGGCAGATTCTTCTACATGCACTTTGTATAGCATTCCCATAATATCAAAACTGTAAAATAAACAACCTACTACAACAATAATTGCAGGTGTAATGAGTATGGTAAAAGCTAATTTTACCAATTGCTCAACAGATTCTTTATAGCGCAACATTCTCGCAAACATGGGCAATAATAAGCCAGAAAATAAAAACGAAATCATATTAGCCGAATCGAGCACCCTGTACGCAGAAGCATATATTCCACTTTCAGTTGCACCGTTGGGCAACATTCTTTCTAACATTACAGCATCAACACGGTTATAAAATGTCATCAGCAACACTAAAATGGCAAAAGGAAAACTCTTTTTTAAAATCAACACAAAAAAGGGCCAGTTCCATTTTAGTTTTTTAAACTTCGCTTTCTTTATAACAATACCTAGAGTTATAACTACAGTAACTAAGTAAGAAAACGTTTGGGTGTAAACAAACCATTCAATTTTTAAAGGCTCTTTTATTAATCCGCCCCATAAAAGAATACTGCAAAATAAAATCATTAATGTTCTGTCGAGCACAGAAATAATGCTATCTGTTTTAAATAAATGCAAGCCTGCAAGGTTAGACCTCAAATACATAATCATGAAAGCGAGAAACTGATTGATGCCCATCATAAAAAGCAATTTCAACTGCCAAGATGAATAACCAAGGATGAAACCTATGCTGATGGTAAAAATCATAAACAACAAGCCCAGCAAGAGCTTTAGAACAAGAATGCTAGAAAAGTGCTTGTTTATTAAATGATTATTTTGAGCTATATTTTTATTGTTAAAATTGGTAATCCCAAAATCTAAAAGAATATTCAAAAGAAATGAAAAGTTGAACAAGGCGAAATACAATCCATAATTCGCTGTTCCTACAACTGCCTGCACTTCGCGTTCAATACCAAAAACCCAAAACGGCTTAATCAACAGATTAAGCGCTAAAAGTAAAATCAGATTTTTAATAAAGGCTTGTTGCATACAATTTCTTGGATTATCTCAATCTATCGGCTGAGCGAATCAATTTCTCGTCTTTACTAATTCCCGAAAGTGCTAGGAAAATAAATACAATGCTTATCAATGGTAAACTCAAACCCCATTTGTAAACAACAGCAATTACTTTTATAGTTGCAGGGCTTGCAGCTGCTCCAAAAAATGCTGCTAAAAAAGTAATTCCTACTAAAATTAATGCCCCGAAGCAAAAACGTTTTTGAAGGTTTCGGTTTTTGAACTGGAATATTGTTAAAACCAAAATAGCTGCTGTGAAAACAATCAGCGCTTGGATATACCATTGCAAATTATATCCTTTAACTTCTAAACTTGTAGGAACAGCTTGTAAAGTTTCTATGGGGGCTGCAAACATTAAAAGCATGCAAATTGCAGCTAACAGTAAGTAAATAGATTGAATCCGTTGAATCATTTGCCAATTGTTTTGGGAGGGCAAAATTAGATTTTAAATGGAGAAAAATTTACTTAAATGCATTTGCAATTAATTTTGTTGTATTATTGCACCCGATTCCTCGAATCACTTAATCATTGCCTTTGAGTTACAAGACATTTTATGGTCTCCTACTCAAAAAATCCCCAAAATAATCTTCATTACAATAATTATTGAATTTTCGCATGTACGATATTCTTGAGCTAAATGCCAAACTTGTTGGTGAATTACGTGAAATCGCCAAAAAATTAAATATTCCAAAATCTGAATCCCTTAAAAAGCAAGATCTTATCTATAAGATTCTCGACGAACAGGCTATAAAACCTGAAAAAATAGCTAAAGTAAAAGAAAGTGTTCCTAGCATAGCTCCAGAAGCGCCTAAAAAAGTAGATAGCGTACCACTTACTTTGAAATCAGATGAAGTTAGAAAAATGGCTTCAAAAGCCCTTGGAAGGGAAAAGATGGTTGAAACACCTATTCCTGTTGAGCCAACCCAAACCAAGAAGCCTGTTCCAGTTGTAAAAACTGTTCCAACTGAAAAATTAGATGTTGTACCTGAAGAAAAAGTATTAGCAAAACGCAACAGAACAGCGCTTGCTGCCAAAGTTTCTAAACCAGTTTCTAAACCAATTTCTAAATATGCTGCCCTTCCAGATCCTCTTTTAAATCCGGAGATTGTTGAAAAGCCGATTCCAAAAGCTGAACCAGAATTGGTAAAACGTCCTTATCAACCTAAAGATGCCAATGCTCCTAAAGATGAAACTAATACAGCAGCGGAAAAAACTGATGTTACTCCAAGAGTAATTCCAAACGAAAAACCCAAAAGAGTACATTTCGATAAAAGAGAAGGAGATCTTTCTAATTATCAGCCTCCTGTTTCCGATACACCAGTTGTTCAAGCCCCAGCTGCTCAAGTGCAAAATAATCCTTCACAAGCTACCAATAATCCAGTTAATCCGAATCAACAACAACGTAACAATTGGCAGAATAACCCGAATCAACAACAGCAGCGTCAACAACCTCCGCGTCCACAGCATCCGCAAAGACAGCCAAATCCTAACCAGAATCCAAATCAAAACCCGAATCAGAATCCCAATTTCAACCCGAATCAATCATCAAATCAAGAAAATGCAGTTGTAAATCCTTCTCAGGAAGCATTTAGTAATATCGACTTATTGGTTCAAAATGAAGGTGTACTTGAGATAATGCCTGAAGGTTATGGTTTTTTAAGATCATCAGATTATAATTATCTTGCTTCACCTGATGATGTGTATGTGCCTGTAAATCAAGTAAAATTATATGGCCTAAAAACGGGCGATACAGTTGATGGTCTGGTACGCGCTCCAAAAGAAGGAGAAAAATATTTCCCTTTGGTAAAGATTGAAAAAATTAATGGACGCGAACCTTCTTACGTGAGAGACCGCGTTCCTTTTGATTTTTTAGTTCCAATGTTTCCCGACGAAAAATTAAAACTAACTGGCCACAAACAAGCTACCATGTCTACACGGGTAATGGACTTGTTTACACCAATTGGTAAAGGTCAACGTGGATTAATCGTAGCTCAACCTAAAACGGGTAAAACAGTATTATTAAAAGAAGTAGCCAACGCAATTGCGGCAAATCACCCAGAAGTTTACTTGATAATTTTATTAATTGATGAACGCCCTGAAGAGGTTACAGACATGGCACGAAGCGTAAAAGCTGAAGTTATTTCTTCAACTTTCGACGAACCAGCTGACCGTCACGTAAAAATTGCCAATATCGTGCTCGAAAAAGCAAAACGAATGGTAGAATGCGGGCATGATGTAGTAATACTTTTAGATTCTATAACACGTCTTGCAAGAGCTTACAATACTGTTCAACCAGCCTCAGGTAAAGTATTATCTGGTGGTGTTGATGCCAATGCATTACACAAACCAAAAAGATTCTTTGGTGCCGCTCGTAAAATTGAAAAAGGTGGTTCTCTAACCATTTTGGCAACTGCGCTAATTGATACAGGTTCTAAAATGGATGAAGTTATTTTCGAAGAGTTTAAAGGTACAGGTAACATGGAATTGCAGCTTGATAGAAAATTAGCAAACAAGCGTATCTATCCAGCTATTGACCTTGTTTCTTCTTCTACTCGCCGCGACGATTTATTGGTCGACAAAGAAACCATGCAAAGAATGTGGATTTTGAGAAACCACTTAAGCGATATGAATACCATCGAAGCTATGGAATTCATTAGAAACCAAATGAATGGAACGCACAGTAACGAGGAATTCTTAATCTCAATGAATAAGTAAATTGAAGCCAGAAACTAAATACAGCCTTTTCATTTTCGGACTTTCTGTTATTTGGAAAACATTGTTGCTATTGACAGGTCTTGTGGATACTGCAATTGGAAATTTTCCATTACTTCCAGTATTTGCTTTTTTGTTAATTGGCATGTTTCGCGGTATGGAAGAACGCCGAAAACTGGATTTTTCTAATGGCGTATCTTTTCTACCCATTTTTAAATCAGGTGCCAGCATAGCAACCTTGTTTACATTGCTTTACACTTTGTTTCTGTATTTCTATTTGAATTTCCTGGATATTGCATTTAAAGCCAGGTACATTGCCAATAGGGTAGAAGATTTAAAAAAGGATCAAACATCACCAGAAAATATTGAAGCCTGGATTAAGTCAGCTCAAACATTTCCGTTTTCTTCATCATGGCTGCTTTTTACTTTTATTGGTTTAATGCTGCTAGGCTTATTTTATGCCTTCGCCATTACCAGAATGATGGTAAAAAAGCATCCAATAAAAGCCTAATTAGTTTTCTAATTTCTGTTTAGCAGGAAGAAAAAAGGCTAACACGATAAGTAATATTCCAATGATAAGGAATAATATTCCTAAATCATTCATTCCCGAACGAGACTCATTTAGAACACCAAATAATGAGAGAAGCGCCATTATAAATCCAAAGACGCCAGTAATAATTCTTGGAATTAACTTCCTTTTTCTAATAAATATTACAAGACTAATCATTGAAATTATTGAGAATGCAACAGCCATAATTATCATCGTCAATGCGGCTTCTATTGCTTTTTCTGTACCTTGTGAAAGCAATACATTTGAATTTAATAAAGCCCCAAAAAACAATAATCTCTTAATCATAATAAGTGTATTCAATAGTATTAATTAACTGCACTGTAGGTGTTGAAACCCTTCTTACAGTATTCTCTGGAAGATGCGCGATGATTTGAACTTCATTTGAAGCTTTTGATTCCTTTGCAGGTTCGGGTATTGAGGTATCTTCCATGTAATACAAAAGATATTGTTTTGTTCGTAACCCCTTTTCATTTAAATCAAATTTATAAGAAATGCCATCATTCCAATGCGCTATTCTGTAATAATGACTTCCGCAATAGTAAGGTTCGATGTATTCTGTAGGCTCATCAAAATTCTCCCCTTCAATAAAATATTCCATTGAAGATATAGCATCACAGTTTTTGCAATAAAACCCATCGTTTATAGCATTTAAGTCTATTTCTTGTTTCCCATTTTGAGCACTGCCATATTTATTGTCTATGAATCTATAACTGAAAGTAGCATACATTTTCAACGAATCGTAATCAGTCTTGAATGCCTTTTTTAAATAAATTCTGGGTTTTGTATAGTCCTCACCTTCCATGTAAATCATAATTGGTGGATTTTCTAATTTTATTTTTTTATTCAAATATTGCTCGTTGTAATACCTGTTTTGCTCATTCAATAAATACCCAATTTTGTAAGTTTTTAATTCCCGTTCTGAACAAAAAAGCAAGGTGTCGTTCCGCTTCCATTCCATTTGCTTTAACCTGTTAGTATCGGTTCTTACCAATACTTCTCCTTGCCAGTAGCATGTTACTGAACAATACAAACTATCTTTATCATAATAGTTTTCGCTTGTTTTGAAGTAATATTCCTGCACACCAGTTTTGAGTACTTTACCATTTGAATCTAAATCATAAGTATACAACTTGTTTTTTCTTTCCCCATAAACTGTTATGCTTTTTACTTTTTTTGATTTGTAAAATGCCGCGTCTCCAAAGCTTACTTCCGATTTATAAAAACCATAAAACCTATTGTTAAATCCTGGTTTTACTCCATGAGATTCCTTATAAGAATGATCAAATTCTATTTGCTGGGCAAAGCTTAAGTGTGAAATAAAAAAGATTCCCCAAAGGAGTATGGAAACATTTTTCCTCATTATTTTTATTAATTAAAACGATACTTTTAAGTGTATCATTTCTTCATTTTTAGTTATTTAAAAGTTTGATAAACTTAATTCCTTAAAGGTGAAAAACAAATAGTCTTCTTTAAAGCTTCAAAAACTTAACTGCTTAAAGGTCAAAAACGAATAGTTCTTTTTAAAAGCTTAATACACTTAATAACTTAATGGTTAAAATATAATTAGTCTCTTTTGCAATGTATTGTAAATTTTAACATATTTACTAATTATGGTAATTTGCCCTACATTTTAAATTACACTATAAATCTACTTAATTTGCAAACATGAAAATTTCCACCTTATTATCAATCTCTTTCTTTTTAATTGCAATTGTTCTTAGTTCTTGCGGAGGTTCAGGCAAAAAAGCAACTTATAAAATAGAAAAAGCAAGCTTTAATCTTGAAGCTCCTTTATTCAGTGGAGCCAATTCAACGCAGGCGGAACATAAATTAGATTTATCTGCAATCAAAAAAGAATTAGGTACTGACGCATCCGAAGTAAAATCAGCAAAACTTATAAAAGCTGTTATTTATTTTCAAGATTCTGCATCAACAGATTTAGCAAATTCAATCGTTTTAAGTCTTGCAGGCGATAAAGTAGATATGGCCCAAGTGGCAGTTGCTAATCCATTAGAAGCAGGTAAAAAAGAAGTGATTTTAAAAGGCTCTTCCGAAGCTGAAATTGCTGAGTTTTTTAATCAAGCCATGATGTATATTGTGCTCGATGTAGATTTAAAAAACGATAAAGAATCATCCTTAAAACTATCTGCCAACCTCGAATTTGAACTTGAATTCTAAAAAAAGAAACTATGAAAAACCCAATAAACTTATTTTTGTTATTTACCTTACTATTTACATCAACAATCACTTTTGCCCAACAAGCCGACGATTTAGTAGGTGTTTGGGAACCAAGTAACGGAAAAGTGCGCGTGAAGATTGAAAAAATAGGTACAAAATATTTTGGAAGAATCGTCTGGCTCAAAGCTCCAATTGATTCAGTTACCAACAAACCCAAAGTAGATAAGAACAATCCCGATGAGGCTTTAAGAAATGTACCTTTGAAAGGGTTTAGATTATTGAAAGATTTCACTTTTAAAAGCGCCGGCGAATGGACCGAAGGAACCATTTACGACCCCGAAAATGGCAGCACTTATAGTTGTACTATTAAAATGAAAAATAAAAACACACTGGATATTCGCGGCTATATCGGAATTTCCGCATTCGGACGAACAGATGTTTGGAAACGATTAGAAATCAAGAAGCAATAATAAGTATGCTTAGAAAATTCTTTTTCCTTTTTCTTGCAGTTCCTGTTATTGGCTTCGCTCAAATTGATTCAACTAACAATCAGCCCGCTGAAGAAGATTTTAGCCAATATGATAGCTACAATTTAGTAGACAAAGCCGCAAAAAAGTATTGCACTTCCAAAGTGTTCGACCTAAGTCCTTCAAAACTCATTTCCATTGGTTACGACTTTCAAGGTGGTTATGACTTAACTACCGATACACTTTTTAATTCCAACTCAAACCAATACGAAACCCAAAATGCACCTGGTTTTAGTAACATTCAGTTTTCACATGGCTTGCGTTTGGCATTAAACATACCAGTTATTTCTAACAATGCCATCATCGTGCAATTGGGTGCGAACTATGCTGAACAACGTTATCAAATCAACGATCTAAAAAAAGGAATTGCACCTAACGACTTAATTACCACGTTAAAAGATAACGGCCTTCGCACCACAGGACTCAATACCACCATTTTCAAGCCTTTCAACGAGAAGCATTTTTTACTTTTTCAAGCCTCTGCCGATTTAAATGGAGATTATGGCTTTAATTCCATCAATCTAAAATACTTAAGAACCTCCGCAGCAGCCATTTGGGGCTGGAAAAAAGGTGATAGAAAAATGATTGGTGTTGGATTTTCGAGAACTTACCGAGTGGGTGAAATGAACTATATTCCCGTTTTGTTACTCAATTACACAGCTCCCAATCGCAAAAACGGTTGTGAAATTCTTTTCCCAGCACGTGCGCATTACCGACGTACTTTTTCTGCAAGGTCATTGGCATTATTTGGTTACGAACTCGAAGGGCAATCGTATCGACTAGGCAGCCGTAATACTTCTGCAGCGCTTCAAGACCTCGAACTAAGACGCGGAGAATTGCGCATTCGTGCCGTTTACGAACGTTCTATTTCCAGTTTCTTGTGGCTTTCTGCCCAAGCAGGCTTCCGTTACAATTATAGTTTCGATGCCGACCGACTTCCCAATGGCAAAGAATTCTTCCGCGGCTTTTTCGGCGACCAAGCCTACGCCATGCAAAATACCTTAGGAAATACCTTTTATTGCATGGTCGGAATCAATTTGGTGAGTCCGTAATTTATTGAGATACGCCATTTTGTATTTTGAAAACTGTTAATTAGGTTTATTCAACTTCCTTCCCCCAAAGAAGCTGCATTCCGCCTATTGAATATCATCGGGACCCATTATATGCAATAAAGCGAGAAATTGGTATTTAGTATTTTGAAAAATCACAATCCCGGAGTGATTTAATGTTAATAGAAATTTCATGAATTAGCGAAATATACGACCCCAGCGGGGTCGAATTAAGATTATTTACAATTAATCTTATAAACATTTGAACCAGGAAATTCAAAAACAAAACCCTTTCATTCATTTCTTTTTCCCCTGAAAAGAAAATGATGCCACCGGAGGCAGGAGAAGCCAAAACTATACAACAAAGATTATTATTAAAATAAATTTTGCCAGTATAAATCTAAAAACTTCCCAAAAACTATGAAGCCCGCACCAGGGGGCGAAGCAAGCTACCATGTAGCGCGTAGCACCCGCCCGGGCGCCCCAATATTTTAACTTTTTTTACTAAAAGATACCTTTACTTAAAAACGCTTTTACAACCTCCACAAAATCCCCAGGTTTCTCGGCATGCAGCCAATGTCCGGCTCCATCCATAGTTTCGAATGTGGCATTGGGAAATTGCAATAGTATGGCTGCAATATCCTCATCTTTTATATATCTGCTGTTACCGCCTCGGTAAAATAAAGTTTTTGTAAGCACTTTCCCATCGGGTAACGCAGCTCCAATTTCTTCTATTTTTTCTGCAATCAATGGCAGATTAAACCTCCATTCAAAACCATTTTCTTCTTTGCGAACCAAATTTTTCAATAAAAACTGTCGGGTACCAAAATCTTCAATAAAAGGCAACATCACTTTTTCTGCTTCGTTTCTGGAAGTAAGCAAAGCCAGATTCACCGCTTGTAAACCAGCAATTATTTCCTGGTGATGCGGTCGGTAATATTTAGTTCCAATATCTATTACCATCAAGGAAATCAGCATTTCAGGAAAAGTCTGTGCAAAAAACATCGCCACTTTTCCGCCCATGCTATGGCCTAATAAATGAAATTTTGTAAGTCCTAAATTTTCAACTGTCATGCGCACATCTTCTACCATTGCAGGGTAATTAAACTCCTCGGTATGCGGAGATTGGCCATGGTTGGGCAAATCCATACAATATACGGTGTAGTTTTCGCCCAAAGCCTTGGCTATACTCGCCCAATTGTCGCATTGCCCGAACAAACCATGCAGAATTACAATTGGTTCACCAGCTCCATATTGCCTGTAAAACAAATTCATCTTAACTGGTATAAATAACGTTGTATCGTATTTTCGAGCCCAAGATACAAAGCTTCCGAAATCAATGCATGCCCAATTGAAACTTCTAAAAGTTCAGGAATATTTTGAGCAAAATACCTAAGGTTCTCGGTATTTAAATCGTGTCCTGCGTTGATGCCAAATCCTAAATCCGCCCCGAATTTTGCTGCATTTACATAAGGTCGTAACACTGCCTCTTTGTTTTTTTCGTAACCAGCAGCGTATGCTTCTGTATACAATTCAATTCTATCTGCCCCGGTTCTTTTCGCCGAGGCATAAAGTGCTGTATTTGTATCCATAAAAATGGATGCTCTGATTCCTGCAGCTTTTAATCTTCCAATAATGCTTGTCAAAAATGCCTCATGTTCATCCGTATTCCAGCCTGCATTGCTGGTCAAAGCTTCCGGTGCGTCGGGCACCAATGTTACCTGATGTGGCCTTACTTCCAGCACCAATTGCATAAAATCTTCAGTAGGATTTCCTTCTACATTCAGCTCCGTTTTTACTATTTCTTTTAATTGCCGCACATCATCAAAAGTTATGTGTCTAGCGTCTGGTCTTGGATGTACAGTAATTCCCTGCGCTCCAAATCGCTCACAATCTTTTGCTACTTGCATCAAGTCAGGAACATTTCCACCTCTGGCATTTCTTATTAGAGCCACCTTGTTCAAATTCACACTTAAATGAACCATCTTAAATATTTTTGCGCAAAGTTATAAAACCATCGTTGGAAATGAATATTTGTATAGGTTTGTTCGGTCAATGAAACAATAACATACTTGTAAGCGTTTCCTTACAAACCATCTTGTAATATGCTCGCAGAAGAACTCATTTCCGATAACATTCCACCGCTCAAAACCTCCGATACAGGCTTAAAAGCACTCAATTGGATGGATGAATTTCGTGTATCTCACCTGCCAATTGTAAACAACCAAGAATTTCTTGGACTCATTTCAGATACCGACATTTTAGATTTAAATGCGCCCGAAGAGCCTTTAGGAAATCATCCTATTTCGCTTATCCGTCCATTTGTTTACGAAACAGAGCATATTTACGAAGTGCTCAAAATGGTGGCACGCATGCATTTAACACTTATTCCTGTTTTAAATGCAGAGAATCATTACCTCGGAAACATCAGTCTGCGTGGACTTGTAGAACATTTTGCCCAAACTACTTCCGTTCAGAATCCTGGAGGAATCATTATTTTGGAACTCAATCAAAACGATTATTCCCTGGCTCAAATAGCGCGTATTGTCGAAGAAAACGATACCAAAATCCTGAGTTTATTCATCAATTCAGACCCTGATTCTACCAAAATTGAGCTCACTTTAAAAGTAAACCGAGAAGATATTCGGGCCATTATTGCCTCATTTGTACGCTACAACATCACAGTTAAGGCTACTTTTCAGCAATCTGAATTTTCCGAAGACCTGCGCAATCGATTCGATTTATTTATGAATTACATCAATATGTAGTACAATTGCATATGCAAATAGCAGTTTTTGGCCGCACCATCAACGATGGCCGCACCGAACATATTAAGTCGCTTTATAAAAGTTTGTCGGCACACAATGCCAACATGCTCATTTTCGAGCCATTTTATAAAATCACCAAAGAGCTGCTGCCCGCTGAAAGCAGGGTGCAAATTTTTAATACGCACCAGGAATTAATTCAAAATGCATCTTGCATGCTTACTATTGGTGGCGATGGAACTTTACTCGAAGCCATTACTTATATTCGAAACTCCAATCTTCCCGTATTGGGCATCAACACTGGTCGTTTGGGCTTTCTTTCTGGTTTTTCGAAAGAAGAAATTGACCTTGCGGTAAACATGGCCGTAAATTTAAATTTCACCATCGAAAAACGCACTTTGCTGCAAATCGAAACCAATCAATCCTATTTCGGGGAAACACCTTTTGCGCTCAACGAAGTTACTTTTCACAAAAAAGATAGTTCTTCCATGATTATTCTGCACGTTTCTATCAATGGAATGCGGTTAAATTCTTATTGGGCCGATGGATTAATTATTTCTACACCAACAGGTTCCACGGGTTATTCCCTTAGTTGTGGCGGGCCAATCATTATGCCCGAGTCCGATTCGTTTGTGTTAACGCCTATTGCACCGCATAACCTTAACGTGCGCCCACTGGTAATTGCAGATAACAATAACCTAAGCATTACGGCTGAAATTAGAGGGCGAAATTTTCTAGTCTCACTCGATTCTCGTTCGGCAGCTTTGCCCGCTCAAGAGCAAATAGCTATCAAAAAAGCACCTTTTACCATTTCTCTAGGTCGTAAACCAGAGCAGTCTTTTCTCCAAACACTCAGAGAAAAACTCATGTGGGGACAAGACAAACGCAATTAAAATATTCTGGGGGCCTGCCGCGTTTTCATCCAAATTCAAAAATGCATTTCGATGGCGGCATCCCGTGCTTCGCCATAGCTACCTTCCTTCGGTCGGGAGGCTATTTGCGGCGCCCGGTGGCCCAATCATTTGTCCATATTTCTGCCAAATAAATTATGTATCATTTCGTAAAATAAATCTTTATATTTGCCACTCAACAAAAAATACACAACCATGAGGAAACTCATACTCATCCTCACAATTTTACTCACAGTGTACTCCAATGCATTCGCGCAAAGGAAAGGTAAAGGACGTTTCTTAGACCGCTGCGAATCAACATATGGCATCGGTTTCACTAACTTCCTTGGAGACCTTGGAGGTCGCGACCAAATTGGTACCAATGGTATTCGAGATTTAGAAATGATTCTAACAAGACCAGCAGTACACTTAGGTTTCCGATATAGAAAAAACCCTGTTCTTTCTTTCAAATTAAACTTAAACTATGGTAGGGTTGCTGGCCGCGATTCATTAACACGTGAGCCATTTAGAAGAAACCGTAATTTGAGTTTTCGTTCTCCCATTTTTGAAACATCTCTTCAGGCAGAGCTTTCTATTTTACAGTTAAAATCAACAAAAAGCCGCTATAAACTTTCTGGAGTGCGAGGTAAAAGCGGTATTGATATCAATATTTATTTGTTCGGTGGTATTGGAGGCTTTTATTACAACCCAAAAGGTTTACTTGGAGGTCGTTGGTGGGATTTACAACCAATTGGTACCGAAGGGCAAGGAATTGCTGCTTCAAGAACCCCATATAAAAGATTCCAGGCTTGTTTTCCTTTTGGTGTTGGTTTTCGTGTTCCTTTATCAGATAGAAACTGGACCATCGGTTTTGAATATGGCATGCGCATCACCACTACAGATTACATCGATGATGTAAGTACAACTTATTTTTCTCCAACATTAATTGCTCAGAAATATGGAGAAGTAGCTGCGTTGTTATCTAACCGTGCAGATCCTGCCAGCGATGCTTTCATCAAAGGTTCAGCCGTAACTGGCCAACAACGTGGCGATGCAACAGACAGAGACGCATATATGTTTGGTTTAATCACGTTAACATACAGGTTAAAATCAGGTAAATCAGTATTACCAAAATTTAGGTAACATTTTTACGTTATCGAGGGTATAAAACTTCAAATGTTGAGAACCATTTTCTTATTTTGTTTTGTTGTTAGCGTTCATTCGCTTTCTTCACAAAACTTCACAAAATACTCTGAAATAGGGTTGATGGGTGGCGTTTCTTATTACGTAGGAGATTTAAATCCAAGTCGTCAGTTTTTTATGCCTCGACTTTCTGGCGGAATAATTTTTAGATATAGTCCCAATCGTCGTTTTACCTGGCGAATACATGGCTTAATTGGAAGCATACAAGCAGATGATGCCAGAAGCGATAATGCTTACCAAATATCAAGAAATCTATCTTTTCGTTCTCAAATTATTGAAGCAGCCGGAATACTCGAATTCAACTTTTTTAACTACGAAGTTGGAAACCCAACAACACCTGCAACACCATATATTTTTGGCGGTATTGCCATGTTTAGGTACAACCCTAAAGCTGAATTAGATGGGCAGTGGATTGCACTTCAACCAGTTGGCACCGAAGGTCAGGGCTCCACAGTATATGGAGACCGAAAACCATATTCACTTATTACAGGTTCTTTCCCGTTTGGGTTTGGTTTCAAAGCACATGCATTTGGTCGCTTGTCTCTTTCAGCAGAATGGGGAATGCGCCGTTCCTTCTCAGATTATATTGACGATGTAAGTAAAACTTACGCCGACCCTGATGTAGTTTTTGCAGCAAATGGTCCCGTAGGAACACAATTGGCAGACCGTTCATTGGTAAATCCTGGAAAAGCCAATGCTGGCCGACAAAGAGGAAACCCTGAAACCCGCGACTGGTATTCGTTTGCAGGATTAACAATTACTTATAAGTTAGTTCCTCGAAAAGCAGATTGCGCTGCATACAATTAACTGCTATCTTTGCGCGTTTCGCTTAAAAAATTTGTAAGCGATTTTAATTGTAATGGCGCAAAAAACTGACTTAGTTATTGAAAATATTCCCAAACACATTGCCGTAATTATGGATGGCAACGGTCGTTGGGCGAAAAAACAAGGTAAATTACGCATATTTGGACACGAGAATGGAGTAAAAGCAGTTCGCGATACTGTTGAGGCTTGCGCAGAAATTGGTGTTGAATACTTAACATTGTATGCATTCTCTACCGAAAACTGGAACAGACCAAAATTTGAAATCAATGCACTAATGACTTTATTGGTAAGCACTATCAATAAAGAAACAAAAACTTTGATGGATAACAACATAAGGCTTGCAACCATCGGAGATACAGATTCTCTACCTTCTAAGTGCAAAAAAGAACTTTTAGAAGCAATAGAAAAAACTAAGAATAATTCAAGAATGACTTTAGTTCTCGCATTGAGCTATAGCTCAAAATGGGAAATTACGCAAGCCATTACTAAAATTGCTGAGCAAGTTAAAAAAGGCCAGCTTGCCACAGAACAAATTACTGAAGATACTATTAATCAATACTTAGCAACTGCTGGTATTCCTGATCCAGAATTGCTCATAAGAACCTCAGGTGAGCATAGAATAAGCAATTTTTTACTTTGGCAAATTGCATATTCAGAATTATATTTCACTGAAAAGCTCTGGCCAGATTTCAGACGAGAAGACCTTTATGAAGCCATAGTTAGCTTCCAACAACGCGAACGCCGCTTTGGTAAAACCAGTGAACAAATTTCTGCTTAACTCAATGAAGAAACAACTATTTTTCTTTTTTTCTATTTTATTATCGATTCTTTCTTCATCAATTGTTGCGCAAATTTCGCTTGGTCAAGATCTTTCAGATATTAATTACAACAGTCCAAAGGAATATGAAATTGCCGCGGTTACTTTTCAAACAAAAGACAATAGCAACCTCGATCAATCTATTTTAAAACTCCTAACAGGTTTTGAAGTAGGGCAAAAAATTCAAGTGCCCGGCGATCAAATTAGCAGCGCAATCGAAGCTCTTTGGAAACAAGGATTGTTTACAGGTATTGAAGTAAAAGCATCTAAAATTGAAGGCGAAAAAATTTGGTTAGTTGTTCAGTTGGAAGAGCGAGCAAGACTCTCTAGATTTAGATTTGTAGGTGTCAAAAAAAATGAAGCCGACGATTTACGTGAACAAGTTAAATTAATCAGAGGCAAACCAGTAAACGAAAATTTATTAGTTACAACGAGAAATAAAGTAATTGACTACTATGTAGATAAAGGCTTTATGAATGTTGATGTAAAAGTTAATACAAATAAAGATACAATACCAGGTGGTGGCGAAATGTTAAATGTTTTGGTCAATAAAAATGGTAGGGTTAAAATACACGCCATTAATATTTCTGGAAACAATAGTATAAAAACTTCTAAGCTGAAACGTAAAATGAAAAATACCAAAGAAAATCCTTGGTATAGCCTTTTTACTACTTCAAAATTTATGCGTGATAATTATGAAGAAGATAAGAATAAGTTAATTGCTCTTTATAATGATAAAGGCTACAAAGATGCACTCATAAGTTTCGACACTGTTTACAAATACGACCGTAAAAGAATTAATGTTGATATAAGAGTTTCAGAAGGGAAACAATACTTCTTTAGAAATATTAACTGGGTAGGAAATACAAAATATACAAGTAAGCAACTTACTGATGTGCTTGGAATTAAAAAGGGAGAAATTTATAACCAGGCAAATCTGGAGCAAAATCTTTTCATGAATGCCAATGAAGCTGATATTACTTCTCTTTACATGAATGATGGGCATTTGTTTTTTCAGGCTACGCCAGTAGAAACTTTTGTGGATGGAGATTCAGTAGATATCGAAATACGAATCTATGAAGGTAAGCAAGCAACTATTAATAGTGTTACAATTGTAGGAAACGACAAAACAAACGATCACGTTATTATGCGTGAAATCAGGTCAAGGCCGGGTCAATTGTTTCGCAGAAGCGATATCATTAGAACTCAAAGAGAACTTTCTCAGTTGGGATACTTCGACCCAGAGAAAATGGGTGTAAATCCTGTTTCTAATCCCGCCGATGGAACTGTAGATATAGAATACAAAGTTGAAGAAAAGCCTTCAGACCAATTGCAGTTATCTGGTGGTTGGGGAGCAGGAAGACTTATTGGAAATTTGGGCTTATCATTCAATAATTTCAGTGCAAAGAGATTTTTCAAAAAAAGTGCATGGAGACCACTTCCCTCAGGCGATGGGCAGCGTTTTTCTATCAACGCATCTTCAACTGGAAGGGCATTTCAAAGCTATAATTTGTCGTTTACTGAACCTTGGTTGGGTGGTAAAAAACCAAATTCTTTAACCATTACAGCTTATCATTCAGTATTTGGAAATGGCGCTGCAAAAGGAGACCCGAATAGAAGCATCACTAAAAATACTGGTTTAATTTTAGGGTACGGTAGAAGATTGAAATGGCCAGATGACTTTTTCTCATTGCAACACACTGCAAGTTTTCAGTATTATGAATTACAAAATTCAACTGCTTTTGAGCTAAAAAATGGTTTTGCAAATAACTTTAGTGTAACTACTACATTATCAAGAAATTCTATTGATGGGCCAATTTTTCCTAAATCTGGTTCTAGCATTAGTTTCAGTGTTCAGTTAACTCCTCCATATTCAATTATAAGTGGAAAACCAGCTAATGAATTAGTTACAAATGAGCAAAGATATAAGTGGGTTGAGTTTCACAAATGGAAATTTGATGCCCAATGGTTCACACCACTTACAAAGGGGAAAAGTCCTTTGGTTTTAATGACCAGAGCTAACTTTGGTTTCTTAGGATATTACAATGCTAATAAAGGCCTTGCACCTTTTGAGCGATTCCGTTATGGTGGAACAGGGTTAAATGGATTAACCTGGGGAGCACAATTTTTGGGAGCAGAAATTGTTGGTTTACGAGGTTACAACGATGGAGTTATTTCTAAACAAGCCGGAATGATTGCCGGTGACGCACCAATTTACAACCGATTTACAATGGAGTTAAGGGTGCCAATTTCTTTAAATCCATCTGCAACAGTTTTTGGACTTGCTTTTTTAGAAGGCGGAAATGCATGGTCTAACTTTAAGGAGTTTGATCCTTTTAATATTAAAAGAAGCGCGGGTGTTGGTGTTCGTGTGTTTTTACCAATGTTTGGTCTTCTTGGTTTAGATTACGGTTTCAGATTTGACGAAGTTCCAGGCTATCCAACAATGCCTAAAGGCCAGTTTCACTTTATTATTGGGCAAAATTTTAATTAGTAAAAGGTTGTTAATTAGATACTTTAAAATATAAATTTCAAAAAAAAATAATTTGCATGATGTTTGTCAAGGGCAAATTAAATAATCCTAAAAGAAATGTTTAGTTTTGCACCGCTCAAAAAGCCAGCCATGAAGAAATTTGTTTGTTCTATTTTACTCGCCTTTGCAGTAATAAGCGTAGCTTCAGCACAGAAATTTGCATATGTAGATACGCAATATATTTTGGAGAATATGCCAGAATATAAGTCGGCCCAATCACAATTAGATAGAATTTCTTTGCAATGGCAAAAAGAAATTGAAGTCAAGTTTGCAGAGATTGATAAAATGTACAAAGATTTTCAAGCAGAATCTATTCTCCTGACCGATGACATGAAGAAGAAGAGGGAAGAGGAAATAATTGACAGAGAAAAAACAGCCAAAGAATTACAGAAACAACGTTTTGGAAAAGGTGGAGATTTATTAAAAAAACGCCAAGAACTTATCAAACCTCTGCAAGATAAAATCTATAATGCAATTAAAGAAATTGCTCAAACAAAAAATTTAGGAGCAGTATTCGATAAATCTAGCGATTTAACTATGCTGTATACAAATGCTAAATACGATATTAGCGACCAGATTTTAGAGAACTTAGGATTTACGCCAGCAAGCAAAAGTACTGATGATTCTGGAGGAGACTCTGGAACATCACCAACTCCAAATAAAAAATAATTAACTATAAATTTAAAGAATGAAGAGAATTGCAGCTTTATTGCTAATCAGCGCCGCCCTTACCGTAACACCGGCATTTTCACAGAAAAACAACAAATTTGGTCATATCAACTCTGCTGAACTACTTAGTTTAATGCCAGAAAGAAAGGTCGCAGCAGCCAAAATGGATACAATGACCAAAGAAATTCAGAAACAAATGGAGGATATGATGGCAGAATATCGTTCAAAACAAGATGGTTTAGAAAAAGGGCGAAATACCTTTTCAGCGCTTGTTTTAAAAGATAAAGAAGATGAGTTAGCAGGTCTAGGTCAAAGAATTCAAAATTTTCAGCAACAAGCTCAAACTACTCTGGAGCAAAAAGAACAAGAATTCACCGAGCCAATTGTTACAAAAGCAAAAAAAGCAATAGAGCAAGTAGCTAAAGAAAACGGTTATACTTATGTTTTTGATACTTCTTCAGGATCTTTACTTTTTTGGGAAGAAAGTGATAACATTATTGCATTAGTGAAGAAGAAATTGGCTTTACAATAAATAATAGATTAATAAAATTTTAAAGGAAAGCACTCAGATTTGGGTGCTTTTTTTTATTCTTGTATCATGAACAATAGCCCAATTGGAATTTTCGATTCTGGTATCGGTGGATTAACTGTTGCAGCTGCAATTCACAAACTGCTGCCCAATGAGTCAATAATTTATGTTGGCGACACAGCTCACTTGCCTTATGGTGATAAATCGCCCGAATTAATTGAGCAATATTCAAAAGGTATAACAGATTACTTGTTGGAGAGGGGATGTAAAATAATAGTTATTGCTTGTAATACAGCATCTGCGCATGCTTATAAACCCATAAAACAATATGTTAATGGTAAAGTGCCAGTAGCAAATGTTATTGACCCCGCTGCAAAGGCCATATCAAAAGCTTTTAACAATAAGAAAGTGGGCGTAATTGGAACCAGAGGAACCATAAATTCTGGAATTTATCCAAGAAAGATAAAAAAGTTAAATGCCGATATTGAAGTAACTTCATTGGCAACACCATTATTGGCACCAATGATTGAAGAGGGTTTTTTTAACAACAAAATTTCTAAGACCGTAATTAATTCATACCTAGATAAAAAATCATTAAAAGGTATTGATGCAATTATTTTAGCTTGTACTCATTATCCCTTAATAAGGAAAGAAATTGATGAATTCTACAAAGGGAGCATAGTTGTTTTTGATTCTGCTGAAATGGTTGCGCAAGATGTCAAAGAAAAACTAGATACAGCCAACTTGCTGAATACCCAAATCGAATCAAAACTGGAATTCTATGTTACCGATTATACCGATACTTTTGAAAAAAGTGCACATTATTTTTTTCCAACTAAGATTCATTTGGATAGATTGGCACTTTGGGAAAATAAATGATTTATGTGCATGTAAAGGTTAGACTTATTTACAAGTCCTCACTAATCTCAATGTCTTCGCAAAAACTTATGTAGTTTTGAATGTTCTTTGCGTGTGGATTAGGATTTGGAAAATAAAATGCTGCATTTGGATGTACTTTTCCATTTACTTCAACATGGTAGTAATTAGCTTTGCCACGTTTAGGGCAATCTGAATGTCGCTCACTTTCAATAAAATAATTTGGTTTTACAGAAGTATGTGGAAAATATTGTTTGCCTTCCACTTTAATGATTCGCTCACTTTCAGCGATTACCATACCATTCCAAATTGCTTTTGTCATGATGCAATTATTTTAAAAAACTATTAAAAGTATATTAAAATAATTTGAAAATCAATGATAATATTTGAAATTTTACAACTTAATGCTGTTTAACTAACTAACTTTTATGCTTAAAAGGTCTTTTTACTTCTACTGGAGGTGAATTAACGTGCTTTGGTTTGTGAGCATTTGAATGTTGTTTTCCTTTCTTTTTAAAGTTTCCACCTACAATTCTTTTTTCAGGAACATAATCAGGACCTTTTTCGAAACCATCTGGCAAAGGATTTTTAGTCACTTCTTTGTCAATCATTTGTTCGATGCGCCAAAATTTACGCTGATCCAAATCATTAATCAATGTAATTGCCAAGCCTAATGTTTCAGCACGGGCAGTTCTTCCAATTCTGTGCACATAATCTTCTGGGTCGGCTGGCACATCATAATTTACAACCAATTCAATACCTGCAACATCTATTCCTCTTGAAACCACATCAGTAGCTACTAAAATGGTTAAATTTTTATTTCTAAAAGAAAGAAGAACTTCATCTCTTTGGTTTTGTTCTAAATCAGAATGTATGGCTCCAACATTCAACCCTAGTCGTTTTAGTTCTTTTTCTATTTCCTTTACCTTTTGTTTGGTTCCAGCGAAGAGAATCGCGCTTTTCAGATTTACATCGCTAAAAATATGACGCAATAGGTTTAACTTTTGGGTATCATAAACCAAATAAGCGCTTTGGTTAATTCCCTCGGCTGGTTTAGAAATAGAAATATTAATCTGCACAGGGTTTTTCAACAACTTTACAGCCAGTTGCCTGATTTTGGGTGGCATGGTTGCTGAAAAAAATAAAGTTTGTTTAGTGGCTGGCAAATAATTTAAAATACGCTGTATATCGTCAATAAAGCCCATATCGAGCATACGGTCAACTTCGTCGAGCACCAAATGGCGCATGTGTTTCATATCAACATAACCCATGTTTAAATGAGAAAGTAGTTTACCTGGTGTAGCAATAAGTATTTCTACACCTTGTGTCAACGCTTTTTTCTGTTGCTCGAAACCAATTCCATCTCCTCCGCCATAAACAGCCATTGAACTAATATCAATAAAATAAGAAAAACCTCCCAGTTGTTGGTCAATTTGCTGGCCTAATTCTCTTGTAGGAACAATGATTAATGTATCAATGTGCGAAGGTTTGTCTCTTAAAGTCTTTTCTAAAATCGGTAATAAAAAAGCTGCAGTTTTTCCAGTGCCAGTTTGAGCACTTGCAATAAGGTCTCTTCCGGCCAGTATTTCTGGTATTGCCTGCTCTTGAATTGGTGTTGGCGCCTTAAAATTCATGGCGTCAAGCCCTTCTAAAAGTTGCGGAGAAAATCCAAATTGGTCAAAACTCATTTATTTTTGTAATTATTGATGGTTAGTTGTTGGGAGCGCAAGGGTATTCAAATAAACAATTCTCTTTAATTAAAGTTGCAACTTTTTTCGGAACCTTATCTTCCCAATTATTGGTTCCATTTTTTATGTCAGTTAGTACCTCGTCAGCGTTAATGTGCAATAAGTCGAGGTTAGCGTCTCTGATGTCTTCTAAAATATCGTTATCTAATAGAAATTGCAATAAACCTTTGTAAGCAGGATCGAAATTTAAATTAGCGCTTGTAATCAATTCTTCACTATTATTTCTATATGCTGGATAAGCATATGCCTTCACATTGGTGCCAAATAGCAAACTAAATGCTTCTAACAAACCACCGCGTAAATTCTTATACTCTTCTGGTCTGAAAATACGTTCAATGTTTCTGACACTCAGCACAAAACCAACCAATTGATTACGTGTTGCTTTGCTCAAATAAGGTACTAGATACCAGTAATCGAGAAAGTTAGTAATCATCACGGTATGTCCTAAAGAACTGAGAATGTTTACGCGGTCTATAAAATCTTCGTCGTGAATATTTCCATTGGTGTCGATCAAAGAATTTAATGACAATTCGCTGATAATAATCATTTTACTGGTGTCGCCCTGCAGCTCTTCGGTAAAATCTTTAGTGGCAGTAGCCAGCATATCTTCGTGCACTTTGGTAAATGGGCGGAAGCGCCCTGACATTACCAATGCATTTTTCTTATACAAAGCTTCTGAGGGCTGCAAAACAGCGCTATCAGGACCGAACATGGCAGTTTTGGTAAGTCCATTTTTTACCAGTTTTAAGCTCATTAATCTATTGTCAACCTTTACATAATCTGGTCCTGTTATTCTGAATAAATCTATTTCAATGGTGCCAGGTACAATTCCATCCAGTAAAGAGGAAACAAATAAATCAGGTTGATTGCTTAAGAAGAAGCAGCCGTATAAAAGATTTACTCCTATAATTCCTATGGCACGTTGTTGCCAGTTACTTTCCTGGTCATGCAATACCACATGAATAATGCATTCATTAGGTTCTGATAATGGTGTAAGCTGAAACTTCACACCTAACCAGCCATGGCCTTCATTGGTTTTGCGGAAATTGGTGGTTTCTACTGTGTTGGCAAACGCAAAAAAATTGGTTATTTGTTCACGCGAGGCTAAGCGTTTACCTAAGAGACCATATTCTTTTTCAAGCATTCTGGTTAGGCGTTCTTCACTCACATATCGGTCTGATTCTCCATAAATAGCGTCAGAAAAACTCATGTCGTATGCTGACATTGTTTTAGCTACTGTGCCTGAAGCTCCGCCAGATTTAAAAAATTGAGCGGCCGTTTCTTGTCCCGCTCCAATTTCAGCAAAGGAGCCATAAAAAGCAGGGTGGAGGTTTATTTTAAGCGCCTTTTCTTTGGTAGCCAGGCGACGCGTTTCATCCATAAATATTCATGCAATACGGCAAATGTAGGGATTTTGGAGGGAAGAATGTAATGAATAATTAATAATGAAGAATGAATAATTTAGTTGTTTCAATTGCCATGGGTTAAAACCCATGGAATTATAAAATTTACTTTAATGCCAATTGGATTTTAACCCAAAATATTACCCAATGAATTTGGGTTAAACAATGAAATTATTTCACTCGATGATAATATGATGTTTTGTTTTACAATTTAAAATATCAACCCAATGAATATGATATTATTCAGTTAGATTATTTATGGTTATTCTCATCAAAATACCCTCTGCTTTCAACTTTGTTGGAGAAGAAATTTAAGAATAATACCACAAAAGCTAAGAAAATAACAGATTGCAAACTAACCAATAATTTACCTGTACCTGTAACTGGATAATAGTCGCCAAAGCCAATGGAACCGAAAGTAATAAAGCTAAAGTAAATGGAATCGTACCAGTTTTCGAATGCTTGGTTGAGGTAATTTCCTTGCGTGTAAAGCACACCAAATGAAAAAGCAATTTCGAAATAATTAAACAGCAGCAACAGCATAGAACGCCGGTATGAGCTTGGGCGGGCTATGATATCGGATGCGAAAATGAGCGTGGGAACGTATAAAATTGTTTCTATGAGAAACCAAATTATAAGTCCTATGAGAATAGAATTTTGGTTGTTATGTGAATAAAGAAGAAAGACTGGAAAAATTACTTTTAAGGAAATGTAAAAATCCATGATAAGGTCTTGTATTTGACTTCCCTGTTTCCCTGCGAAATGTTTGATGTATATGCCCGGAAAAAGAAATTGGGAAGCTGCCAAGAACAAGCGAAATACTTTTTCTATGCCTACATCATCTTGGTGGTCGTTGTTCCAAATGGCTTTGATATTTTGAATGCGTTTTTGGATAGCACCAACTTCCAAATTGGCAGCCGCATTTGGTTTCCCAAGAAAAAGTTTTTTAATGATAAGTTTCATAAGATTAATAAGCTGCACAAATATACCTACAAGGTTACATGAAAAAAGCAATGCTTCGACTTATTACTGCAGCCGCGCTAGTGATAGAAGTAAGTAGCGCCCGAAGGGACTACTGCTGATAGCACGGGCCGAAGGCAGCGCCCAAATTTACACTACTTTTGTGGTATGCAAATTTTAACTGCCCAAGAGCTGCGCGCTGCAGACGAATTTACGATAGAGAAAGAGAAAATTACATCGAGTGTGTTGATGGAACGTGCTGCGAAGAAATGTTTTGAATGGATACAACTACATTTGCCTGCTAATAAGACTTTTGCAGTTTTATGTGGCAACGGAAATAATGGTGGTGATGGTTGGGTGATTGCGCGTTTGTTAAAAGAAACGGGAAAAGATGTCGCCGTTTTTGCCTTAGCAGCTGAGCAATTAAGTGCCGATAATGCATTGAAACGGAACGAGTTTTTGGCTACAGGGGCTGAATTTGAAACTTTGAATGAAGAAAGTTTAATCGCAATTTCGAGAAAAGATATACTTGTAGATGCTTTATTTGGAACAGGGCTAAGCAGGCCTTTGGAAAGAGAGATTGCTGGATTTATTGAAGCAATCAATAAGTTTCCGAATTTTAAAGTTGCAATAGATACGCCGAGTGGATTTTTTGCAGATGCGCCAATGCCCGATAAAGCGACGGCGCTGGAAGCTGCAGTAACATTGTGTTTTCATGCACCAAGATTGATGTATTTTTTTGCAGAAAGTGAGAAATGGGTAGGTGAGTGGCTTGTAATAGATATTGGTTTGAAGGTGAATGAGTTGACTGCAAACAAAACTGCTGGCATTGGTACATATATGTATACATTGCAAAGCGATTTACAAGGAGTTTTACCTCACAAACCAGTATTTGCGCATAAAGGCAGCAAAGGACATGCGCTATTAGTTGGCGGAATGAAAGGGAAAATGGGCGCAATGGTATTGGCTGCCAAGGCTTGTTTACGCAGCGGAACTGGCTTATGTAGTTTATATATTCCTGCAGGAGGAAATGCCATTTTACAAACAGCAGTTCCGGAAGCGATGGTTTTTGATTCAGAAGCAGCAGATTATTTGAGTGGTAGTTTTAATGCTGAACATTTTTCGGCCATAGGTTTTGGACCAGGTGCGGGAAAGCATGAAGAAACAGGCAAATTGCTGAAATACCTGATACAAACAGTAAATGGAAATTTGTTGATTGATGCGGATGGATTGAATATTTTGGCTGAAAACCAAACCTGGCTTTCATTTCTACCTAGCAACACAGTGTTAACTCCGCATCCTAGAGAATTAGACCGATTATGCGGTAAGGCCAACTCTGGTTTTGAAAGACTGGAAAATGCTCGGAAATTGAGTTTGAAAACAGGTGCTGTTATAGTGCTGAAAGGAGCATTTACAGCAGTTTGCAGTCCATCGGGAGCAGTTTATTTTAATAGCACTGGTAATAATGGCATGGCCAAGGGCGGAAGTGGTGATGTGTTGAGTGGCATCATTACAGCATTGTTAGCACAAGGACTTTCTGCTTTAAATGCAGCGAGATTGGGTGTTTTTGTGCACGGTTTGGCTGGTGATTTTGCAGCTGCTGAAATGGGCAAAATAGCAATGAATGCAGGTGATATTATAAATAACTTACCTGCAGCATGGAAAATGATTTCGGGTGCACAAAACGAAGTCTAAGAAATATTTTACAAATTTTAAAACGTCTTAGTTAACGAAAACATTACACGTAGACCGGTTGCAGATACAATGTTTTTCTGTAGTTCAAGACTTTGCAATACGCTACAACCAATGGCTATATTGCGGTTAAAAAAATCGCAACCTGCGCCAATAAATGCTGAGTTTCCGCCACTTTCGTTCACCTGAACACCACGACTCATATCCTTTTTACTGGTTTCGAAAGTGCCAATAAACTGAGGAATGAAGTTAGCATTTCTATAAGCGAATGTTCTGAAAATTCGCAAGGAGGTGTTAATTCTGTTTCCAAAATGATAACCTGCGTTATTTGTGCTCATGGTTCTAAATTGTGCGTCTGCAGCAAAACCAAACTTTTTAACACGAAATGTAAATGTTGAAAATACATTTGCTCCAATAGCGCCAGTTCCGGGTTGTAATACAGCATCGGCGGGGAGACCAAGCCAAGTGGTTGCTTTAGTGCTGCCAATTGGCAATTGAGTTCCGGCACCAAGCATCCAGGTGCATTTCAATTTATTGTTTATGCTATCGCTATTATTGAAAACAAAGTAACCAGCCATGAAAGTTGCATCACCTACGCCTTGCACAGGAGTATTAACATGATTGATTTTGCGCTGGTTTATTTGATATGGTAAAAATGCAAATAGTTGCCAGTTCTTATTTGGATTATATCGTGCCCAAAGGTCTATGCTATTGAAATAGTCTGTGCTATTGAGTTGGGAATTTTTAAATGCCTTGTGTTGTACGCGCAAACCTGCAAAATTCTTTTGAAATTGAGGTAAAATGCCCATAAAATTAACAGCTCCTCCACCGCTGCAAACATCGCAGGCGCGTAAAGAAGGAACAGTTGTGCTGATAAATGCTATCAGCACAACTGTTCTTAAATATTTAAAAAACATTTTACATTAGTTATGTAAATGCTCAAAAGAAAACATCTCTTTAAAATTCTCAGAGATTTGTCTGGCTGTTGCCCCTGGAGACATTAGAAAATTGGTGGTTCCAAGGTTTATTGGATTTGCAGCTGAGAAATATTCTTTTACATCAACTGATAAATGAATTTCTGCTTCGCGTGTACCATTTACAGTTAGTTTTTCACCATTAAAGGTGATTGTTTTTGTTTGAATTGCTTTGTTTGTTCCGCTGAAACCTCCAACATGTAAGGTAAAATTATTGCCAGATGCAGTAACTTGAGGTGAAGTGCCTTCTGCTTTGCTAAAAATATAGCCTGAATTCCAAGTCCAGAACATTCCATTAGCTTGACTTAAAGCTCCTTCTTGTGCACCAGAAACGTTGCGTGTGCTATCTACACCAAGTAAAAATCTTATTCCTGTGTAGTCTGCAGGTGGAACATTAGGAATCTGCAGTTTATTACTTGCTTCATTAGATGCATCTACAAGAAAGTAACTTTCTGGTTGTTTGAAAGAAGAACCATCTGCTTTTAATAGTTCAATATTGCTGATATAATATTTAAAAGTATTGAATTTGACACTGTCTCCCAATGCAGTAACAAAAAAATTGGAAGTATTTAAAGCGAACGGAATGCTATCGGCTCCGAAAACATGTTCAACGCGTAATTCTACAGTTCCAATTGTAGGAGGAGTTATTACAGTAGGAGGATCAACAATTGGATCATCTTTTTTACAAGATGTAATAATGGTTAAAGAAAGACCTAATGTTAAGGTCAAAAGGAATTGAAAATTTTTCATAATTGTGCTTAAAAATTAAATTTGAAATGGTGGTCAAGAAAATGACCGTTAATAGAGACTAAGATTTCAAATTAAGCACAAGGTGGTTTAATGGCCGGTTTTATTAAGGTCTTGGGATAAACTGCAAAATAAAAATGATTCAATTTTGAAGGAGATTCGATTGGCAAAATTGCTTCAAAAGAAAAGTTGGTAAACATCATATGTTTTACCTCTTTTATTGCATTAAAGCCATGCTGGTATTTCCAAGGTTGCGGTTCTTCTGCTTTTTTGAGCGATTTCATCATTTGGCATTTACCATTGCATTGCAACTTCGGTTTGTCCTTATTTTCGCATAATTTTTCAGCTATTTCTTTTTGATGAACCATAAAGTCGGCTAACAGCCAAGCCTTTGTTATGGTTGGGAAAAGTAATATTAGACTTAAAAGAAAAGCGAAAGTGATTTTCATCCTTTGCAAAAGTAACAAACATAGTTCAATAGAAATGTGATTCTTTTCATTTTTAGTGAAACATATTTTTGAGATTTAATTTGTAAATTTTGAAGCCATTTATAATGCTTTGTATTATTTACATTTGCTGGATAAAGATAAATAGTATTATGAAAAAATTAAGCTTTGTATTGTTAAGTTTTGCTTTTAGTTTCCACTCTATTGCACAAATACCTTTTTCAGATTTAGTTTTGGGTTTGCAGTTCGGAGGTAATTTTAACGATATTTCTGCAACCCAAGCTGTGATTTCAGAAAATACTGCGAGTTTATCTACAGATAGAAATGGCATAGAAAATAATGCTGCAACGTTCAATGAAAATCAGAAAATAAATTTTGAATTTATTAATAATGCCAGTTTACTTGCCGGGGCTGAAAACGCTCAAATAACTCTTTCTTGTAGGGTTCAATTAGATTCCGCATGGTTAAATAATTTGGCATTAAATACAGATATTAATTTGGTAAATAATGGTAAGAACTATTTACGTATTTCAAAGGGAAATTTAAATAATGTGTTAGTTTTAAAAAGTGGAGTCTTCAATAATAATGCTAATTCAGGTACAAATGGGTTTTTAGAAACAAGCGTTATTTTAAGAAATACTGCAAACGGAAATCTTCCTGATTGGAATGCAGGCGCAGCAGATTGGAACACATTTACACTTTCATACGATGGAAATTTTGGGGAACCAGTAATTGGTTTGTTTGTCAATGGAATCGCAAAGGCAAGTAATGTTGGCACTTACCTTACAACCAATTTAAATTATAACGTTACCTTAGAAAAATTTGAAATTGGAAGTTCAAATTTCTTAAATCAGGGATTTAAAGGGAAAATTGATGATATTTATTTGTACAACAGGTCAATAACCTTAGGTGAAATTCTTACTTTGGATACAGTTAATGCTTCAACCGGCGTAAATGAAATTAAATCAGCAGAAGTAGTAAAATTATTCCCAAATCCGGCAAGAGAGATATTACAAATTTCGGCCGATAAGAATTTGGGAGAAATCGAAATCTATGGATGTGCTGGAAATTTAATTTTTAAGCAAATAGTCAATACTCCTCAATTAAGCTTCAATTTATCTGCATATCCAAATGGGATTTATTTTGTTAAAGTAGGTGCTAGATATTATAAAGCAGTAAAGTTTTGATGCCCTAAGAATATTTTTTGAAAAGAGTTAATTTTTAAAGGTTTGCTAAAATCACTTATAAGTGCAAGCTCGTTTGTTATTGTTTTGAAATTGTTTTTAGATTTACGGACTTAGATTTTATTAATGAAAGTTCTACATGTAAGTGCAGAGTGCTATCCGGCAGCTAAAGCAGGAGGGCTTGGAGATGTGGCAGGCGCATTGCCAAAATACCTTAATCAGGCAGGAATAGATACCGCAGTGATAATGCCCAAGTATCGCCAGAAATGGATATTGCAACAACCCTGGGAACATGTTTACAGCGGAATGGTGCGCATGGCCGGAGTTCAGGTGCCCTTTTACATCCATAGAAATATAGGTGAAGATTTAGGTTTTGAGTTACTATCTGTAGATGTTCCAGGTTTGTTTGACCGTGAAGGAATTTATGTGGATGCTCAAACCAGTTATGGTTATGCTGATGAAATAGAAAGATACCTCGTTTTTCAGCAAGCTGTATTGCAATTTGTGCAACAATTACCCGGATTTGTTGATGTTTTGCATTGCCATGATCACCATACAGGCTTAATTCCTTTTATGGTGAAGCACTGTCCCGAATATAGAAATTTAGCACACATTCCAACAGTTTTTACGATTCACAATGGCATGTATCATGGAGCTTTTTCATGGTCAAAAGCTTATTTATTGCCATGGTATGATGCCAATACAAGTGGATTGCTGGAGTGGGGAAATACAATAAATCCATTGGCTTGCGGAATAAAATGCTGTTGGCAACTTACCACGGTTTCCCCTGGTTACTTAATGGAATTATTGCAATCGGCAAATGGATTGGAGTGGTTGATTCGCAATGAAATGGGAAAGGCAACTGGAATTATAAATGGAATTGATACCGATGTTTGGAATCCGGAATCTGATCCTTTAATTTCATTCCGAATGAATGAAGACATTAATGAGTTTAAAAGAGCGAATAAGTATATTTTGATGCAACGTTTTAATGTGCGACAAGATTTACCATTGATTACTTTTATTGGAAGATTGGTAAATGAAAAAGGAGCAGATTTAATTCCAGATGCAATTGCAAAATTTTTGTACGATGGAGGCAGAGCTTCTTTTGTTGTTTTAGGTACTGGCGATCCAGCTTTGAAAAATACTTTTTTGAAGATGAAAGATCAATTCGTTTCGTTTTTTGATACCTCCATAGAATACAATGAAGCATTGTCTCATCAACTCTATGCCGGAAGCGATTATTTAATGATGCCTTCTCGCGTGGAACCTTGTGGTTTAAATCAATTGTATGCGTTCAGGTATGGTACAATTCCTATTGTTAGAACTACTGGAGGTCTTGCAGATACCGTAATTGATGTTAGTTCTGGTAATGGAACAGGATTAAGGTTCGATGATTTTTCTATGGATGCTTTGGTTGGTGGTTTTAAAAGAGCTGCATTATTGTACGAACGAAAAGAGTTGCTGTGGGAACTAAGAGAAAAAATAATTCATTTAGATTACAGCTGGGCCAAATCTGCTCAGAAATATGTTGATATTTACAATAAAATAACCTTGAAAAACTAAGAATTATGGCAGCAATGATTAAAATGGTTTGTTTGATTTTGGGCGGAGGGCAAGGGAGTAGACTATATCCATTAACTTTAAGCAGGTCTAAGCCAGCAGTTCCGATTGGAGGAAAATATCGTTTAATTGATATTCCAATTTCTAATTGTATTAATTCTGGCGTGAAACGGATGTTTGTTTTGACACAGTTTAATTCAGCATCACTAAACAGACATATTAAAAACACTTACAGCTTCGATAATTTTGGAAGTGGATTTGTGGATATACTTGCAGCTGAGCAAACGCCCAATAGCGACAAGTGGTTCCAGGGAACGGCAGATGCTGTTCGCCAAAGCATGCACCATTTGGCACCACATGATTTTGATTATGTGTTAGTGTTAAGTGGAGATCAATTGTATCAAATGGATTTTAAGTTAATGGCAGATTTCCATATTGACCAAAAAGCAGATTTAACCATTGCTACCATTCCTGTTGATGACCGTGATGCACCGGAGTTTGGTATTATGAAGGTGAATAAGAAGTCATACATCGAATCTTTCATTGAAAAACCCGCAAAAGAAATATTGTCGCAATGGACTTCACCTGTTCCCGCAGCTTTAAAGAAAAAAGGTAAAGAATATTTAGCTTCAATGGGAATTTACATTTTCAAGAAAGAAGCCTTAAAGAAATTGTTTGCTGATAATCCTGATGCTACTGACTTTGGTAAAGGCATCATTCCTGCTGCAATTAAAGGTGGATATAGTGTAGCTTCTTATCAGTTCGACGATTACTGGACAGATATTGGAAATATTCGCTCCTTCTATGAAGCAAATCTTGAGCTGTGCGATAATTTACCAAGATTCAATTTGTTCGACAACCAAAACCGGGTTTATTCAAGAGCCAGAGCTTTGGCGCCATCAAAGTTTTTTGGAACAAAATTGAGTCAATCTATTGTTGCTGAAGGTTGCATTATACATGCTAAAAGTATTGATAAATCGGTTATTGGGGTAAGGTCAAGAATTGGAGCAAAGACAGTTATAAAGAATTCTATTTTAATGGGAAATGACTTTTACCAAACACTCGAAGAAATTATTTTACATAAAAATGATGTTGCAATGGGAGTTGGTAAGGGCTGCCATATTGAACAAGCAATTTTAGACAAAGATTGCAGAATAGGAGACAATGTAACTATAAAAGGTGATGCGCAATTAGCAAACTTAGAAACCGAAACATATTGCATAGTTGAAGGTATTGTTGTAGTGAAAAAAGGTGCTCTTATACCAAGCGGAAGCGTTATTGGTAAAGTTGTAAAATAGTATAGAATCAATTTGAAAGGAAAATTAAGATTGTTAAAAACTCGCTGAATAAAATTTAATTAACTTGTAAAGCTGCCGTTTATAGCTGCGTATTTTTACATTTTACTAAAATTTATAATGAAAGCAACGATTTTAAACATAATCTTCTTTTTTCTTATTGGAACTGCTACAATAAATGCGCAGCAAGCAGCAGTGCAAACTCCAAAAATGCCAATAGACGAGGTAACAAATTTAATTACCTATACTGATGTGGTTGAAGAGCCGGGAATGAATAAAGACACTTTGTATAACAGAGCCTTAAGATGGACAAAAGTATTTTTTAAAAACCCAATAGATGCTGTTAAAAAAGCAGATGCTGAAGCGCGTGTTATAGAAGGTGGATATCGTTTTAAGATTAGTAGACCAGAACCAAATTCTAAGAAGCAACCTGTTCCAATGGTAGATGCAGGATTGGTAAACTACAAGTATAAGATATTCAGTAAAGACGGAAAGTTTAAGTATGAAATTACAAATTTTAGCTGGCAACAAAACTCCTATTATCCATTAGAACGCTGGATGGACAATAAAGCAACAAGTTATGACCCTAACTTTGCGTTATACCTGAAACAAACGGATGATTTTATTAAAGATTTGATTAAAAGTTTAGAAAAGGCAATCGAAACTGATCCCGTAAAAAAGAAGGATGATTGGTAATCTGTTCATAAGTTTTTGAGGTCAATTTTTTAAATAGCACAGGTTTAAGTACATAGTTTTTGGGTTAAAAAGAAGGTAAGGCGTTACTCTCATTTATATTTGTAGCCCCCTTATGGAAAATAATTATAATCCCTCCACCCAGAATAAAAGAAGAACTACAATTGGCGTAAATACTAATGTTTACGATGCTGCAATTGGAAAATTACCTCCTCAAGCCATTGAAATTGAAGAAGCTGTTTTAGGAGCTTTAATGCTCGATAGAGATTCTTTGGCCAATGTGATTGATTCGTTAAAAGAAGATACTTTTTACAGATTAGAACATCAAAAGATATTTGGAGCTATATTCCAATTATTTAGAGACTCAAAGCCTGTAGATATTTTAACCGTAGTTCAGGAACTTAAAAAACGCGGAGAGCTTGACCTTGTTGGAGGTGTATCTTATGTAACATCATTAACAAATAGAGTCGCATCTACTGCAAACATTGAATTTCATGCGCGTATCCTCAACCAGAAGCAAATTCAAAGAGAACTTATTAAAGTTTCTACTGAAATAATAAAAGATGCTTACGAAGAGAGTACTGATGCATTAGAATTACTAGACAAGGCAGAAAAAAACCTTTTTGCTGTTGCTGAAGGAAACATCAAGAAAAATTTTTCCAAGATGAGTGAGCTCATCATGGAAGCGAAAAAACAAATTGAAAAAGCTGGTCAACAGCAAGACGGATTAAGCGGTGTTCCTTCCGGATTTATGCGTTTAGATAGAATCACTGCTGGCTGGCAAAAATCAGATTTGGTGATATTAGCTGCCAGGCCAGGTATGGGTAAAACAGCCTTCGTTTTGTCGCTTGCCAGAAATGCAGCAGTTGACTTTAAAAAACCAGTGGCTGTATTTTCACTGGAGATGTCGAGCGTGCAATTAGTTATGCGTTTAATTTCAGGAGAAACCGAGCTAAATAGCGATAAACTTAGGAAAGGGAATTTAGAAAATCACGAATGGCATCAATTGGATACCAAAATTCGAGAATTAACCGAAGCTCCTATTTTTATTGATGATACACCAGGTTTGAATATTTTCGAATTGCGTGCAAAAGCAAGAAGATTAAAAGCAAATCATGGAATTGAAATGATTATCATAGATTACCTTCAATTGATGACTGCCGGAGTAGATGGCAGTAAAGGAGGGAACCGTGAACAAGAAATTTCTCAAATATCAAGAGCTTTAAAAGGCATTGCCAAAGAATTGGAGATTCCTGTAATTGCACTATCTCAATTAAGTAGAAATGTTGAACAACGCGGAGGACCAAAAATTCCTCAACTTTCAGATTTACGCGAATCTGGTGCTATTGAGCAAGATGCAGATATGGTAATGTTTATTTACCGTCCTGAATATTACAATCTTACTGAAACAGAAGATGGTCAAAGCACTGCCAATTATGCTGAGGTTCATATTGCAAAGCACAGAAATGGTGCTTTAGGCGTTGTGCCGTTAAAGTATATTAATAACCTCGCTAAATTTGGCGATTTAGAAGAAACTCCAGCTTATTCTGCAGGAGCAGGCTTAAAGCCAAATACTTCTTTTGATGAAAATTCTTCAACAATGACTGTAGGTTCTAAAATGAACGACGGTTTTAGCGGATTTCCTAAGAATGATGAAGATGCACCATTTTAAATGTTTACCTATGAATAACACAACTAATTCAAATTGTTTTCGTTAAAAGAGGCAGTGTTATGAAAAAAATCTTTTTAGTTGCAGTTTGTTTATTTTCCATTTTTATACAAAAGACGGATGCTGCTTCCATATTAATCAATATGGATGAAGGGCAAAAGAATCATTTAAAAGCCTATGGTGTTGCTTATTGGCTATTGAAACAGGAAGTTGATTTGTATTGGTTGGTCAATTACCGAGGTGGAAGTTTTATGAGCGCTCATACCAAATCGCTAGAAAGCGAGTGTGTGATAAGAGGTGTTTCTTATAATGTAATTGCTGACGCACAAGCGAATGCAATTTTGGCTGAAGTTGCTAGTCCGGAAGTAAATATGGATGCAGTGAAGTTAGAGAAAGCGCCAAAGGTGGCTGTATATTCTCCTAAAGACAAACAACCTTGGGACGATGCTGTTACGCTTGCGCTTACATATGCGGAAATTCCATACGATGTGGTTTACGACGAAGAAATCATGTCAGACAAATTACCATTGTACGATTGGTTGCATTTGCACCACGAGGATTTTACTGGTCAATATGGTCGATTCTGGGCAGCTTACAAAAATGTAAAATGGTACATCGATAATCAAAAAAGCGCAGAGGCGCTAGCAAGTAAATTAGGATTTAATAAGGTTTCTGAATTGAAATTGGCAGTTTCAAAAAAGATCAGAGATTTTACTGCTGGTGGAGGATTTACTTTTGCCATGTGTTCTGCAACAGATAGTTATGACATTGCCTTAGGAGCTGATGGAGTAGATATTTGTGAATCGATGTTTGATGGTGACCCAGCTGATCCTGCTATGCAAAGCAAGGTGAATTTCAATAATTGTTTCGCCTTCGAAAATTTTACATTGAGCGCTAATCCTATGGAGTACGAGTTTTCTAATATCGATGCTACCCAATCTAGGCGCATTCCTGAAAAAGAAGACTATTTTGGATTGTTTGAATTTTCTGCAAAATGGGATCCGGTGCCAACGATGTTGTGTCAAAACCATGAGCGCATTATCAAAGGTTTTATGGGGCAAACTACCGCTTTTATGAAACCATATATTAAATCGAATGTGCTGATAATGGGCGAAAATAAGGCAGCCAATGAGGCACGTTACATCCATGGTGAATTTGGTAAAGGCACCTGGACGTTTTATGGAGGTCACGACCCCGAAGATTACGAGCATAAAGTAGGAGATCCTCCAACTGATTTAGCATTGCATCCAAATTCTCCTGGTTATAGACTTATCTTAAACAACATTCTATTTCCTGCTGCAAAAAAGAAAAAGCAAAAGACCTAATTTTATAGCACCTTTGCATTAAAAATAACGCATTGCTTTACTTACATATTCCATTTTGCAAACAAGCTTGTAATTACTGCGATTTTCATTTTAGTACTTCTACCACCTACAAGTCACAATTAGTAAAAGCGATTGTGAAAGAGCTTTCCATTAGAAAACAGTATTTAAATACACCCATTACTTCTATTTATTTTGGAGGAGGAACACCTTCTCAATTAACATTAGATGAGGTAGAAGTGATTTTCAATTCCATTTACAACAACTTTAATGTAAATAAAGGTATTGAAGTAACTTTTGAAGCCAATCCAGATGACCTTACTTTGGAATACTTAAAAGGCTTGAAAAGTCTCGGTGTAAATAGATTGAGCATAGGAATTCAGAGTTTCAGGGAGCAAGATTTAAAATCTATGAACCGTGCACATTCGGTAAAACAAGCATTCGATTGTTTGAGCTTTGCAGAAAATGCCGGTTTTTCTCATGTAAGCATCGATTTAATTTATGGAATTCAAGGATTAACAAATCAAGATTGGGTCGAGCAACTTAACACAACTAAGAAATTACCGATTGACCATTTATCATGTTATAGTCTTACCGTGGAACCGAAAACCCCTTTGGCAAAAGCAATTGAGAATGGAAAAATGGAAGACATTAGCGATGACCAAAGTGCCGACCAGTTTGAGTTTTTACAAAGCTGGGCGTTAGAAAATGGATTTGAACATTACGAAATTTCTAATTTGGCAAAAGAAGGTGGCGTTGCACAACATAATTCAGCTTATTGGAAAGGAGCGCATTACTTGGGAATTGGTCCTTCGGCGCATTCATTTAATGGTATTTCAAGAAGTGTAAATATTCCGAACAATACCAAATACATACGTGGTATTGAAGCGAACAAACCTGAAATGGAATTGGAAGAAATAAATACAGACATTAGATTTAATGAGATTGTTTTAACTGGATTGCGCACCAAATGGGGCGTTCAGAAAGTTGAACTGATTAAATTAGGAAAAAAATATGTACAGCATTTCCAACAAAAATCGCTTGTATTTAAAGAAATAGAAAAGATGATAGAAACGGATAGTGCATTTATTCTTCCTGCAAATGCCTGGTTAAATGCAGATGGCATTGCAGGAAAGTTATTCATTTGATACATTTACCACATGAGTGCAGCCACAGAAAAATTAGACGAGATTGATTATAAAATCTTGAAATTGATTCAGGAATCTGGTAGAATTACAAATCTTGAATTGAGTAATCAGGTAGGTTTGTCGCCCGCTCCAACGCTCGAAAGGGTAAAGAAACTGGAGAAATTAAAAATTATTGAGAGTTATCACGCGAAGCTCAATAAAGCAAAATTAAAATTGGGTGTGAGTGTTTTTATTCAAGTTACATTGAGCAGACAGGTAGAAAATGTTATAAATAAATTCAAAGACAAGGTGAACCAAATTCCTGAAATAATGGAATGCTACCAAATAACAGGAAATGCAGATTATTTGTTAAAAGTGATGGTACAAGACATTCCTGCTTTTGAGAAATTGATTGCAAATACATTTAGTAAAATGGAAGAAATTGGTCATTTGCAAACCATGTTGATAATTTCGGAAGTAAAAAATTCTAAAGTATTACCTTTAAAATACGGAAAATGAACGTAGAAGAAGTAAGGGAAATTTGCCTAAGTATGCCGCATGCAACTGAAGATATGCCATTTGGTGAAGGCGTTTTAGCAGTTAGAGTGGGAGGGAAGATTTTTTCTTTGATAGATTTAGAAAAAGCAGAAACTCTAAATTTAAAGTGCGACCCAGAAAAAGCCATTGAATTAAGAGAAGAATATTCGGGAATAATTCCAGGATATCATATGAATAAAGCACTTTGGAATACTGTTTATTTTAACCAGATTCCAGTTAAATTGCTAAAAGAATTAATTCAACATTCTTACGAATTAATATTAAACAGTATTACAAAAAATAAAAGAAAGGAACTCGGTATTTAAAATGAAATATATAAAATGGATTTTTAGAAAATTCACTAATTATTTTTTAAGGGGCTTAATTTTAACAGTTCCCGTAGCCGTAACAGTTTGGGTAGTAATTAATGTATTTATTTTCTTAGATGGATTATTACCTACTACATTTCCTGGACTTAATATATTAATTATTTTAGTTGGATTGGCTTTTTTAGGATTTATTGGTTCTACATTTTTACAGGCAACTATTTTAAATTTCTTTGATAAGACTTTAGAGAAAATACCTTTAATTAAGGTTATTTATACTTCAATAAGAGATTTATTATCAGCATTTGTAGGGAAAGAAAAACGTTTCTCAAAGCCGGTTTTAGTGCGATTAAGTAAGGATGCAGAAATTTATAAATTAGGATTTATTACCCAAAAAGATTTAACTAATTTAGGTATTGAAGAAGGTATGTCGGCTGTATATTTGCCGCATAGTTATAATTTTTCGGGTAATTTAATTATTGTTAAAAATGAATTAATTCAACCTATTAATGGCGCAAGTGATGAAATAATGAAATTTATTGTTTCAGGAGGGATTACGAATATTTAATGAATAATGAATAATGTTTAATTTTTATATTTAATTTAAGGGTATTTAAAAACTTATTTATCTAGAACGATATCAAATAGAAAGTAGTAGTTTTAAATCTTAACAATATCCTATCTTATAGATCCTTGCCGCAGCGCTGGCATTGCTTTAATCTACACGCACACTTCGCGCACAACGAATACATGCCACTGCTGGTGCCTTCTCCACAGTTCTTGCAGGAGCCAATATCGTCGGTTACCGATTCGTGTTGATGTTTCGAGCATATGAATTGCCTTCCCCAGTTTTGTTTCGGACAATCATCTGTGGGCGATTTAATGCGCTTGCCTTGCTCGTCGTAAAAACGATCCTTACCGGTCGATTGATCGTTTTTGTAAGTCCGCTCTGATGCCTGCACACCGTTAGGATGCCAGGTTTTCCAAACCCCATCTCGCTGGCCCATCACATAAGATTCTTCACGGATCAAAATATTCGCATCATTCCAGTACCGACAAATGCCGTGAGGCACACCAGCGCCCGACATCGATTCGTCATCAATATTTAGAAGTTCCAGCGTTTTGGAGCTGTTTTCTGAAGCGAACGAAAGCTCTTGAACCAACGCGCCAGCTGCATTCCAATGTCGATAGGTATCAATTAAAAAACCGTTTTTGAAAACTGCTGCACTGGCCTTTTTCCCATTGCTATGATAGATTCTGTATGGTCCGTCGAACTCCAATTCCAGCCGATCGTCTTTCATAACCCAAATGAAGCTGAACTCCGTTTCCAGCATACCACCGCGGAAAAATGTGCTGCGGTGGTAACGCATCGTATCTTTGGCATTGCGCACGGTGCGCGACCGGATTTCTTTTTTGTCTTTGTCGTGATACCGAGTTTCTTCGCCCATCACACGCCCATCGCGCATGCTCAATTCTACATACCCTTGGTCGAGCATCGGGAAGTTTCCAGCAACTGAACCACTGCTGTTAAACACCGTCTGCTTTCCGTCTTCATCCCAAGCTTCTACAATTTTATCCAATTGGTTTGCGCGCTCAATTCGGGCCTTCAATCGCCCCGTTTCAGGATAGTACAAATTCATTTTATTGTAATAGCTCGACCATTGGTTGTCTATAAAATGAACTTCACTCAAGAGGCCCTCCTCGGTATAATGTTTCGACCAGCCAATGTTCACGCTGTGTTCATAAGTAACCTCAAATTTGGGCTTCCCAGAAGGAAATTCACCCCGCCACAAGCCATGCGGGTAACCCTTTTCATCAACATTACCTGTAGTTTTCACCGCTCCGGTTTCATGATACAACGACACCACTCCGCAAATCTTACCGTTGCAATAATTCACTTCCAAAGCCACCTTCCCGTTGAGGTGATACTTTCGCCAGGTACCAACGCGCATAAAATCAACCATTTGTCCTTCGGCCCAAAGTACGCTATCGATTTTCGGATTGCCTTTTTCATCAGGGAAAAGTAGTTCCCGATGCGTTCGCCAACCCTTCACCAAGCCTGTTTTAAACTTGTTTGTTCCGTGAGGAAAGTCGAACCGCACGCGACTGCCCTCGGTCCAATAGGTGCCATTAAAGCCCTCGTCGCGCTCGTAGTGATCAACGTAATAGGCGATTTGTAGCAGCGAATCGTTGCCTGGTTTTTTAAACCAATGGTTGGTTTGCGCCGGTGCCGAAGGTGCACTAAAACAAGCAATTGCAAGTCGTGTGAAGAAAGATTTGAAATACTTCATCTTAAAATAAAGATAATCGAAAAGCAGCGCAGCGTGTTGATAATCGTGGCAATTTACAAAACTTTTTTTGGCGGGCAGCCGGGCTATTCGCCTGTAGCCGCTCCGCAAGCTCCGCGGGCTGCCGGCTTCTATCCCTGCCCGGTTTCCGAAGCTATTGGCATTGTCGCTAGAAATAGCTAAATCGACGCATGTGGCAGGTATTTTAAACAAGCGAAATTTTTAGTCGCGAAGCATTAAGGTGAAAATGTTACCAAATTCAGGATTTGCTACTTTGATATCAATTCTATGCCTGCCTTCTTTAATTACAATGGCTTTTGTGCCGCATTCAGACATATTGCGCGATTTGTTTCCCTTATCGTCAATTGCGCGAATCTTCATGAGTGGCCAACTTCCGGAAGCCTTAAACGCCTTGCAATTTTTAAGAACTACCGAAGAATCTTTCGGCAAGAATCCAATATACCGCTTGTCAAGTTGAACCGAATCGAGATCCATTCCGGTTTTATTAAAAACTTCAATTGTGAGTTTTTGGGCGTTTAGATTTTTACTGTTAATAATCAAAAACAACAAGATTAGGATTGAGAGTGTTTTTTTATTCTTCATTTCTTAGCCTTTATAATGTTTGCATGCAGCCACATGATATTATTTCGAAATGTATATTTTCATTTCTTAAAGCATAGTATCGACATTGCAAATTGTGATTTTTAAAAATCCGCCGCCTTTACGCAATCAGCGTGCCGAAAACTTGGGATTTACTGGTTCTATAAAGTGCTGTTTGAGCATCTGATATTTTTAGCGAGATGCTTCAAGCGAAATCGCTCAATCAAACAATCGCTTTCCACGATTTGCCAACTTCTGTTCTCTTATTTGTAAAGTATTCCTCTATTCGGGGAACCGATTAACACCAAAAATCTTCAACTTTACTTAATCTGTCATTATTCCAATAAATTATGCCTTTTCGACGAATATTCAACATCTGATTTGTAAGATAACAAGGGCAAAAACAGGTTAGTTACATTAAATCTAATGCACGCTTATTTCATCTATAAAAATAAACGCTTCACCGCCAGCGCCTTGGTGCCATTTGGGTAAGGTGCCGTAGTTCTTTGCTTTGATGCGAATGTAACGCATGGGCGTTTCTAATATTTGAGGCAAAGGCTCAGTTAATTGATTGTGCATGATGACTTTTTCAGCGCCGAAAGGTCTAACTTGTATCGTATAATCATCGGCGGGTACAGTGTTTTCAACCGTTTCGTATAAAATGTAATTTATTTTATCTGTTGAATATTCAATAGTTACTTCTTTGGGAAAAACAATCCAACTGCGGGTGTCTTGTAAAAAGGAAGCGGAAATACCATTTACCATTTTTACTTCTTTTAAATCTATTTCACATTCGAAATCTTGCCCTTGGTAGCCTTGCCAGCCGCCTTTGCGCCAGTCTAAATCTCCATATAATCCATCAATTATTCCACTTTCTCCTCCGGCTGTGTATTGCGGGTTGTATTTCGATTGGATGGAGATGGTATAATTGTGTGGTATCTTAGAGAATCGTGCGGTTGAAACTGGACTCACGAATTCGCCGCTATTTCCATCAAAGGAAGCAAAATTCAAGGTGCAAGAATTCCGAATCATAATACCTTCGGGGCCGGTTAATCCATTAATGGCGATAGTTCCATAAGAATTCTTTAAGCCCGATCGAGGGAAAATAGGATCTTTCTCGTTTGGTGTTCGTCTATCTGAAGTATAACGAACCACTTCCAAACGGCTTTGGTTGGAGAGTTCCACAAGAAAACTGTCGCGAAATGTCATTGGAGCTCGGTGCAAGGTAGGTGCAGCAAGGATTTCTTTGCCCGGAAGGGAATGAAAATTCGGCTCCACAGGCATTACCGCCTTTTCAGAACGCTCGATGTTGAGGGTTTTTCCTGCAACAATATCGCCGTGGTCGAGAACAAAACGGGAACTTCCATTTACAGATTTTGCCCAGGGGCCATTTCCAGTGGTTTTGATGGTAAAGGTGCGGCCTCCGTGAGGAGTGATTTGGATTTCGTTGAACAAGGGGCTTCCCACGGTGTATTCGGACCTTCCTGGACAAAACGGGTAAAGACCCATGGCTGAAAACACATACCAGGCGCTCATTTGTCCGCAGTCTTCGTTGCCCGAAAGGCCATCGGGAGCATTGTGATAAAGCTCATTAAGGATTTTTCGAACGTATTGTTGCCCGAGCTGAGGCTGCCCCAATTCGGTAAACATCCATGCCATGTGGTGCGAAGGCTCGTTGCCGTGGGCGTATTGACCAATTAAACCTGTAATGTCGGCCTGTTCGCGCCCCGTAGTTTTGGAGTCGGAATTGAATGCCAGATTCAGTTTATTCGCAAGGCGCATGCTATTGCGATCGTAAACCCGCGATAGGCCTTCAAGGTCATGCGGAACAAAAAAGCTGTACTGCCAGCAATTGGCTTCAGTATAATTGTTGTTTACTTCAAAAGGGTCAAAAGGCTCGAACCATGCTCCGTTCTTTTTGGGACGCATAAAGCCCATGTTCAATCCCGAAGTCTCGTCGAATAGGTGTTTCCATCCCTGAGAACGCAGGTAATAATTTGATGAAACTGCTGTATCGCCTAATGCTTCAGCAAAACGTGCAATGCACCAGTCGTCGTAGGCATACTCGAGGGTTTTTGATACACTCTCAGGCTCATCGTCGATGGCGAGATGCCCTTTTTGCATATAAGCGGGCAAACCTAGATGCTTCCAAGTTGCACTTTTCTGCATGGCTTCTAAAGCCAATGTGGAATCGAAATCGTGAATGCCTTTTGCCCATGAATCGGCAATTACAGAAACGCTATGGTAGCCAATCATACAATCGGTTTCGTTGGCAGCGAGTTCCCAAACTGGCAAGCGGCCGCTTTGTTGGTACATCAGCAGAAATGTTTTTATAAAATCTGCCTGGCGTTGCGGAAATAAAATGGCATACAAAGGATGCGCAGCCCTGAAAGTGTCCCAAAGGGAAAAAACGGAATACACAGGATGTTCGGCGTGGTGAATTTTTTTATCCATTCCACGGTATTGACCATCCACATCATTCACCATGTTGGGTTGTATCATAGTATGGTATAATGCAGAATAAAAAATGGTTTGTTGGTCAGCAGTTCCTCCTTTAGTTTGAATGGCATTCAATTCTCGGTTCCAGATTTCAATGGCCCCTTTTTTTGCAAAATCGAAATTCTTATTTTGCGTTTCAGCTTTTCTATTCCTTTCGGCGCCATCCATAGAAGTAAAAGATAATCCAACTTTTACTTCGAGCATATTTGTAGGTAGTTTATCAAATTTTATCAAGGTATTTCGCGTCCACTGAGCCAGGCTGTCGTGATTGGTTATGCTTGTAAACGGTGCAGAAAATTCAATATCAAAATACACATGTTGTTCTTTTGCCCAAGCCGAACTAATGCGGTAACCTCGGATGTGTTTATCGTCTACTTTCTCAATATAGCCTTTGATAAGTTGGTCGCGGTGCTCCAAGTCAATTACTATGGCTCCAGATTTTTTTGGAAAGGTGTATTTGTGAAAACCTACACGTTGGCTTGCTGTGAGTTCCACTTTAATTTGATGTTTATTTAGAAATACTTCATACCACCCAGCTCCTGCTTTTTCGTTTGCATGCGAGAATTTTGATGCGTAATCTTTTGGTTTAGTAGAAGCCTTTTCTACTGTCATTGGCATGAGCATAACATCACCATAATCTGATACACCAGTTCCGCTGAGGTGTGTATGCGAAAAACCGTAAATAACGGAATCGCTGTAATGGTAACCGCTACAGCCATCCCAAGAGCCATCAATTCTCGTATCTGGACTCAATTGGACCATTCCGAATGGCAAAGTGGCGCCTGGAAAAGTATGGCCGTGGCCGCCAGTTCCTATGAATGGGTTTACAAGGTTTGCAACGTTTTTCTGAGCCGAACAGAGCAAGGGAAATAATAGTAAAAATATAATGCGCATGCTTAATTATGAAGTATGATTAAAGTTCAAGTTTTTAGTTCTCAAATATGAAACAATATTTATTGTCTTCTAAAGTTTCTCAATAATTGAAGTTTTTTATAAGGTATTTATAAGTGCACAGGCGATAAATCGCATATTGTGTATTTGATTAACTATTAAGTGTGTTGTAATTTCATATTTTAAAATGCTTGAATGATGAAAAGACCCTATCTAGTAATCCTCGGTGTTATTTTGGCTATTAATTTATGTTCTGCACAAACTACAGAAAAGAACATTACCTGGTTCCAAACTTTAAAAGAAGTTTCCATAACTCCCAATCCACGTCCCGATACAGTTTCTGGTTCGAAACAATGGATGATTTTTGATTTTGCATTTTGTGAAAAAGGAATTTTATTGCTTACCTACACAAAAAATGAAAAGAAATGTGCTTTGCAGTTATTGAGAGATAACAATGAATTGGAAGTAGTCAGCAATGAAATTAAAGAGCCTTTGGCGTTTTATGAAGCCGCGCAAAAAAGCATTTTTTTAGAAACGAAAAATGAAGTTTTGGAAGTTTCATGTATCGGAAACACTATTGAATTGATTCCTTTTAATGAAGAATTGTTTTATAGCATGGTAAGGCCTCTTAAAGGAATAAATGCTTGTGCTTATTATTTGAATAACTGGAGTCCCAATACACCTGAATTTAGTTATTTGCGTATTGATAGAAATACCAAAAAGATTGATACTATTGGAAGCATTCGAAATCAATATTTGTACGATCAATACTATTCGGAATACAAATTCCTTTCTTTTAAAGACCGTTGTGAGATAAACCGGCGCGCTCGTTCAACTGGAGAAGATAAGTATGATTTGGCAGTAAAGTTTACAGGATTCACGCATTCATTCTGGTGGAAACCTTTGTATTCGCCTTTGTTTATAAAGAAAGATACTGCATTGGTTTTTGACCATTATCAACACCAAATTCAAAAATATACTTGTAGCAATGCACCCATTAAAAGTCAGGAATTTAATTTTCATCAAAAAAAAGAATACAAACAAACATTGCTGCAGGATTATTTTGATGAATCCCTATTTGCACTTTTTCTTAAAAACGGAAAAACCACGCTTTCTAGAGTAAATACCGAAAACGGAGATTTAGAGATATCTTACGTTTTGTTTTATAAATACGTAAGCAAAGTGAAGGTTAAAAATGGAGTTGCGTACTATTTATATAGGCCATTTGAGTCTTCACAAAATTCGTTTTTGTATGCGGAAGTATTGAGGTAGGATTTTTACTTTAAAGAAATTTTTTTAATTAGTTAATTTCTTCATTGCTTATTTTTATCATTATGAAATGAAGGCCCATAAGTGAAAATTCATTTTATGACCTTTATAGTTTACTTCTTAAACACTTTATGGGTTTTTATAATAGATTTTTTTGCTTTCGGTTGCGAAGACGAAAAGTGAGTGTTTAATTTTAGTAAGATTTTGAAGTTTGCTTTTGGCGATATTGAAATCGTATGTCCAATAATGAAATGAAGTAATGATTCCTAAATGCTATAAAACCTACATAGCTTTTTTGAGATTCTCTTAGGGCGATTTGATAGATTTAATCTTGTAAGTATCAATAAATCAGTTTTGTAAATATGTATGAATAGGTAGTTGTTTTTATTTATTTAAAAATATTTCATAAAATGAAACAAATCTTACATCGGTTCAGTATAAAAATTCACTAACCTATAAATTAAAAGTCTATGAAAATTTGTCCTTTTTTGAAATCTCGTTGGATTTCAGAATCAATTGGGGAACTTAAGAATTGGCTTACTGTACTGACAGTGCTAATTTTTTCTTCATTTTTCCAATATTCAATTGCTCAAGTTGAGCCTAATACCGAAATCAAACAGCGACAACTCAAAAATGAACCCATTAAAAAGTTCATGCCATTATATTCTGCGCCTGATCAGTTGATTGTTCCTGCGGGTATGACTAAGACAAACGTGCTTGAAAGTATTTATAGGAGTGCCCGAACTTCGAGTTCTGGCTTTAGCACTTTGAGCGCTAACGTATCTTCAAATCCAGACATCCCAGCAAGTTTACTTTGTGCCGACTTGAAAGTGATTTTTGTTTTAGACGAATCTGGTTCAATTAGTTCTGCAGAAGCAAACCTTGTTCGACAAGGTGCTTTATCGCTTGCAAATGCTTTGAATAATTCTGGTGCAGAATTGAGAGTAGTTGAATTCAATACTACATCTTCAATTATAAATTTAGGCTCTCCTCTAGTTAATTCCTCATTTCTTACTTCTTTTTCAAATTACTTAAATGCTTCTTCTGGTGCGAGTTATCGTCCAGTTTCAAGTGGAACTTGTGTTGGATGGACCAATTGGGAAGATGCGCTTGATGATGTTCAAACCTTGAATGGTGACTTAGTAATATTTTTCACTGATGGGAACCCTACAGCCTACAACGTTGCAAGAGCCAACGGATGTGCCAATGGAACAGTAACAGTTGGAACAAACAGCAGTTACAATGCAACTGTAGCATTAGATCGTGCAATTGCAGAAGCAAACGTAATTAAAGGCCAAGGCAAACACATGTTTGTTGCTGCAGTTGGTTCTGATTTAAATCTTGACAACTGTATAGATATTTCAGGTTCAGACAACTTCGCAACAACAGGAAGTATCTTTACTGCCGATTACACTGTTGGTGGTTTCGAATCGCTTGCAGCAAATTTAGCTGCTGCAGCAAACAGCATTTGTGGTACCGAATTAACCATCAACAAAACAGCATCTGCAACAGGCGTTTGTTCTGGCGAAACAGTTCAATTCACAATTCAAGTTACAAATACTGGAGGCGATTACAACTTCACCGCATTCAATGTGCAAATTGAGGACATATTTCCTAACGGATTTTCAAATATTGCTTTCGTAGGCGCTGCTCCAGCAGGAGCTTCAATCTCTGGAAACACACTTACCTACAATTTAGCTTCATTAGCGGCCAATGCCTCAGTTTCTGTGACTGTTTCAGCCACTGTTGATTTGCCTCCAGGTAATTTTAATAACATTGCCACTGCAAGTGCCGACAACGCCAATGAAGTGAGTGATAATGCGTCTGTGGTTTCAGGATTTGCTACCGAAACTTTAACCATTTCAGAATGTTTACCAATCACTGTTAATGATGTAGTTTACTCATCAACAGGGTTGTATAATCAACAACTTGTGAGCTCTGTTGGTTGCGATTCTATTTTAACAATTGACTTCACTTTAAAATCTGCAACAAATTCTTCAACAAATGTTACTGCTTGTGGATCTTACTCTTGGAATGGAGTAAACTATTCTGAATCTGGAGCTTACACTTTCAACACAACAAATGCAGCAGGCTGCGATTCTATTGCCACACTGAATTTGACTGTAACACAAGTGCCATCGCAACCAACAACTGCTTGTTACCAAGTAGCGACATTTAATCAGCAAACTTGTTCTTGGAGTGTTTCTGGTGATATGCCAGTTGCTCCAACAGGTCTAGCTTGTTACCAATCAGCATCTTTCAACACAGCATCTTGCGAATGGGAAGTAACTGGAACAATGCCAGTACAACCTGCAACAGCTTGCTATCAATCAGCATCTTTCAACACTGAGTCTTGCGAATGGGATGTAACTGGAACAATGCCAGTACAGCCAACAACTGCTTGTTACCAATCAGCATCTTTCAACACAGAGTCTTGTGAGTGGGATGTAACTGGAACAATGCCAGCACAACCAGCAACAGCTTGCTATCAATTAGCATCTTTCAACACTGAGTCTTGCGAGTGGGATGTAACTGGAACAATGCCAGCACAACCAACAACTGCTTGTTACCAATCAGCATCTTTCAACACTGAATCTTGCGAATGGGAAGTAACTGGAACAATGCCAGCACAACCAGCAACAGCTTGTTACCAATCAGCATCTTTCAACACTGAATCTTGCGAATGGGAAGTAACTGGAACAATGCCAGCTCAACCAGCAACTGCTTGTTACCAATCAGCATCTTTCAACACAGAATCT
>JAIXYK010000033.1 GCA_027490225.1 Bacteroidota bacterium | reverse complement strand
ACCCGTTTTGCCGCCCAGGCCTTCTATCCAAACATCGGCTTGTACATCTAACTGAGCAAATGCCTGCGGGGGCAATTGGTTTACCATAAAGGGGTCGTGAATGTATAGGCGGCGGCGCGGCACGCCATTAATGGTTACCGTATTTTTCTTGTACACCTTGCCTATGGCATAATTCGGTAATACGCCTTGGTTTATATTGCCGGTTGGTCGGTAAAAACGAATGGTATCGCCTACGTTCTTGTTAAAATCATAGAGCAGGTGCTCAGCTATAAAGTTTTTTTCTATCACCCATACTTTTCCATTTTCCTCATAAATGGCCGATTTGTATTGGGCAGAATCCTGGTTAAAGTTATAAGGAACATCGCTGCCATGCGCCCATACTTTTTTATAGGTTCGGTTGCTCAGGAGCGTATCGCCCGAAACCTGGTATTTTACATTGAGGAAAAAATAATCGCCATAGCAACTCCAGGTCTTATTGGGTTCTATTAATGGCAAATAGGCTTGTGCTGAAAGAGAAAATGGAAAAAGCCCCAGGGCAATGCTCCTGCAAATGCTGCTACGTTTCATAATCATACTATTTATAAAGGATGAAAAAAGATGTAGCTTTTTTTGTCGGGAGAAGGTTTTTAGAATTCTTTTACAACAGCGCTTTAAAAAAGTTTCAATTAAATGATATTTGCTTTTTAAATTGTGGATGCACTATGTCGGTAAATAAATTTATAGGAATAATTCCTGCACGCTATGCCAGTACCCGCTTTCCGGGTAAACCTTTGGTAGATATTATCGGTAAACCCATGATACAACGCGTGTATGAGCAAGCTAAAAAAAGCAATCGCTTAGAACGCGTTATTGTAGCCACCGACAATGAATTGATTTACAAAACTGTACAAGGATTTGGCGGGGAAGTGCTCATGACAAGTGCTGAACACCCCAGCGGAACCGACCGTTGTGCCGAGGTTTCGGAGCAGTTGGGATTAAACGATGATGCAAAAACTGTAATTATAAATATACAGGGCGACGAGCCTTTTATTGAGCCTTCGCAAATAGATTTGTTGTGCAGCTGTTTTAATCAGGAAGCGGTACTCATTGCGACCTTGGTGCGTAAATTTTCAAACACCGAAGATGTTGCAAGCGCCAATACCATAAAAGTGGCTTTGGCTAAAAGTGGAAAAGCGCTGTATTTTAGCCGGGCAGTAATTCCATTTGATAGGGAAGCTGGTTTGGACTTCGATTTTAAAAACTACCACCAGCACATTGGTATTTACGCATACCGGGCGCAAACCCTTGCGGCTATTACACAATTACAGCCTTCGTTTTTAGAAAACACCGAAAAACTGGAACAGTTGCGCTGGCTAGAAAATGGCTATGAAATTTTTACAAGCATCAGTAATCATGAGAGTTGGAGTGTAGATACGCCCGAAGATTTAAAAAAAATGCTGCAGCGCTTGCAATAATCAATAGAAGCGGTCTATATTTACAGCAATGAACCTCCCAAGTAAAGCAGCATTTAAAGTACTAGTTTCTAAAGAGATGCATCTTTTGCTGCAAGTGCATGAGTGCGTTATTGTACCTGGTTTGGGAGGAATAATTGGAAATTATGCGCCTGCTCATCAAAACAAAGGCGATTTTTCTTTTGCTCCAGCTAACAAGCAATTAATTTTTAACAGAAATCTGGTTAAAAATGATGGTTTGTTGATTGCAAAAATGAGTGAGCGAAATGGTTTTAGCTATGATGAAACACGCATTCTATTAGATGCGTTTGTGTTGGATACCTTGGCGGCGCTTAACAATTTCGAAAATGTTACACTTCCCAATGTTGGAACATTTTACCTCGATACGCATAAAAATTTAAGGTTTACGCAGGACTTAAAGGTAAACTACCTGCCAAGTTCTTATGGCTTATTTTCTTTTACAGCAGCACCTATCAACAGGGCACCAATTGTAGAACGCAGAGAAGAAACAGTGCTCGAAAACCGAGGTTTGGTACCTCCGGTAAAAGTTAGCAATAGGTTCCCATTAAAGCGGGTTTTACAAACACTGCCACTGTTGGCTTTAGCAGCATTTATGGCCATTAATGTAAGTTTACCTGTGGGTCAGGGCTTATCCTTGGCCGATTTAAATCCATTTCCTGCAGGGCCAATGGCAAAGGGCAAAATGCACGTTGCCTCCACCAAGCCGCACAGCTTTAGAAAAGCATTAGAAATTACTGATAACAACACTGCCAGTTTTAGTGCAGAAAGTGCCCGTATATTTATTGTGGCAGGTTGTTTTGCAACAAGAACCAATGCCGATGGCATGGTAAACCACCTCAGCGATAAGGGTTTTGATGCTAAAATTCTAGACCAAACGCCAGCTGGCCTTTACCGTGTAGTGTACGGCAATTACCCAGACATTGCTTCCGCCAACGAAGAAATGAATGCCATTAAAAGAGGCATGAATGAGGAAGCTTGGTTGTTGGTGTTGTAGTAAGCCTCTAACTGAGTAAATTATTTTGATAGATTTCTCTTAAATGAAAGTCTTGATCAATCATTTTTATTAAAAAACAGAACCATGAAAAAATTTATGCTCAATATCCAGTTAGCTGGATTAGATAATGAAACAAGAATGAAGCTGCTCCCGAGAGAACAGGAACTTGTAAAAGAGTTAGAACAAAATGGGACTATTTTAGATACTTTTATAAAACTTGATATGTCTGGAATTTTTATGGTAGTAATGGCGAATGATGCTGAAGATTTGCATTCAAAACTTTCCATTTTGCCATACTACCCTTATATGAAAATTGAAGTTATTCCGGTGAGGGTGGTTAACAGCATTAATCAGTAAGATTAGCACTTATTGCATAGCAGATATCATTAAAACGGCAATATTGCTTTGATAAGCGATAGAAATTTTTGGTATTGGGGCTTTGTATTTTACATTTAAAAAGCAACTTGCACGAATTAAAATCGAAGAATATTACCCGCCCTAATGGATAAACAAAGAAAAATAGCATTACAGCGAACCATTGTAGAATTGGAGCATCCTTATCCACAGGACGATTCGATTGTATCCTATGCTGATTTTCTAAAAGTCAGAGATTATCTTAGTTATTTTCAGTTCAATCCCATCTTTTTTAAGAATCTGGTAAAGCTTGCAAATGATTTATGGAAATCAGAAAAAAGAATTAGCCGACTTTCGTTATTGCAAAAAATAAAGCAGTATTATCATATTACCCAGCAAGGCACAACCAAAGATTTTTATCGGAGAAACACCAAACCTAATTTTGAAATTTCATTAGAAACTAGCATGCTACTTTTTGATTTATTCAAAAAAACGTTTGAGGAGAAGGGTTACATTAGCAACAAACAACTTGTAGAAGCAAGAAAACTATGCAACAATGTTTTGATAAACATTGCGCTAACACCACTAGAAGAAGCGTGGCTTTGCGCTAACTTTTCGGAATCTGAATTGATCGTGAACAGGGTTTTGCGTTATCCGGTAAAATCAGTAATAATTAGCAATTGGGCAAAAAGTAATTTTCAGCATAACCTATTCAGGAGTCGCAGACCCGAACTTATCAGCTGGATAATTGACCAGGAACCTGGTTTTGAAATAGACCAACAAATATTGATTGATGATTTTGAGTATTTAAATAATTGCGATTTACAAGCAATTCAAAATTATGATGATGAAATTGTCGCTAATAAAATTATTGAAAAAGAGATGGGCGAATACTTGCCCAAGAGAACTCGTTATAATATTATTGAAAGGACTTTTTACGAAGAAAAAGTCGATTTGCCAGACCCTGAATTGAAGTTGTCTCAAAGACCTTATGGTGTTGTATTAGATTCATCAAAAGAATATCCAGTTAGTATTCCAGATTTTGAAGCGTTGAAAAAAGATTTTTACGAAAACCTATCTGTACATCTAAAAGTAAGCATGATTTGGGCTATCGGCTATTCTCGACTCGACAACAGTATAAAATGTGCGTTGCTTAAAAAATATTATAGCAAAGAAACATACTACTCAATGCATAAGGTTTGTAAAAGGACAAAAAATATTGAGCTATTAAAATGGATTGTATCACAACAATAGGAAGCATAAACTACTACCAATAAAGAAGGTCATTCTTTTAACAATGTTCTAGTCTAATTATGGGCTAGTAGTTAAACTTAAGTAAAGTTTTAAAAACGCTGAGAAAATTTTTGAGTTTATTGGAATTGTAGCAAAGTATTTTACATTTGAAGATGCAACTTTATGAAAATAGCGGCTGTATTTAAATCTGTAAGCTATTTTAGAATACTAAAAAATGAATCAAGAAATTATAACGTATAATGTCAAACAGACTTCTGAAGACAAGGCTATTTGCAACTTTCTTGCGCATACAATTGACAACGAACTAACTTTAGCAGAAAGTAAAATATGGCATGCGCACCCTGTTTGGTTTTTAGATGGCAACCCAATAGTTGGTTATAGCAAACAAAAGGCTGGCTTGCGTTTGATGTTTTGGAGCGGCGCTGACTTTGAAGAAGAGAATTTAAATGTAAGGGGCGAGAAGTTTAAAGACGCATCTATTTTTTACAACAACGTTTCAGACATTGATGCCGAAAGTTTGAAACGTTGGTTGAAAAAATCAATAGATATTCAATGGGATTATAAAAACATAGTTAAAAGAAAAGGTCAACTTGAACGATTAAAATAAAATCAAAATAGAACTAGATAAAATAACAATTCAGGCAAATGTTTCGGCGGTTTTAGAAAAAGCTTGGGACTGCTATACACTACCGGAGCACATTATAAATTGGAATTTTGCTGACCCAAGCTGGCATTGTCCGAAGGCTGAAAACGACATGCAAATTGGTGGAACATATAAAGCAAGAATGGAAGCTAAAGACGGCAGTTTTGGGTTCGATTTTGAAGCTACTTACACTGAAATTACAAAGTTTAAAAGTTTTAGCTATGGACTTTGGGGAAGAGAAGTAACTGTGCTATTTAATGATTTAGGTAAGCAAACAGAAGTAACAGTAATCTTTGACCCGGAAAATGAAAACCCCATTGAAATGCAGCGAGACGGGTGGCAAGCAATACTTAATAACTATAAAAAATATACGGAAACAAATTGATGGCATCTAACTTAGCAATATTGTTGTTTTTTAACCATGAAAAGCACGCATAAAACCTTAACTGAATTTGCCGATACTTTGATTTTCAATTGGTAACATACGTTTTACTGCCAGAACTGACAATGATCAAATAAAAAAGAGGTCGATGATTATTGCAATGAAAAATCTAATTAACCAACTTTCGAAAAAACCTAAAACGCTTTTCCTTGCAGACAGTTTAGGTGCAGCAGCCACCACTTTTTTCTTGTTTGTTGTTTTGAGAAATTACCAAGACTATTTTGGAATGCCTAAACATATTTTGACAAACCTTTCAATAGTCGCGCTTGTTTTCTGTGTTTATTCTGCCACATGCCTCTTTTTACTCAAAGGAAATTGGACACCTTATATAAGAGCAATAAGTATTGCCAACTTGATATATTGTGTTTTAACGTTGGTGCTTTTATACACTTATTTCAACGAACTGACTAAACTTGGAGTGGCTTATTTTTTCTTAGAAATAGCAATAATAGTTGCACTTGTTTATGTAGAGTTAAGTATTGCAAACGCTGTGAAGAAATTAGGTTGAGAAGCTTTTAATGAATGAAGTATTTATACAGAGAAAAACTCAATTAACGTGACCAGCCTTTAGGCAACTTATAAAATTGATGTAAAAAGTAATGTTCAATACTTTTAATTTATTGGAATTGTATTTTACATTTGGGGAAATCTACAAGGTGAATATGATTGAGATAAATAGCGATTTCGTAATGGTTAGCCACAAGCTGCTTGCTGTGTTATAATTTTAAATAATATAATTCAATAAACGCCCTAAGTTACGCCAGAATTAATAATAAGATATGGGTCAAATTAGTTTTCTTAAGATATTTTTCCTTTTAATTTTTTCTACAACAATAGTTATTGCCCAAAACAAATCTGATGATTTAAAAACAGTTTGGGAAAACACTAAAAATTCAGATTCAGCAAGATTCAAGGCTTTGGCTGACTTCTACATTTTAAATAATCAGGTACAACCAGATACTACGCTCAAAGTTTTAGATTACTACTACCAATTAGCAAAAGAAAAAAACAATACCAAAGAGCTTTACAATGTAGCAAATGATAGAGGCGGAATTTATAGACTTAAAGAAGAGTTAGATCTATCAATGCGCTACTATAAAGAAGCAGAAAAATTAGCAATAAAACTAAATGATCCTGCCTTAAAAGCTACAATTATTGGTAACATAGGTAATGTTTATGCCAATAAAAAAGACTATAAAAAAGCTTTACAAAATTTTACTAATTCATTTACGATTTGTAAAAAAATAAATGATAAAAAAGGAGAATCGCGCATGTTAAGCAGCATTGGCAATGTCTACTTGTACATACAAAATTACGATTTAGCTATAGAGTATTATCAAAAGGCGCTCACAACAATCAAAAATGTCGATGTTCCTCCAAGAAGCATCGCTGTTATCTATCTAAATATTGGCTGGACAAATTATGAACTAAAAAATTACAATGAAGCAAAGGTGTACAATGAGAAGGCTTTAAAAATATTAGAAGAAACTAATGATAAATTTTTCTTAGCAAACGTTTATTCAACATTAGGGAGAATTCATCTTGAGTTAAATCAATTCCAAAAAGCTACTGATTATGCCGAAAAAAGTTTGGCATTAAGTAAAGAACTTAATGTATCTGGGTTAATACTTGAAAGTCAAATCATCTTTGCGCAATTAGACTTAAAAAAAGGAAATGTTGAAACCGCTAGAAAAAAAGGGGAATCTATTTTAATGGGTTTAGATAAAAACGCAAACATAGATTCAAAATTAAAACTTTACGATGTGTTGTATAAGTGTTATCAAGCTGAAAATAACCCAGAAAAATCTTTAGAAATGTATCAGAGGTATACACTATACAAAGATAGTATCCAATTAGAAAAAAATAAATTTACACTCATAAGAGAAGTTATAAAAAGTGAATTTGTTGATTTGATTCAACAAAACAAGATAGAAAGCGAAAAGGAAAAAGCCCAATTAGAATCGAAACAACTTAAAAAAACTTATAGTATCGTTATTGGCTCAATCATTTTAATTGCCCTGATTTTCATTTATTTTAATAGAAACTTAAAAAGAGATAGAAAAAAAAGAGCCGAATTATTAGAAGAAATAAAAAGACTTAAAAATAATGAGGTTAATAAACTTGTGGTAAACTCAAATGAATTTCAATTAGTAAGAGAAAAAATAGAGTTATTCATCAATAGAAAATTGAACGATACCGATTGGAACGTACTTAACATTTTGCTTAAAGAACCCGATATTTCCAACAAGGAACTTGCAGAAAAAGTATTCCTAAGTGTAGATGGAATTGGTTCCTCACTAAGGAGAATGTATCTTTATTTTGATATCAAAGAATCCAAATACAAAAAAATATCTTTACTAATGGAAGCTATTAAAGCTTCTAGCTAACCATTTTTTAGCATTTTCTCAGAAAATCATAGTTAAAAACTCACTTTCACAACTACACGTGAAGTGTTTTTTACTTTATAAAATGATATTTGGCCAAAATTAAGTCATTTGAGTCATGATAAAAGCAATCTCCATTTTAATGCTATTTCCAATTTATTGTTTCGGACAATGGACTTCGCAGGGTTCTATTAATGGTCAAGCCTATGGTGATAATCTCGGTAAGTCTAATTCAATAGCAATTAACGCTACTGGGGAAACTATGGCTGTGGGTAGTAGCGCAAACAGCCAACTAGGAACCTTTTTTGGTTATGCAAAAGTGTTTGATTGGAATGGTTCACAATGGATTCAAAGAGGCCAAACCATAAATGGATCTGCTATATTTGAAGGAACAGGAGGGTCTGTTGACCTTACTGCAGATGGAAATACACTTGTTGTTAGCAGTCCTTATGGTTTTAATTCTCTCAATTGGAAAGTTGGTTTAGTGAGGGTTTTTGATTGGAATGGTACACAATGGATACAAAGAGGAAATACTATTGAAGGAGAAGGAAATGTAAGTCCTTTACTTAGAAATGATGCTTTTGGTTATGATGTTAGTATAACGCCTGATGGAAATTTCTTAGCTATTGGAGCACCAAGCAATACTAAAGAAGCAGGGGTTCTTCAAATTCAAGGTCACGCCCGTGTTTATAAATGGGATGGACAATCTTGGACGCAAATGGGTCAGGATATTGATGGTACAGTAGGACTTGAAGAATTTGGAGGTCGCTTAGATATTAGTGCCGATGGTTCTATGTTAGTTGTGGGTTCTAGAAGCTTTAGAACAATTAACACTGATAATTATATAGGATCAGTCCAAACTTTTACTTGGGATGGTGCACAGTGGATTGAATTTGGTGAACGCATTACCGGACTGGCTTCGGCAGACCAATTTGGTTCTTCAGTATCATTAAGTAATGATGGATCGACCTTAGCAATAGGTAATAAAGAAACAAATGGAGAAGAATCGGCTGTTATAGTGTTTGCAAAAGAAAGTAGCTCTTGGGTTCTTAAGGGGCTTCCTATACTTGGAATATTTGATGATTTAGGTGGCGGAATGTGCAGCCTTAATTCAGATGGAAGCATTCTTGGAGTAGGGTTTCAATGGACAAACTTAATAAACGGTGTTGCAAAAATATTTCAGTGGAACGGAAGCAATTGGATACAGTTAGGCAATAATTTAGTTTCAACTGGCAGTTCTAATAGCACTTTTCATGCTTTTGGAAGTGAAATTTGTATAAGTGAAAATGGATCAAGAGTACTAATAGGTTCATCAGGTGACGATTCTGTTGAGGATAATTCAGGAAAAGTATATATGTTCCGAAATACTACAGTGAGTAATGATAATTTTGATGAAAGCAATCAAATTGAAGTTTTTCCAAATCCAACCAGTAGTTATGTTCAAATAAAAAGTAGTACTACAATTGATTCCTATACCCTATTTTCTATTGAAGGAAAAAAAGTAAAATCAGAAAAATTTTCGAACTTAAATGAATCATCGATTGACATGAGTAGCTTCAGCTCTGGAGTTTATTTACTAAATATAAACGCTAATGGAAATATCAAAAATTATAAGATAATTAAGCAATAAAACTATACACAAATCACACAAAGTAAATTTATCTACCAAACAATCACCCAAAGGGAATATGAAGAAAATCCTACTACCAATATTTGTTTTTCTAATTGTTCCCTTTGGTTTCTCCCAAACTTTAGATTTAACTTTAGCTAATCCGCAAACCAATTTATTGGAGTTTGGTCGGGTGCATTTGCCAGTGGTGTCATTGATGGCGATTTTCCTCTTTTTATTAAAAAACTGACGCTAGCAAAAAACAAATAATGAAAAAAGTAATTACAATTTTAGCCTTAATTCCAACCATTTGCTTTGCCCAATGGACTCAAGTGGGCAATTCTATTAATGGACAAACAGCTTTCGATCGAAGTGGAAATTCCTGTGCAATTTCTGCCGATGGTAATATTGTGGCAATTGGTTCATCCGTAAGTGATGCTAGTTTTTCTAATGCTGGACAAGTGAGGGTTTTTCAAAATACAAATGGTAATTGGACACAAATTGGTGCTGATATAAATGGAGAATCTTCTGGCGACCAAACCGGACAGTCGGTAAGTTTGTCCTTAGATGGTTCTATTTTAGCAATAGGCGAGCCAATGAACAATGATCTAGGTTTTACATCGGGACAGGTTAGGGTCTTTAAAAATATTAATAATAATTGGACTCAGGTTGGTCAAGATTTGTTTGGACAGCATTCTTCGGCTGATGCAGGACGATCAGTTGATTTATCCGATGATGGATCTGTATTAGCTTTTGGAGCACCAAACACCACTGTCAATGGAGTTTTCTTTGCAGGAAAGGTAAAAGTTTTTGAAAATCAAAATAACATTTGGGTTCAAAAGGGTGGAGATATTGATGGTGATGGAACTATTATTAAGTTTGGACAAAGTGTTAGTTTATCTGATGATGGAAATTTAATTGCCGTTGGGCAAAGTGGAGATCCTATAAATAACAATCCACAAGATACTGGCAGAGTTAAAATATACCAATACATAAATAACCAGTGGATTCAATTGGGTAATACTATTATTGGAGCTGTTGGTAGAGACGAGTTTGGTTTCGTAACGAGCCTATCTGCTGATGGAAACATTGTAGCCATAGGCACCTTTGGACAAGGCACTGTAAAGGTTCTTGAATTAATTAATAGTACTTGGACCCAAATTGGCAACACGCTTGTTGGTAATAGCTCAGGAGATTTTTTTGGTTGTTCTGTAAGCCTTTCTGGCGATGGTACACGCCTGGCAGTTGGAGCGAGATTTATCAGCGTCAACCAACCTGGTAGTGCCTATGTATTTGAAAACCAAGGAGGTAATTGGCTACAAATAGACAACCAAATTGTAGGTGTTGGATTAGATGATCAGGCAGGTTCTTCTGTTGCACTCACCAAAGATGGCTCTAAGGTTGCAGTAGGCTCTACAGGAAATGATAATGATGCTGGAAGTAACGCTGGACATGTGCGAGTTTTTGAAAACAGTTTAGTACTTGATATTGATAATGTAGATTTTGAAAATCAAGTAAGCGCTATTCCAAACCCAGCGGCAGATTTTATCAAAATTCAAAGTAAGGGCGTAATTACATCTTATAATATAATTTCTCTTGACGGTAGGTTAATTAAACAAAATGAAGGTTTAAATTTTAGTGAATTTCCGATTGACATTCACGACTTGCAATCTGGTTTATACATATTAACAATTCAAACTCAAGGTGGAAAAAGCAGTTTGAAAATATTAAAACAATAAAAACAGGCTATAACAGCGATTTTGCTCTACGCGAGTATCTGAAGTTCTCATAATCATAATGAAGAAGTATTCCTTTATCTAAATCCAACTAACGATTTAGTAAATTTCGATAGGAATGAACTAATTGGAAGTGTTTCGCTATTCAATTCTGTTTGTCAAGAGGTTTTATCCAAACAAGTTAAAGATAAAATTTTATTTTAGATGTTAGTAGTATTTCAAACGGAATTTATTTTGTTAAATTGAATGCTATTAAATCGAAATCCATTAAGTTAGTAAAATATTAAACCTTAAAAAAAACAATAGGAAACTTCTGCCCCTAAATTAAAATTAGCACATCTATGTCAGCCAAAGGAATAATTTTAGCTTCGCTTGTTTCTGCATTTTGTTTTGTTTCATGCAACAATTCGGACAGTAAAAATTCTGAAGCCGTTACAAAAGACACTTTAACAAATTCAAAAGTAAAAGAAATGAAAAGCTACATTTCAATGTTTGAGATTCCAGCAAGGGATATTTCAAGAGCAATTAATTTTTATCAAGCATTGTTAAACATCAAAATAGAAAAAATGGATGTTGAAGGTATGCAAATGGGAATCTTGCCTTATGAAGGTCAAATGGTGCAAGGAGTGATCATTCAGGGAGAAGGATATAAACCGTCAGCGGATGGAATAACTATTTACATGAACGCGGGTGAAAATCTTCAGGTTGCTCTTGACAGAGTTGAGAAAAATGGCGGAAAAATTATTACTCCTAAAACAGCTCATGCAGACGGTAGTGGATACTTCGCAATATTTCTTGATTCGGAAGGAAACAAGATGGCTCTTAACTCACCGAACTAACACATTAAAAAGAGAATGATCTCATTATGCTGGTTTAGCAAACCAATACAATTCTCAAATTTTATTTCGCAATTACTAACTTTTTAACCACAGATTTCCCATCTGAAATAAGCCTCATCGTGTAAATTCCTGCGGCCATGTTCCCTGTCGCTATCTCCGCTGAGCCTTTATCAAAATTAAGCACTTTTAAAAAAACCAAAGCGCCGGCAGCGTTATATACTGAAATTAAAGCCTTGCCTGTCAATTTTGAATAAATCTGAAAGTAGTCATTTGCAGGATTCGGATAAACCACAACATCAGAATTCGTTTCCTCAACTCCCAATGGACAAACTTCCACTTTTATTGTATCCGAGCTGCTGCAACCCTGAGCATTTGTGACAGTTAGAATGTAATTTCCAGATGTAGTTATCGGATGCACAGGCAGCACTGTTCCATCGCTCCATAAGTATTGATTTCCTGCTTCCGGCGATACGCCCACGCTGAACGGAGTAAACGGACATGCAACTGTGTCTTCACCAAGATTTACCATCGGATAAGCTCCTTCAATAACTGTAACTGAATCGGTAAAGCTGGGGCCACACAAACTTGTAACCTTTACCCAGTAAAGCCCAGTTTGCCAGGCCGTAAATTCGGGAAGATCCGAATTGTCCTGCCAACGATGTTGCAAATCGGGGAAAGGCGTTTCCAGTAAAAGCACCTGGCCCTGACAAAGGTATTGCGGGTCCGTAAATTGAAAATAGGGATAAGCGGAAATTTGGTAAACTATAATATCGTCAGTAGCCCTGCAACCATTATCGTTGGTGACCTCAAGGGTAAAAGATCCGTAATAATCAATTGAAATTGACGGCGTAGTTTCTCCCGTTGACCATGAATAGGAAGTAAAATTAGAACCTTCAGGAGCCAGTGTTAAAGATACGCCCCCCGGGCATTTACCAACGTCATTTCCAAGCGATACGGTGAATGGATCGTTGAAACTCGTTACATGAATTGTATCTGAAGAAGAGCAACCACCTTCTCCTGTAACTCTTACCCAATAAGTTCCTTCGCCAATCGCATTAAGGTAGCTCATGTTGCTTCCATTTTGCCATAAATAGGAAGAGAATCCCTGTCCCGGCGAAAGATGAAGTTCTCCTGTACTGCAAATGAGTGTATCGTTGCCAATGTCAGGTTGAGGCAGCCCAATCCTGATGTTGAGGGTATCATACAATAAACCGTTACAACCTCCGTCACGTGTTACGATCAGCTGACCGGAACCTGCCGCAACTCCGGCTTGAATAACTACAGTGTTATCATTGAGCTGTTGAAACGTTCCGATGCCCGTATAATTCCAGTTGGTATTTCCTGGATGCCCGCAGGTAATAGAATAAATTCCGGTTGCATTTGCACAAATCTGCAAAGGGCCATGAATTTCAGGCTCCAAACTGGCAGCAACACTGGCAACCTGAGTCGGTAAAGCATAGCCCTGGAAATAGATACTTACCGCTTCTTGTGTAAACTGACAAGCTGTGCCCAAAAGATTTGGTTCCCTGATTTCGTCAAGGAAGTCACCTCCAACTCTGGTGCTGTAGATCCTGCCGTTTTTGGCAATCTGAAGAGATCCGTTACCAAGTCCGCCGGCATGAGTGTTTGCAATGATCTGCTTTGAAGCAATGATTTCAGAAGGGTTTTGCGAGCTTAGATCATATTGAAAAATGTCATCCGCCTCTTCATAAGAACTGTTGCTGATGTAGAGTTTTGATCCATCGCTTGAGAATTCAACTCCGTAAGGAAAATTGTGCATCGGGTCTGCCGGAAGATCGATGGCATTACTGACTAGGCCGGTTTCGTTATCAAAATCAAACACCTCTGAAAATAACCCATGTATCGTGTAAGCAACCTTATCACCCTGCGGAGATATTTTCATGCAACCTATTGCATATGAGCCGGTTTCATCAAAAGGAATAAGCGTTCCTGCGTGTGAAATTACTGGAGTTGTACTAATACCTTCATCAGTAACAAGGTGCGCGTAAAATACATCCGTTCCATATTCATGGGAAAGATGCCAGATATCATGTCCGTTGCAGTGTTTTACAGCTGCCTGTCGTTCTGTGGTTGAAGCCGATAGCATCACATTTTTCTGAGTAATACTATCCTGGTTGATGTCCGCGATGCTATATGACAATCCTCGGCTGTTCTCTGGTACAGCCCCCCCGAACGGGTCTGTGGTAAAAATATAATACAAACCATTATAAGATGGGTTGGGAACAATGAGCGCGCTCTGCGCGGAAGAAGTGCCGCCAGCGAGACTGTCTCCGTTAACGAGCACATTGCCGGAGCCGTTAAAAACGTATTGCCCGTTGGTAAAAAGGATCAGGTCACCATTCTGATTGCAGATGCTTGAGCCTCCTTCGTTCACCCATGCAAATTCATTTGTGTTGAGGAGACCTACCGAAGGCGTGTTGCCATAAAACGCCAATGTGGTGTTTTGCCCGAAAAACCATCTTAATCCTTCGCCTTTATTGCATGATCCAACAGGTATATATATCACATTCGACGTATCAGAACAAATTCCGTTGCTGGTAACAAAAACAACTGTGTACTCTCCGGCTTCAGTGAAGGTATAGTCGAATGTTGGGGTAAACCCCATAGTAATACCGTTTATCTGCCATTGATATGAAATAGCATTGAAGGCAGGATATCCTGAAAAGATTACAGTTTCGCCTGGTTCTGGATTTACAGATGAAGCTGATGCGGGACTTTGCTGGCTGCCGCAAAGTACTTTTACAAGTGCAAGTTGTTCACTGAAGCAATCCAGCGAATCATTATAAATGCGGAAGGAAAGATTATAATCACCAGGGCTGCTGGCTAAGAAAAAATAGGTGCTGTCGTTCGATACCGGAAAACCATTCTGGAACCATTGAAAATGATGTGGGACAGTGCTTACGCTATAGCCGATAAGCGTTACAGAATTTCCCGTATATAGAACCAGTTGATCAGCATTGGTTCCCGATGCATAAACATTACAAGCGTTATTACATCCGTCGGAACTAAGCAACGATGCCCTTGGACCATTCACCATTTCATTCATCCGGTCTCCTTGTCCCTGCGTAAACGAATGCTGGCAGAGCTGAAAACCATAATCCATATAATTGACAAAAAGATCGGGCTGATCACCTTGCCCACCTAAACTTAAGGCACGAAAAGGATTCTGCGGAGTGGGATCATCGCTATCTGAAGTGCAGGTGTTTGCAGAAAGGTTACATTGAACAGGATTGGTTGAGTTATCGGGAGGAGTATCGCAAACGCGGTCACCATCCATCAAACAGTTCTGGTTTGTGCAGCCTTCACTGAATGTGTGATAAAGGCCAAGATAATGTCCTGCTTCATGAATATGCACTTTAGAACTATTAATGCTGCTTCCGAATAAACCGGCTTCGTTCACTATTCCATCTTCCGGAGCGCCATGTGACGAAGGATAGTAGGCGTAACCAGCAACGTCGTCGCCAAGACTGGTCGAGGTAATTTCATTTACTAGGTAAATATTAAGATAAGATAAAGGATCCCATTGAACGATACTTTTTAATGCTGCATCCTGTGTTTCATAATTTAAATTCGTCAGTTCCGACTGATGCCTGGTGATTCCGATGGTTGGCATTCCCTGCTCATCCTGCTGGGCAAGGCAAAACTGGATATGTGTGTTTACCCCGGTGGCCTGCTGGTAGCTTCCTGTATTTGAAAATGCTTCGTTGAGGTGCTGCAATCCTTGCAATACCATAGCATCCGGAATATTTTCATCTCCATTTTGGTGAATAATGTGAACCACCACGGGAATGGTAATATCACCAACACGTGAAGCAGAAGCTGTATTCGTGACAAGAGCCTGATAAACCTGCTGGTTAAACTGATTCTCCTTTGTTGCTCTGTCAGGTTTTGCAAGCTTTAGCCGTTCTTGTAGAATATCTGTAGCACAATTTTTTATTTGTGAGAACCCGCAGAAAGGAAGGAATAATAGAACAAGTAGAAGTTTTTTCATACAACAGTTTTTTCATAGCTATCCCAAAAATAAATAAAAAAGTATGCGATTGGGAATGTTAACAAAAAAATCGCAACAGCGTTACGTGCCGCCACCTGCCAAGGATTGGAGCAAGCCACCGTGTGGCGCGGAAAGCCTGGCGCCCTTTGCTAAAATGTAGAAATGATAGGTAATTGCTGAAAAGGGCGGGCAGCCAAAAAACTCTTTTGCAAATATTTGTTTTTCGCTAATCAATTTAAAATGCGGTAGTATCTTGCGGGCGATTTATGAAGCTCACGATTTCGTTATTTTTTATTGTTATTACTTTGTTTGGCTGCAAAAGTATTCAGCCGGAAGCACCGAATTACCCTCCGGCCCGGAAAACGTATACGAGAACTTCGTCGGGAATTAATATTCCTATAGAAATTCCGCTTTCGGTAATTGAGGAGCGCTTGAACAAGCAGTTTCGCGGTGTTTTGTATGATGATGACAGCTACACCAGGCCCACAAACGATGATGTAAAAATAAAGGTGTACCAAAATAACCGTATTGTTGTTGGAGCTGCGGGTGACCAATTACTGTTTACGGTTCCGCTGAAGATTTGGGCACAGGCGCGCTGGAAAGCTTGCAGTTTCTGCCCTGAGATTGAAAAACAAACGATATTTGATGTGGAGGTGTTTTTAAAATCGAAGGTGGAAGTGCTGAAGAATTATCAATTTAGAATGACAACTTCGGCTGATGGTTTTGAGTGGAGAAGTTCGCCTACTATATCGTTGGGGCCAATTGATATACCAATAGCGCGCTTGCTGGAAGGGGTTTTGCAAAGCCAACTTACCAATATTACCAAAGAAATTGATAAGGGCGTAAACAGCGCGGTTGATTTAAAATCGCAGATTTCGGAATTGTGGAACATGGCACAAAACCCAATTTTGCTGGACGATTCGAGTAAAACATGGATGACCATGGAACCGAAAAACATTCAATTGGCGCCCATTACGAGCAATAAGCAAAACATGCTGATTAACTTAGGATTAGAAACTTTTATTGAGACTAAAACGGGCACAAAACCAGCAGATAAAACTAAAAGTGTGTTGCCAGATTTAAAGTTAACACCTCAACCTGCCAAAGATTTTTCTATAAATGTGCAATCTATTTTGGGCTTTACTGAAGCAACTGCCATTGCAAAAAGAGCAGTTTTAGGTAAAACCTTTGCCTGGAAAAAGAAGGTTGTAAAGGTGGAAGACATTGAGATTTTTGGCAAAGGTGATTTGGCATACATCCGTTTGTTGCTTTCGGGAAGCGCGAAAGGCGAATTGTTTTTGTTTGGATACCCGAAGTTTGATGGCAGTAACAACACCTTGTATTTTGACCAATTAGATTACGATATAAATACAAAAAGCGCCTTGATAAAGGCTGCTAACTGGATGGTTGGCAGCACAATACAAAAGCAATTGCAAAATCAACTGGTGTTTTCTTTTGACAAAGAGGTAAAAGAAGTTAGAAAAGACTTAGAGGCAAGATTAAAGAAATACACTTACAAGAAGCTGTTTACGATTACAGGCGTTATAACTGACTTTTCTGTAAAAGACATTTACGTGGCCGACGACCATTTTGACGTTCATTTGAATGCAAATGGCCGCGCTTCTTTAAAACTAGATGGTATAGATTTTTAATCTACAAAGGCTGGTCTACCAATTTAAATCCTTTGCCATGCACGTTGATGATGGAAATGTTATCGTCTTGGGAGAAATATTTTCTTAACCGTGCAATGTACACATCCATGCCTCGGGCGTTGAAATAATTGTCGTCGCCCCACACAACTTTGAGTGCGAAATTTCTTTCGAGCACTTGGTTAATGTTCATGCTGAGCAATTTGAGCAAGTCGCACTCGCGAGATGTGAGTTTTTGTGAATGATCGCCAATAACCAACTGCTGCAGTGTTGGGTTGAAGCGGTATTTCCCGATGATGTATTCTTGCTGGTTGCTATTGTCGACACTTTTTTCGGTGCGTTTTAAGATTGCCCGTATGCGCATGAGCAATTCTTCCATGCTGAATGGCTTGGTAATGTAATCGTCGCCACCAGATTTAAATCCTTCGATGGTATCTTCCTTCATAGATTTTGCGGTGAGGAAAATAATAGGCACTTCTTTGTTGTAGGTCCTAATTTCTTTGGCAGCGGTAAAGCCATCTTTAATGGGCATCATTACATCGAAAATGCAGATGTTCCATTTCTCTCTTAAAAAAACTTTGAGTGCATCTTCACCATTGGGACTTAGGTGAACTATATAACCTTTAGCTGTAAGATATTCTTGTACCAAAAGTCCTAGGTTGGGATCGTCTTCGGCTAGTAAAATTTTCATTTCTAATTTTTTTAAATAAACGCTGAATTTCGCTTATTGGTTTTTGGGGGCAATAAAATTATTGGGTAAACGGCAAATTGACAATAAAAGTACTTCCAAGTCCAACTTCACTTTCGAGTTTAATTGTTCCCTTGTGTTTGGCTACAATCGCTTTTACATAACTTAAGCCCAAACCGAAGCCTTTTACATTGTGAATATTGCCTGTTGGAACGCGATATAATTTCTCGAACACCTTTGATTGCTGGTCTCTGGAAATTCCAATTCCATTATCTGATACCTTCAAAACAAAATAACCTTCCTTGCTGGAGGTTTCAATGTTTATTTCAGGAAATTCTTGTCGGTATTTGATGGCATTGTCGAGTAGGTTAAAAATACCGTTGGTAAGGTGAATCTGGTCTCCGGTAATGATGGCTTTTTCGGCATTCAGTGAGAGTTTCAGCTTAATTTTATTTCTATCGAGGTGCATGCCCAGGCTCTTCACCGTTTTTTGGATGATTTCGTGCATGTTTACCTCTTCTAACTGCAACGTGAATTCTGATTTGTCGAGCACGGCGGTTTGTAAAACATTTTCTACAAGTGTTGCCAGCCGTTTATTTTCTTCTCCAATCATGCGCACGTAATTGGCTGTGAGCTTTGGTGTTTGAATAATATCGGCATCGCTGAGCGCTTCGCAAGCCAGTGAAATAGTAGAAATGGGGGTTTTAAGCTCATGCGTCATGTTATTAATGAAGTCGTTTTTAATAACGGCTACCTTTTTTTGACGGATAATGGTGCTAATGGTAAAGTAAAATGTTGCGGTAATTATTAAAATGAAGAAACCTGAGGAGGCAAACATTACCCAAAGATTTTTGAATACATACTGGTTTTGTCTTGGAAAATAAACCATTAGGTAGTCGGGGTGATAAAAAATATCGTTGGGAAAAAGCCGCACCCGAAACTTTGTTTTCATCAACTCTTGGGTGTTGTCTGTAGGATGGTCTACAAACATTTTGTTATTGGTGAAATCGTATAAACCGAATTCATAGGTTGTGTTGATTCCTGCAAGTGTGAGCTGTTCTCGCAGGAAACTGTCTATCAATTCTGGATTTACACGGTCGTCTATTCCTGTATTTACATTTAGGTTGTAGAGTTCCTTAAAAATGTCGCTGACCATTCCGCTTTTCTTCATTAATCTTTCTAAACGCGGGTCGCTGGCCTTGCCGGGCATATTAAGTTCGGTGCTTTGGTCGCTGAGCATTACGTTTCCATTGCCTTGTTTGGCTTTTCGGATTTTTCGGTATTGCAGCTCACCAATACTATCGGTTTTGTTTTCTTCTATTATTTCGATGTTGCCATCTTGGGTAATTTGTCGGAATTCAGTTTGTAATTCTCCTGGGCTAATCTGGTTCCAGTAAACGAGTCCGGAAGTTGTGGTGTCGTTTCTGTTGATGCTCTTGCGAATCAGGGAATCAATTCCTAAGAAAAACTTTTTGCCCTGTCGGGAGGCGTCGAATCTTTTCCGAACATTTTGGGCCACTTCTTCTTTTTCTACCATTTCGGAAACACTTTGCAAGGCGGTGTTAACGGTGTTTTCGAAGCGTTGCTTTTCGAGTTCGAGGGCGTTGCCAATCCAGTAAATCTGAATGGCGATGAGTCCAGAAAGTGCTCCAGACATGAGAAGAATAATCAATCGGATATTTCTTCTGTTAATCATAAATTTTGGATGTGTTTTGCCAATTCAATAAAATCGTCGGGGCTTAATTGTTCGGCTCTTTTTTCCATAAAAGGATGTGTAGAGTTTTTTCCGTTCATAATGGGTTTGAGCGCATTTCGAAGTGTTTTTCTACGTTGATTAAAACCAGTTTTTACAACCGTTTTAAACCATTGATCTGTTACACCCAATTGCACATCGTCTTTTCTGATTAAGCGAATAACGCCCGATTTAACCTTGGGTGGTGGTTGAAAAACCTGTTCTGAAACGGTGAATAAATATTCGATGGTGTAAAAAACCTGTAGTAACACGCTTAAAATTCCATAGGTTTTGTTTCCATGTGTTGAAGCCACCCTTTCGGCTACTTCTTTTTGGAACATGCCCACTACTTCTTTCACAGATTCGCGGTTTTCTAAGCAATGAAATAAGATTTGAGAAGAAATGTTGTAGGGGAAATTGCCAATGATTGCGCCGTTTTCACCGAGAATGGCTTTCAGGTCGAGTTGTAAAAAATCGCCTTCAATGATTCTTCCTTCTAATAAAGGGAAATGTTCCTTGAGCCAGGTTACGGATTCGCGGTCAATTTCAATGACAGATAAATCTAAAGGCATTTTGAGTAGAAATTGCGTCAATACGCCCATTCCAGGACCAACTTCTACCACTTTGGTATTTGCTGTGGTGGTTGTGAGACTTTGCGCAATTTTCTCGGCAATGTTGAGGTCTTTGAGGAAATGCTGACCCAGAAATTTTTTGGCTTGAACTGTCATCTTAATCTACCGATTCTAATAAAGTTCTGAATGCTACGCAAAGGCTGCCATATCTTTCAACATGTTCTTTTTGAAGCGCTGGAGCAAAGAGCTCTCTGTACACTTCATAATTTTCCATAGATTCTAAATAGTATTGTACGGAGAAAGTACTGCCTTCGCCTTCTTCGGTAGAAAGTACACGCATTAATCTATTTTCTATAAACAAGCCCGTGTTTAATACATCAGGAATATGTTTGGTTTGCATCCAAGTAAGCCAATCTTCCACAACAGATTGGTCAACATTTACAGTTACGTTGTATAAAATCATTTTACAAAGGTATCCTTTCTTATTTTGCTTACATAACGAAGATATTTTTAATGTAATGGGTTAGCTACTTTCGCAGAAAATAAATCTCATTCAAATGAAGAATTGCTACTTGCTATTGACCTCCTTATTATTACTTACTTCGACTGTTTTATTTGGTCAGAATGGCGATACACTGGGAATAACTCCTAATACAGTTCCACAATTTGCACCCAATAACCAATTAACAATCACCCCAATAACTGGAGGATGGATATATGGAACAAATTCTCTTGCATTTCAATTTTCTCGGGTTGCGCAGTGTTATTTAAACGACGATACATCAAGTGTAATTGGTGTTTTATCATTTATCCCAAAAAAATCTAAAGGTGCTAATAATGTGCCCGATACAAAGATTGTGTTTTCAGTGTCGAATCTTATACCCGCTGGTGCAATTACATACACAACTGATGTTCCTGCTGTAATAACTAATGTAAGAGGTCCTGGGCCGATATTAGGTTCCACAAACTATTTTTACGATGAAATTGATACGACCTTTGTAGCTTATAATCTTGCTTTATTTCCACAGCCAATCTCGGTTAGTGCTGAAGTTTGTGTAATTGCAGACTTTTCTAATTTCAAAACAAATGGTGATGAAATTGGATTTATGTCGGACAATGTTGGAAATGCGTTGGGACAAGATTTGGCATTTCATTACTCAACTGTTCAGGGTTCCAGTTTTTGGTCTCCATCAAACTTTTTGTTTCAAGATGCTTTAGATAACAACATTGCTTTGTTTCCTATTTTAAGAGGAGATAATAGTTCTATTGGGTTTTTTAATCCTTCGGGACCAACTGTAAATGGAATAAAGGCGCAACTGTTTCCAAATCCTGCAGCAGAAACAGCTCAGATTACCATTGAAACAAGTAAAGCAGATGAGTATTTTATTGATATTTTTTCTTTGAATGGGCAGCTTATCTCAACCGTTAATTGCGGGAATAAAGCTGTTGGGCAGTTTACGCAAGATTTAAACACAGATGGTTTTTCTGCTGGTACCTACATTTATTCTGTGCGCAATGCCGATGGTGGTAGGTATTCTAAAACTTTTGTGGTAAGTAAGTAACGCTGGCTTCGGGTGCCACAGCCAGCGAGGAGGCCGGCGATGCTAAAACGGTGGCTGAGGTACTAGAAGCCCCGTTATTCGGAGGCCACAACAACCTTCTCTATTTTCAACCTTTGTTGCTGCTCATTGCTAATTTCCACAAAGTACAAACCTGCGCTTACATTTTTGGATTGTAAGTTTATGGTTGTAGTGCCCAAGCCTAAGCTGCTTTGGGCAACCAATTGACCAATGGCATTATAAACTTTTAGTAAATAATTGCCCTCTTGGTTAATACCAATTGTGAGTAAACCATTATTTGGGTTGGGGTAAATTTTAATTTCAAAAGGTGCTAATGGATTGGTAGGTTTTTCTGGTGCTTCTGGATTATAAGTATTGGTTAAACCTAAACTATCGCAAATGCTCCCATCTACTGGACCTAACCTAAAATTGGGGAAAGAAACAAGTCCCTCTGTTGTGTAGGAATACAATGGTTGCTGTCTAAATTTAAAATTACATAATGCGCCAGCTAGATTAGGGTTATCTATCACACTTATGGCTGTATTAAAAGTAGCATGATTAACATAAATTTTATCATCTGGGCTCTTCTGCATAAAAGTAAATAATGTAATATCATCAAATTCATAGAAAATAGAATCAGATGGATCTGGATTTAAAATTTCAGCAACCTTAAAGGGAGTTTCTTCCCAATTTGGTTGTAATAAATCAAATTGGAATATTTTATTATATAAAGAATAGTATAAAAAGTGTCCATTAGGGGAGAGTTCAATACCTGGGAAAATCAAATATTCAGGTTTTAAATTTGGATTTTGTGGGTTAATCAAATCATCATATCTCGGATGGTTAATTTTTACAAAATCTAGTAGATTAGTTATTTTCTCACCGGAAAAACTGCCATTACAACGGTCAAAATCACACTCAAAAAGAGCTTGGGGCGTACTAAAAAAATTTGCTACTAACTTGTTACCGAGCCCAGAAAACTTTAGGAGGCTTCCATAACTTCTATCAAATCCTGGATTATAATTGAGTTCAACTTTCACAACCTCAGTTATGCCCTTTGGTGTAAGCAAAATGCGCCAAATATACTTCGGGTCTTCAGCGAACTTTAAAACCCACCAATCTCTACCATTAGCATGTTTTACCGCACCCCAAGAAGCTGTTGATGTGTTCTCAGAAATTATAGGGTAGTTTTTATCTGTAACTACTCCATTTTTGATTTTAGAATAAAAACATAAAGAATCTGGAAAATTATAAAGATTAGCTACCAAAGAATCGGAATAAGGCACAGATGAGTGAAAAAGTATATAACTTTCATTTTCACTTGGCAACGGTAAAAACATTGTTGGGAAATAGTAATTATAGTATTTGTTATTATATTTATAATAAGAACCAGGGGAAATGCTGTCCCCGTTTATAACAGTATCTCCTATTTCATTAAAAACAGTAAAACCATTTGACATATACTTTAATGAACCATTATCGTTGCATATTGAGGATATACACCTTGTAAAATAGCCTTTACAGCCCAACCAGTTTATAGCAGTTTCATTTTGAGTAAAATCAATGAGAGTTAAACAATAAGGTTTTTCGCAGTCAGAGCTATTCTCCCATCCGTTCCAACCACCCATTGGCCATATATTATCGTTTTTTTGAGCATAAACAGAATTTACAAACCATATTAAGAGAAATATGGTTTGTAAATTTCTATTTGTATTGATTTTGAATTTATTCATTAGGTTGGATAACAACTTTTTGCACCAATAAGTTTTTTTCTTCTGAATAAATTTTTAAAAAGTAAATACCAGAACCTAAATCCTTTGTATTTAATTCAATAAGAGAAAAATCTTTATTCATTATTTGCAATGTTTTAATAAGTTGACCAGTTAAAGAATAAAACTGAAAATGAAGCCGCTCTGGCCAAGAGGCCGGCGGTTGAACGAACAAATTACCATTGGTAGGATTAGGAAATACATAAGTTACATTTTTATTTATTTGTCCTTCTTCACTTACTTTATAGGCTAAATTTTGAGCTAAACATAATGCAACATCATTATATATAATGCTATCATTAATCAAATTGTAGATGCTTCTTGCCTTATAAGTTGCCAAACCGCCAAGAAGAGGACAAGTGTTAGCAGCAGTAAAAATTGTATAGATTTCTGATTCATCTAAAATTTCATTTTTAATTATTTTCTGATAATAAATATTGTTTATAGCTTTTTCATATTCAGCACTAACTCCTGTCGGGTTTAGCAAATCATTTTTTGTTAAAATTGCATAGGTGTTTAGTAGCATTTCCTGATTAACTTCATTTTGTTTTAAACTTTCTTCATCTTTACTTATAAGTAAACTTGATTGTAACGAATCACGTTGAGTCCAATAATTTGCTAATAAAATTGAATCAGATGTGGAATGAATTAAACTATCTAGTTGATAAACATCATATATAAAATCTTTTACTAAGGCCTGACTTTCTAAATAAGTTTCTTTTGTTGGCGTGTCACTAATTTTCTCAGATAAACTATCTATAGTAGCATGTTTCTTTTCTTCAGTGTTTAACATATTTGTATAGAAATTCTGAAATGTGGGCGCAACATATTCTCCAAGTGTATCTTCATCAATTTTACGCAATAATTTTATGCGGCTTATAAATTTGTATGTATCATTAAATGTAGAATCTAACCATTCATTATTAGCCACTTTAAGGTCAAAATTTGTTGCAAATGTTGGGTAAATATTTGTACAAGCAGTATGCTGGGTAATAGGGTTTGCGCCAGTATAGAGTTGAAACCAGTTAGTTGGGAACTGCTGATTAGCAAGGGGTAAAAATGTATAGTTAACCGCATTAACGGAAGTGGTTGTGTTTACATTTTGAAATTGGTTTAAAGTAGTTAAGCCATCACATCTTGCTCTAAAACTTGAAAAAGTTCCACCCCAAAGATTTCCTTTGTTAAACTGAGAACTAATAATTCCGCTTGGATTGATTTGGAGCCCCGTCCTAAGGTTTCGCATTCTATTTCGTCGGAAATCTACTTGAGCGTTATTATTATTGAACACAAATCCATTTGGAACATTCTGTACGAAATTATTTGAAACGATAGCATTTTGACAAAGGTCTACCCTAATACCTCCAAGTGCAACATTTGCTGTTGTGGAACCAATAATCTCATTGCATTCGATAGTTGCACCACTTGAACCACTAACAACAATACCTTCTGCATTAGTATTGGTTAATGTAATAGGCATATTTGATCTTATTTTTATTCCATTTGCAGCAATTGCTTCGATACCAACCCCAGGATTAGAAGAGTTGTTTATTAATTGAATATTATTGAATTCAATTTTGTGATTTAGCGCATTTCCGCCATTTGATACAAGAATCCCTTTTGGAAAGAACGTCCCACCAATTCCAATTCTTAATTCATTATCTTGAATGAATACATTAGCATTATCATTTTGAAAACTTGTAATTCCCCTACTATTAACTCTAATAAAATTTCCATTAATATTAATATCTCTAATGCCTGCATTAAACATAAAAATTCCCCAGTCTGCCGCACCATATGAATTAGTAAATACATTATTTTTAATTTCAGCACCGGCTCCTTCTCCAACTACTCCTCTGAAGCAGTCTCTTAAGTTAACTATTGGGTTAGATCCAATCATTGTTAAATTAGCGTTTCTTATGTAAACAGCCGTATAACCATATGAATTTCCCATTAAAGTGTACGGTAGACCATAATTAGGGCCATTGTAATTTCCTCCTTGAAATGAATTAATATCAAAGAATTGAGTCCCATTTAGACTAATATCATTTCCATTAGAAATAATTCCATTTGTCAAATTTCTAAATCTTACAGAACTATTCAAAATTATACTAGTAGGAATATCATCCATCCAAATTCCAGCATGAGGCCTGTTGTTTACAGTAACAGGAGTTTGACCAGAAAACATAGGTAGCAAACTTTGTGGTTGCCCCGCAACAGCTGTTAAGCCATTAAATTCTACATTATCTAAAAATATTAAATTAGTATTTAAATTAGAAAGTGCCTGAATCCAGCGAAGTCCAACAAAGTTTCTTCTAAAGTTAGAGTTTTTAGCTATTAGGTTTCCTTTCTGAAGAAAGTTAATTGCATATTGTGCATCCTGAATGAGTGAGTTGTCCATAGTAATCAAACCATCGTTCTCAAAACCTCTCCATTGCTGAAAGCATGAATAAAATGTTGATTTTCTTAAAACTAAATTATTATTATTCAGAATTCTTGTTCCAGGAGCGCAGTAAACCAAACAATTGTTGAATTCGAAATTTAACGTACTTACAGTAAAGTCACCAATCAAAGTTACGAAACGATCACTGAGAACTGGAGGCAAATTATTGGTACTTGGATAAATTGTACCATTTCCAATTATTATTGGTTGTAAATTGTTTACATTTGAAAACGCACATGGTATAACATTTACTGTTGTTGACCCTTGTACAGCGCAATTAAGAATTGTACCTAATGCAGAGTAAGAGGTAGTTGTTGACGGCGAGGCGTTGGTTGTATTGCTGTTTGTAGGCGTCGACAGGCCAATTAATGGTGTCCAGTTCACATTATTGCCTGGCGATGCCGTTAACAGCACACTCGCTCCCTCATAAATTGTGGGGTTTTGTGGTTGCACCACCATCGGCCCAACTATAGGTGTAATATTAACATCATCTATGAAAACATAGGCAGGTTGTCTACTACCTGCAACTGTTGGTGTTGGAATTAAACTAGGGTTTATTGCAATGATTAAATTATTTGCTGGAACTGCACCATTGTAAGTAAAAGTTAAACTATTCAAATTCCAAACAATTGAGGTATTCCCAATGACTTGTGGAGGAATATTAAATGTAACTTGATTAGTTTGAGTAATAGATATGGGTGTTACACCAACAAATGTATTACCTGCGAATGGATTAGCATTTAAAATATTTGGTGAAGCTGCAAAAAGTAAAGGAACAGTAATATTAGAATTCAATGTAACACCACCTTGAGTTATGTTTATGTTATTGTTAACAGCAGTGCGAACCGTCAATGTGTACTGTTGGTTTGGTATAAGTGGGGTCGATAAAAATGTTTGGACCAGTTCTGTTGCTCCATTATTCAAACCATCAAGTCCTGCCGCAATTCCAATAAATTTATCATTTGCTGGATTATTGCCACCTGTCCAATCATTAGCTGCAGGAATGCTATTTTGAGTATTAACGTTTACATTAAAAAATGTGTTGAGTTGGCATCCCCTGTTAAAAAGATCGACAGATGTGTTCAAGACAGACCAACAATTTAAACGATTCTGCGCTCCTTGAGAATTTAGAAAACTACAACTATTAATTAGACCATTCTCGAAGCTATTATTTTGAACTAAGTTACAGTTAGTTGCAGCGCAAGCTGGATCAGAAACATAAATAAAAACGTAAGTTAAATTTCCTGGTTGATTAGTTATTGAAAATGGCACATAACTAATTAAATGAAGACCTTGTGTAAATGGGGTCCCCGGCGCTGGTGTATAAGTTATAGTAGTATTGGCACCTGTAATTGTAACAATTCCGTTACCTAATAATAAATTTGCACAAGCAATAGTTGTTGCATTAATATCATTTGCTAATACTGGAATTGGCGCGAGTGGAGGTAATCCATTTAAAGTATTAGTAGTAATAGTATAATTGAAGTTTGGTCCTAAACCATCATTTATTCCTCCAGGTGTTGATCTTGTACAATTAAGTCCACCATAGTTTGTGGTTCTAAATGTAGTCCCAACATTATAACCTATGTCACAAAGAACTTGTCTTTCTATAGGTTGCGGGCTTCTTTTAATTCCGACAGTTCCTACAATGTTTCTGTTAGACATCACAAAATATCTATCATTTGAAGGATTTAATGTTACACCTGCTGGTACTTGACAATTGTCATCAAAATGGCTTAAACTGAAACGTTGTTCGTAGCAAATTGGGGTAAAAACGGTCTGTGAAAAAGTACTAACGTAAGCAATTGAATTATTACAATTTGAAATATCTGTATTAGTATTTAATTGAGGAGGAGCAATAAAACAAGTTCCAGAATTTAATGCAGTATATGGGCTACCAAGGGTTGGATTAAATACAAATCCAGTAAGCGGGCAAGCGCTATTGCCTGTCAATAAGGGGGTATTATTTTTTCTTAAAAATGTATCATACCTAGAGAAGTATCTATAATTTGAACTATTAAATTTAGATTCCCCTATAAAGTTTATTAAACTTTGAAAACCTAAAACATGCATCGCCTCTTTTAAAGCTACAGTATACAAGTCAAAATTAGTAATTGTAGGAGCATTCAAATCAGTATTCCATTGAACTGTTTTGTCAAATGCCATGTATCCATGAAAAAAATAAGAAGAGTTTCCTCCATTTAATAAGGCCAAGTTACTTAATGCAGCATTCACATTATTATAACTATTCTGACCAGAAATAATTGTTTTAAAGACTTCACCATCAGCAATTTGGTATGTGTTACCCGTAGTTGGTGGCATACAATAAAAACTGCTTCCCTGTGAAAAAATATTAGGTGCTGAATTATTTGGATTTAAGACATCAAAATCTCTTATCCATATACAAACTCTTTGGGTAGGATTTTGGGTTAGGGGGCTAACTATAAAATTGCTTATATCTTGAAACACCTGACATAAAACGGCTCTTCTATTTATATGTTGTTGAGTATTACTTTCAAATCCTGAATTTTCTTCGAAGTATAAATCAAAATATCCTGGTTGACATAATCTGTAACTCCTTTGGTTATTGGTTCTGTTTATTCTTTCATTTAAGTCAGTGGTAATGTCGTTTAGAATCATTTTGTTTCCGAAAGCATCAAAAACAGAATCTAATTTCCCTTCTGGTGAGTAAAGTTTCTGATTATCAAAAACATTAGAATTGGTTTGAGAAAAACTAAATAGAGAACCGAATAAAAGCAATGCAATTAAGCATAAGGTTGTAAAATTCTTGTGGGGGAGCGAGCAGGCCAGCGCAAAGTTTTTCATTACCAGAGGTTTTAAGTTTGTTGCTAAAGTAGAATAATAATTGATATGCGCAAGTTAAGAGAATATTAAATTTGATAAAAAGTGGTAGTATTTATATTTTGAATTACTTTATAGGTGAATTATCACAAAAATACATTTATACTTAAGAAATGTTTATTAATCGGCTAGCAAACTTAAATTTTCGATAATTTATAATTCGAAAAGGTATTATTAATATTACTAAGAAGCTACGCCCCTGATTGAGCCGGCAGCCCGGAGCGAGGCACGAGCGAGGACTATAGGCGAAAGCAGGAAAAGGCGCCCAAAAACAAAAGCTTCTTGTTGTACTTTTAATAGATTATTTTTTGTATTGAATTGTGTTGTATGTTTGTATGAAACGTTCAAAGTGTCTTTTTGACGTTTCCTTCTAATTGTCTTGGTTCAAACCTTTTTTTGTTTATGAAATATCTCTTCGCTTCTTCGAATTTTGTTAAAATTTGCTGGTTTACGCTTTTTCTGAGCTCCTTTTTTGAAAGTAACGTGTTGGCGCAAATTGTTTCTTTAACGCCAACATTAGCCAATGCGGAACAAGCCGTTGTGCTTACTTTCGATGCAAATCTTGGCAATGCAGAACTTGCCAATGCAAGCAAGGTGTATATGCATCATGGCATAGTAACCAGCGGTCCAACTGGAACTGCCTGGCAAAACGTAGTTGGAAACTGGGGACAAGATGATGGTGTGGGTGAAATGACAGCTGTACCGAATGAACCTGGTAAATGGCAAATTAACTTTACGCCAACGCTGAGGGAATATTACAATGCGGCGCAAGGAACTAACATTTTTAGAATTTCGGCTGTGTTTAGAAGTGCGGATGGTACTACAAAAGGAACCATTGCATCAGGAAGTTACCCTTTTGGAAATGTTACTGCAAGTGGAGATTTTTACATAAACCTCAACGTTCCCAACTACATTACGTTTAGCGCTCCAACGGCTACAGAAAGTTTTTTAAGCGCAGGGCAAACCATTAATATTGCTGCCAATACCTCATCGGCGGCAACTGATTTAAAAATTTTACTTGACCACGGAACAGGGTTTGAAGAAGTAGCGACCTTGGCTTCAGGAAGCAGTATTTCTTATGTGTACACGCCAACCCAAGCTGAGTTCTTACAAATAAAAGTGCAGGCTACGATTAATGGGGAGTTGATTGAAACACAGAAAACGCATCAGGTAATTTTATACCAAACAAACCTAACAGCGGCTCTACCGTCGGGAGTTGTACCGGGAATAAATTACAATAGCAACGATGCTTCTAAGGTAACTTTGGTGCTGCAAGCTCCAGGAAAAACTTATGTATACGCGGTTGGTGATTTTAGCAATTGGCAAGCATTGCCCCAAAATCAAATGTACAAAACGCCTGATGGGGAATATTTTTGGGTAGAATTGAGCAATTTAACACCTCAACAAGCTTATGTTTTTCAATATTGGGTAAATGGCAATGTAAAAATTGGTGATCCTTACGCTGATCAGGTTGCTGACCCTTGGAATGATAGCAGCATAGAACCTGAAGTGTATCCTGATTTACCCATTTATACAAGACAGGATTTTGGAATTGCTACCGTTTTTAAAACAGGACAAACGCCTTACAACTGGGCAGCTACAGAACAAACATACCAAAGACCTCCGGTAGATAATTTGGTGATATATGAATTGCATATTCGCGATTTTTTAGCTTCCCATTCATACAATGACCTTATTGATACGCTGCAATATTTGAAAAGACTAGGTATTGATGCCATAGAGTTGATGCCAGTAAACGAATTTGAAGGAAACGATTCCTGGGGCTACAACCCAAGCTACTATTTTGCTCCCGATAAATATTATGGAACCAAAGAAGACCTGAAAAGATTTGTTGAATCTGCACATGCCATTGGTATACCTGTAATTTTAGACATTGTGCTGAACCATGCTTTTAGTCAATGTGCCTTGGCAAAATTGTATTTCAATACAAGCACGGGCAAACCTACACCAGACAATCCTTGGTTTAATGTGAATACTGTTGGGCCTTACGCATGGGGTTCAGATTTTAACCATGAAAGTCAATACACCAAAGATTTTATTGACAGGGTAAACAAATATTGGATTACAGAATACCATGTGGATGGTTACAGGTTTGACTTTACAAAGGGTTTTACAAACTATGCGCCGGGCGGAAACATTGATGGATTTGACCAATCGCGCATTAATATTTTAAAACGAATGGTGGATGAAATTAGAGAAGTTGACCCAAATTCTTACATAATTTTAGAGCATTGGGGTGGCGCTGCAGAGGAATTACAATTGGGAAATTATGGAATGAAAATGTGGAGCAATCGCAGTTATGATGTTAATCCTGTGACTTGCGGAAATATTATTGGTTCGTTTAATAACTTGAATGATAGCAAGTATGTTGCTTTTTTTGATAGCCACGATGAACAAAGAATTGCGAAAGTTGCCTTGAGTGATGGTAGAATGAATGGTAGCTACAACATTAAAGAAAATTTAGTGATGTATGAAAGGGTAAAAATGGCGGCAGCATTTACTTTTTTGAATCCTGGTCCGAAAATGATTTGGCAGTTTGATGAGTTGGGTTATGATATTGACATTAATTTTAATGGAAGGGTTGGAAGGAAGCCATATCCTTGGGGAGTAAATGGTTTAGGTTATTATGAAGATAGTTTGCGACAATATATTTACAATGCATATAAAGGAATTTTAGATGTAAGGCGCCAGCTAGATCCTGCGCAATTAGCTTCAGCTGCAACCAATCATAAAACATCTGGAAATACTAGGCGATTGTTGTACAACACAAATGCAACAGACCTTATTGTGATTGGTAATTTCGGAATGTCAACAGAAACAATTGCACCGCTATTTACACAATCAGGAACTTGGTATGATTACTTTTCGGGCGATTCCATTTCGGTTTCTGATGTAAATGCAACTGTGAATCTTGCGGCAGGACAATGGCATATTTACACTACTACCAGACTTTCAGAAGGTTTGCCTTTGACTGTGGAGGTTTTTGACAATCCAGTTACCATTACACCTTTTCCGTTTAAAAAGGGTGATGCTATTACGGTAAGATTTGACGCCACCAAAGCCTGGAAAGGAACCACAGCTGGTTTAGTTGGAGCAAATGAAGTTTATTTTCATTCCGGAACTGTTATAAACCATCCTGATAGCACTACACTTAGCAATGTTGTGGGAACTTTGCAAGCTGATGGAATTGGCGCAATGACAGAAGTGAGCAATGATATCTGGGAAATTTCATTTACACCATCTGCTTATTACAATGTTGCAGATTTAGAAGTATTTAAATTGGGAATGTATTTCCGCGATGCGGCCAATGAAAATCTTGGTTTAGGATATAGAAACAGTACCATTTATTTTAATGTGGAATCTGATTTACCACTCATTACAGTAAACCCAACAGCATATGCAAATTACAATACCATAACTGTAACGTTTAATGCAAGAGCCGGCAACAGGGAATTGATGGGCGCCAGCAAGGTTTACATGCACAGCAGTGTTGGACTTGTTGAAACAACCACGCCTCAAAATTCAGCTTGGAATAATGCTGTTGGAAATTGGGGGCAAGATGACGGAGTTGGAAGAATGACAGCAGTTGCAGGAGAAGTTGACAAATGGGAGATTACTTTAATTCCTCGCGATTATTATGGTTTACAGGAAAACGAATTTCCGTATTGGTTAGCAGCAGTTTTTAGAAGCGCAGATGGCGGCACCAAAGGAACAGGAAGTCCCGGCGTTATTGAAAATGGATTTATTGCAGATAACCAAGATATTTTTGTGAAAAACCAAGGATTTGTTGGTATTGAAGAACAGGTTATTCAACAGCAGCTTATTTACCCAAATCCAACCAATGGCTTATTGCATTTGAAAAACATTACCCAATTTGAACGTTTTGCTATTTTTGATGCTGTAGGGAAATTAATGTTGAGTGTAAATAATACTACTCAAACTATTGATTTAAGCAGCTTTTCTCCGGGTATTTATTTTTACCAACTCGAAACAAAGGATGGTATTTTTAACGGAAAAATATTGAAGAATTGAAGAGAATATTGATTTTACATTTCTGGATTATTACCATAAGCGCTGCTGCACAAGAAGCGAATCAAGAAAAGTATTTACTCGATTTATCGAAAAGGAAATTCGATTGGATGGTAGCAAAACAATTAGATTCTCTTTCTCAACTTTTAGACAAAGACATGCTGTATATTCATTCCAACGGTTTGATTCAAAAGAAAGAAGAAATGTTGGAAAGTTTTAAAACAGGAAGCCTCTTATTAGATAGCGTTAAAATAATTGACGCTGCAGTAAGAATGTTTGGTGCAACAGCCATCATTACTGGCAAAGGAAATTTTTATGGCAGCATGCGCGGAACTCCGTTTCAATCTATTTTATTATACACTGAAGTATATGTGAATGAAAACCAACATTGGAAATTGGTTTCTAGACATGCGAACAAATTGCAGTAGTTATTTTACTGCACCGCATCACCTCTTAAGGTTCTAAATCTTTTTCTTGCAATTAGGACCTTGTAATCGAAAATTAATTCCTTATAAAAGTCTCTTTTTTGCTGTTTTTTTGAAAAAATAAAAACAATAAATTGATTTAATATTCAAGTAAAATTATATTTACTCAGATTTATTTTATCAATTAATTTAGAATGCTAAATCAATGAATTCTTCATTTCGTTTTGTGGTATTTCGAAGCTATTATCAATTGATTTTACTGAGTATCCTCGTATTTGGTTCCATGAAGGTTGAAGGACAAAATATTAATTACAATGAAGTTAAAGAGATAAAGGTTCTATTAGAAAAAGGTCAAAAACTCTTTGATGTAAAAACAGATTCTGCAAACTTCTACTGGGAAAAGGCAAGAAAAATTATTGAATATAGGTTGGTTAAAGATAAACTATATGGCAGTAAAGTATCCTTAGTGCATTTAAATCTACTTGCCGAAACATTCACAGAAATTGGAAGATATCAAAGAAATAGAGGGCTGCCAAAATTAGCGTTAGAATATTATTACAAAAGCTTATCATGCCTTCAAATAGGAAAAGATACAAATTGCTTAGCTGGAACTTACAATAACATAGGTGTTTTATATCATAGTACACCTGTTAACCTGGTAAAAGCTGAAGAATCATATAAAAAAGCAATTGACTTACTTTGTGCTATACACAAAGATACAGCAACAGGTCTTTTGTATGCTAATTTAGGAGTAATTTATAGTAATAAAAAGAATTACAAAAAGGCTTTAGAGTATTTATCAAAAAGTGTCGAAATAAATAAAAAACAAAGTAAACTAGAAATACTTGCATATTCCTATTATTGGCTTGGTAATATCTATATAAATGCAGGTAAACTAGATTCTGCAGAAAAATATCTCGAAAAAAACTTACTCGTTGTAAGTAATTTTAACAATAATCTCACCTCAACAGGTAATTATGCCTTGGCAAGATTGGCAATTAAGAAAAATCAATTAACCAAGGCGGAAAACTTTGCAAAAACCGCATTAAGACTTGCCAAAAATCAAAGTTTTCCTTATTTACTTATGGATGCGTATGATATCCTATCGGTTATTTATTCTAAAACCAATAATTGGGAAAACGCTTTTGTGTTTCAAAAAAAATATCACCACTTAAAAGATAGTGTTGACAAATACAATTCTAAAAATGAAATCCAACAAAATCAAATAACCTACGAATACAATTTAAAAACTTTAGAAAATAAATTGAAATATGAAAATGAGCGAAAAAAAAATGAAATAATTATTTCAAATCAAAATGAAGTAATTCATAAAGATGCTCAACTGAGATTTGTTTATTTAATTGTTTTGATACTTCTTGTTTTAATTGTTTTTCTAGCATTAAGGCGAATTAAATATAAAAGAGAGAAAAAAGAATTAGAACTTCAATTCCAGATAATTAAGACGGAACAACAATTAAAGCGGGCATTGATGAACCCCCATTTTTTATTCAACTCAATGAATTCGATTCAAAATTTAATTGTAAATAATGAAAATAAAATAGCCAGAACATATATTGTAAAGCTTTCTAAACTCATGCGCTTGGTTATAGAACAGTCAGAAAAACAATCTATTACTTTACAAGAAGAACTAGATACAATTGAATTGTATTTAGAGATGGAGCAGTTGAGATTTAAAGACAAATTTGATTTTGAATTTATATTAAAGGAGAATATTCAAAAAGAAAAAATAAATATTCCCGTATTAATTATTCAGCCGATTGTTGAAAATTCTATTGTCCATGGAATTAGAAGGTTAAAAGACAGAAAGGGTTTTATAAAAATTGTTTTTACATTGGAAGGTAATTTCATCCTTTGCAATGTTATTGATAATGGAATTGGTATCGGAGATAAGAAAAAAGAGAGTGAATTAGAGCGAAATAAATCATCATTCGGTATTAAATCAATTTCAGATAGATTGAAAAATATTGCAAAATATAATGAAAATTCAGAACCATTAACTTTAGAAAATTTAAAGAATCAAATAGGTGAAATTACAGGAACTAATGCTGTAATAAAAATTCCTTTAATAAATGTGTTATGAAAAAACTTGCCATAATTGATGATGAAAAAGACAGTCGTCAATATTTAAATACTTTAATAAGAGAGAATTTTCCAAACGAGTTTGTAATCGGAGAAGCTGACTCTGTGAATGTTGGAATAAATTTAATAACTAGTCTTAAACCTGAAATTGTATTGTTAGATATCCATTTAGAAGACGGTTCAGGATTTGATTTATTAAACAAAATTGAATTAATTGATTTTGAAATTATTTTTGTAACAGCATATGATAAATATGCCATTAAAGCATTTCAGCTTTCCGCTATAGGTTACCTTCTAAAACCAATTGATGAAAATGATTTAATTAAAGCATTAAAAAAGGCATTAACAATTACAAATTTGAATAATAATCAAGAAAAAATTCAGGAAAAAATAAATAAATATTTTACAGCAATCGATTCATTATTAAATCACGAAGGACAAATTTTATTACCCGATTCAAACGGTTTTTATGCATTAAATGTTAAAGATATTATTAGAATTCAAGGAAGTGGTAGTTATTCCGAAATTTATTTAGTCAAAAATCAAAAGTTAATTTCAAGTTTTAATCTATCCTGGTTTGAGAATTTTCTTGAAAAATATCGTTTTTTTAGAATTTCTAAATCCCATTTAATCAATCTAACCCATCTTAGCAGATTCTCAAAAACTGATGGAGGGATAATTTATATGTCTGATCAAACATCACTTTCACTTTCTCCTCAAAGAAAAGAGCTTTTTAAATCGATATTAAAATTACCAAATAAATAAATTAAAAAAAGGGGCTTTGCTAAATGCTAAAACCCCTTTCCCATAAAATCAAACTTTGTTTATTAATGCACAACTACCACTTTATTCATTAAATTTATGTTTGACTGATGTATAATTATTGTATAAACTCCTGGTTCAATTTCTTTTGTGTCGATTTGCATTGCTGCCCCCACAGAAGTTTTACTTAGAACTTTCTTTCCAATAGCATCTATCAATTCAATTGTTGCCACTTCAGAATCAGATTTAACAATATTCAATAATTCATTAGTTGGGTTTGGGTAGATAATAAATCCAGAAGCACTTTCTTCAGTTGCAATACCAACGGTAGATTCTTGTGTTACAGAGAAGCTAGTGCTTGTTTGGAAAATACAAGTACCTCCGCTCATTTTTAACATTAGTTCATACACACCAGGCTCTGTAACGTTTAACGCGATTTCAGTTCCTGTTCCAGCTAATAAGCCGTTTAAGTACCATTCGTATGTCATTCCTGTAACTACTTGCTCAACAGATGCTTCAATAACATCTGTTGTGTAGAAGTAATTAGATGTCATTGGAGCAATGTTCGCCTCAACAACTTGTCCAGCTTCAATTACCACTGGTTGATCAACTGAATAACCGCTTGCATCAGTAATTCTTAAGGTGTAAGTACCATCGTTTAAGTTAGTGAATGCAGTGTTTGATTCAGTTGATTGTGCTACTACCTGACCAGCAATGTCTAATAAACTAACGTTCCATTGTTGCTCATTTGATCGGTTTACGATTGCCACAGTACCGTCAGTTTGCTGACAAGTTTCGTTGGTAACTGCAACTTCAACCGCTGGACGGAAATGGATAAAGAAACGACCATTGTGCTCACCTACTGGCAAGTTTACATTGTATTGGT
>JAIXYK010000025.1 GCA_027490225.1 Bacteroidota bacterium | reverse complement strand
ATCGCCTGCAAATAGGACAACCGGGAAGTTCGTATACTTACATAATTGCTGAAAAGGCTGGTTTACCAAAAGCTTTGATTGACGTAGCTAGAAGCAAGACCTCTAAAGATAAAGTTACCTTAGACCGAATGTTGCAGCAATTACATCAGCAACAGCAAGAAGTAAAAAAGTTGATTTCCCAACTCGATGAAAAAGAAAAATCGAGCGAAGCAAGTAAGAAAAAATACGATGAGCTCTTCGAGAAGTTTAAAGAGAAAATGGAACGAAAAAAAGCGACCCAAGAAGAAGTTGATAAACTAACTGAACTGGGTCGTAAATTCAAAAGCATCAGTAAAGAATGGGAAACCGCGAAAGATAAAAAACCGATTCTTCAGAAAATCACCAAAACACTATCAGCCGAAAGGCTAAAAAAACTGGAGAAAAAGCAAATTGAAAAGAAGGAGAAGCTGAAAAAAGAAGTGCTCGAAAAAAAGAAAATTGAAATCAAAATCGGCACACGCGTAAAGTTATTGAACGGGAAACAAATTGGTATTGTTGAAGACATTCAAAATAACAAAGCAAAAGTTACCTTTGGCAACCTAAAAACCATTGCCAGTTTAGAAACTTTGGAAGCCATAGATTAATGAAGGGAATTGTAATAAGATCAACAGGAAGTGCTGCAACTGTAAAAGCAGAAGATGGCCGAAGAATAGAATGTAAAGTAAAAGGAATCTTTAAAAACAAAGGACTCAGAACTACAAATCCTTTGGCTGTAGGCGATAATGTGGTAATAGAACCTGTTATTGGCGGTGAATACTATGTAATTTCAGAAATTGAAGACAGATACAACTACATCATTCGCCGCTCCATAAATTTAAGCAAAGAAGCGCACATTTTAGCAGCAAATATTGACCAGGCACTGGTAATTGTTACTTTACATTCGCCAAGAACTTCTTTTGGTTTTATTGACCGTGTGCTCATAACTTGCGAAGCATATCACATTCCTGCGAAAATAATTGTGAACAAATCCGATTTATACGACAACGACAAATCGCTCGATATTGCTGCCAATTTAAAAGAAGTGTATGAAAAAGCTGGATACGACATACTTTTTGTTTCTGCTTTAGAAAACCTAAACCTAGATATATTAAAAGAACTGATGAAAGGAAAAATCAACCTTTTAACAGGGCACTCAGGAAGTGGTAAATCGAGTTTAGTCAATGCCATTGCACCCGATTTCAAATTAAGAACTGGTGAAATTTCTGCAGCTCACCTCAAAGGAATGCATACTACCACATTTGCAGAATTATTCGAGATTGATGAAGACACGTATATCATCGACACTCCTGGAATCAAGGAATTTGGAATAGTTGATATGGATAAATCGGAAGTGCGTAATTATTTTCCCGAATTTCAAAAATTTGCCGCTCAATGTAAATTCGCAGATTGCATGCATGTAAACGAACCCGATTGCGCTGTCAAAACTGCTGCCGAAAACAATGAAATTGCTCCCCAGCGCTACGATTCTTATTTGGGATTATTAGTTTCTGAAGAAATAACCAAAGACCCTTGGAAATAGCATGAGAGTTATCATTCAAAGAGTTACTGAAGCTTCAGTAACCATAGAAAATCAGTTGCATGCACAAATAAAACAAGGACTTCTATTGCTCATTGGAATTGAAGAAAACGATGTATTAGAAGATTGCATTTGGCTTGCTGCAAAAATTGCCAATATGCGTATTTTTGGTGACGAAAATGGAATGATGAATAAGAATGTCACTGAAATAAATGGTGAAGTCATGGTAATCAGTCAATTTACTTTGTTTGCATCAACCAAAAAAGGGAACCGTCCCTCATTCCTTAAAGCTGCAAAACCAGAATATGCCATAAAAATTTATGAGATATTTTGTCTGCAAATACAACAGGAACTAAGCAGGAAAATAAAAACAGGTATTTTTGGAGCTGACATGAAAATCTCACTTGTAAATGACGGTCCTGTTACTATATTTATCGATTCAAAAAACAGAGAATAAAATCTATCTAAAAACCATCAAAAAAATATAAAATGAAGAAAAAACTACTTTTAGCATTTTCAATTGTAGCTTGCTTAACAATTGCATTTTTACCAGAACAAAATATTCATGGAAATACTTCTTCTGGTCCAGCAGGCTACACAGGCTCACCTTTTGATTCTAATGGTAGAACATGTGGTTCAGGTGGAGGATGCCATGCAGGAGGCACTACCAATCAGAATGGAATCATTACTACAAATATCCCAGCCTGTGGATATACGCCTGGCCAAACATACAATATTACAGTTACAGCAACGTCTGCTGGAAGAACAAAATTTGGATTTAGTTTATCTGCTCAAAAAACTAGCAATGGCGTAACTGCAGGAACCTTAATTGCAGGCACAGGTAGCCAGTTAAATGGAAGCAATCGCTACATTACCCATACAAGTGCAGGAACTGCTGCTACTGGAAGCGGAACAAGGGTTTGGAACTTCCAGTGGACTGCTCCAGTAGCAGGAACAGGGTCAGTAAGTTTGTATGCAGCAGTAAATTGCACAAATTCAGGAGGAAACAATTCTGGTGATTTTGTTTTTAATTCTTCTATCGCTATTCAAGAAGGAGGAATTCCTGTTGCTCCGGTTATTTCTGCAAATGGTTCTAATAACATTTGTGCGGGTCAATCTGTAACATTAAACGCTAACACTGCAACTGGCATAAACTGGTCTACAGGCGCTAGTTCACAATCAATTAATGTTACTACAGCAGGAAGTTATACAGCAACAGCAACCAATGCATGTGGCTCAAGTCCAACTTCTAATACAATTGTAGTTTCTTTAACAAATCCTCCTACAGCACCAGTAATATCAGCAGTTGGTTCTACTGATATTTGTGCGGGGCAATCTGTAACATTAAACTCAAATACTGCTTCTGGAATAGCATGGTCTTCAGGGCCAACAACACAATCAATAAACGTAAATACCTCAGGCAATTTTACTGCTACAGCAACTAATACTTGCGGAAGTGCCACTTCAAATGTTATTAATGTAACTGTTACAAATCCTCCAGCTGCTCCAGTAGTTTCGGCAGTTGGTTCTACTAATATCTGTGCAGGTCAAACAGTTACTTTAAATGCCACAGGAAATAATGTAACATGGAGCAATGGCGCTACATCATCTTCTATTTCTGTTGGTGCAGCTGGAATATTTAATGCTTCAGCAAGCAACACATGTGGAAGCGCCACTTCTAACAATGTGTCTGTTACAGTAACAAATCCTCCCGCTGCTCCAGAAGTCACTGTTGGGGCAAATGGACTTCAATTTTGTGAAGGTCAAAGTACTACCTTAACGGCTTCAAGTGTGCTTCCTATTATTTGGACACCTGGTAATTTTACCACTGAGCAAATTAACGTAAATACCGCAGGGACTTATACTGCAAGTTCTACGAATATCTGCGGAACAGCTACTTCATCACCAGTATCGGTAATTATTGATCCTCTGCCCGTTACTCCAGGTATTACTGCAAGTGGGAACACATCTTTTTGTATTGGAGATAGCGTAACGCTTTCAACAGATGCCCTATTCTCTTTTTCATGGTCTAATGACGTGACGCAACCAAACATCACAGTATCTTCTTCTGGAGAATATTATGTAAGTGCAGCTAACGAATGCGGCACAGTAAATTCTGATACGATATTAATCTCTGTTGATACTATTCCAGCTACACCAAGCATAATATTGAACGGAAATTCACTGGAATCTACCCTAACTGGAGAAAATTATAATTGGTTCTTCAATGGAACTCCTATAAATTCGAATCAAAGTAGCATTTTACCTACGCTAGAAGGAGCGTACAGTTTAACAATTTCTTCTGATGGCGGATGTTCTTCAGATACTTCAGAAGCTTTCAATTACATTTCTACAAACATTTATTCAAATTCGGCACAAGAAGTAAAGGTTTTCCCTAACCCAGTGCTTCAAAATGAAGCAATTACAATTCTTGGTAATGTTAAACAAAATAACACAATTGATATTTTCGACCTACAAGGTAGATTAGTTTATAAAGCAAATGCTGCACAACAAATTATCCAAATCAATTTATTACCAGGAACTTATATTTTAACTTCTGGTTCACTGCGAACAAAACTTATTGTAAATCGTTAATTTGTTTAATTTTATAAAACGATAAAGCTATACAACCTAAAGTGTAATAAAGACGCAAAGAAAACGATTTCAAATTATCATTTAATCAACATTATATTAAATTTAATGCAGATTCAATAATAATTATTTTTTTTCAATGTAAAGTTTGCATAGTTCAGTTAAGTTTTATAGGTTTGCAATAAATAGTTCTTTTACTTTGTAGGGTGTTGAAACGGCAGACATGCCCCCTTGTCTCGGGGGTGAGGAATCTGAAATAAACGGTATTTAAAGGGTTGACCACTACGTATCCCGTTAAAAGGATATTTTTGAATACTGGCTAATCACCTCGTGAAGGTTCGAATCCTTCCTCTACAGCTAAATTCCCGAATACCCCTGAAATCGCTGCCGTTTGTGATGGTTCGGCAGCGGTTTCTTTTTTTTCCTTTGTTTATTTCTTCTTCCTACATTCGTGCAAATTTGCACATGAAGAAATTTATTACCTCTGCCCTACTTTTCCTTCCTCTTTTCTCATTTAGTCAATCCGCTGAAGATTCTGTTTTTATTCGTAAAATATTCGATTTTGCGCTTACCAATGGACAGTGTTACCAAGTACTTACCCATTTATGCACCCAAATTGGACCAAGACTAAGCGGCTCCAAAGGTGCTGACCAAGCAGTAAAATACATGCAGTCTGTTATGCAGCAGCAAAAGTTCGACCGAGTTCAACTTCAAGAAGTAATGGTTCCGCATTGGGAACGCGGTAATGTTTGTGAAGTAAGTGCTAAAACTTTAAAAAACAATATAACCTTAAATGCATGTGCACTCGGAGGAAGTGTTGGGGGTGCAATAAAAGATGCGCAAGTAGTTGAAATTAAACAATTCAGCGAACTCGAAAAATTAGGTGAAGCCGGCATTAAAGGCAAAATCGTATTCTTTAGCCGCCCAATGGAACCAACACATATTCACACTTTTGAGGCATATGGCGCTTGTGTAGAACAGCGCTGGGGCGGTGCCGCTAAAGCTGCAAAATATGGCGCCATCGCTTCTCTCACACGTTCCATGTCTTTAAAAGAAGATAAGTTTCCTCACACAGGCAGTATGTCTTATGATACACTTTATGCCAAAATTCCTGCATTAGCAATTAGTACAGAAGATGCTACCTGGCTTTCAAAAGCAATCGCAGCACAACAAAACCTCAGCATTTCTATCCAACTCAATAGCAGAACTTTGCCCGATACACTTTCACACAACGTGATTGGAGATTTAATAGGAACCCAAATACCCAACGAAATTTTACTCGCTGGCGGCCACCTCGATGCTTGGGACAATGGTCAAGGCGCACACGACGATGGCGCCGGCTGCGTCCAGAGTATTGAAGCGCTGCGCATTTTAAAATCACTCGGCTACGCTCCCAACAGAACAATTCGTGCGGTACTTTTTATGAACGAAGAAAACGGATTACGGGGTGGAAAAAAGTATGCTGAAATAGCCGCCGAGTCTAATCAAAAACACATTTTAGCTATAGAAAGCGACCGCGGAGGGTTTACTCCACGCGGTTTTTACATTGATAGCGAACAAGCCGATGTGTTGAAAATTAAAAAATACAAATCGCTCCTCGAACCATACGGACTGCACGATTTCAAAAAAGGTGGCGGTGGTGCCGATATTGGTCCTCTCAAAAAACAAGGCACACTTTGCCTGGGCTATATTCCCGATTCACAACGTTATTTCGATGTGCACCATGCCGGCTCTGACGTAATAGAAAACGTAAACAAACGCGAACTAGAACTCGGCGCTGCTTCAATCGCAGCAATGCTGTATTTAATTGATAAATATGGTTTAAATTAAAATGATTTTGGCGTTCCGCCTGCTATTAACAATTACCAATCATCCAAAATTCCGGAAGCAGGCGTCGCGTCGTCGGCCATAGTTTTGTAATTCGGCTGCGCCTCTTACAAAAGCTATTTGCCTCCACCGCTAACGCGAAATGTGGGCATTCATTAATTATTTGATTATTGTAAATTTATTCAAAAGACAATTGCATATTTTCAGCATCCGTTAAACGCTGAATTGGCGAATTGGAACTTTTCTTATTCTGCAATAAATTCTTACGCATATCTGCCAATTTATTCATGTGTGCACGGTCTGGAACCAAAAATGGAAAGTCTTCCATCATAAATTGCTGCACTTGAACATCACCTGCTAAATCGCTTTCAGAAGCTGTGGCTTCAAATTTTTTGTAAATTTCGTTTAAACGATTTAAGTCTTGCTGTTGTTCTTTAGTTAACATTGCATAAAATTTTAATCAAAAATAGTAAATCCTAAAAACGTAACACCTGTTTTTTAGCAGAGTTATTAACAGTAAATTGACGATAATTTAATCAAAATAAAAAAGCGCCAATCATATTATTTATTCTCTTTATTTCAAATATAAACCAATGAATACAATACAAGTAGAAACCAATGGTGAAATGGCAATTGTGCGTTTAGCACGCGGAAAAGCAAATGCAATGAACGCCGAAATGGTAATAGAGTTGAAAGAAACTTTACTAAATATTAAAGCAAACGATAAAATAAGAGGCGCCATTCTTACTGGACATGGCGAGTTTTTTTCTGCAGGTTTAGATGTAATTGAATTGTATAGTTATGATGCTGCACAAATCCTAGAATTCTGGAAATCTTTCGACCGTTTGGTTCGAACCATAGTTTCCTTTCCAAAACCACTTGTGGCAGCTGTAACTGGTCATTCACCAGCAGGTGGTTGCGTACTTGCTTTGGGCTGCGATTATCGCGTTATGGCCGAGGGGAAATACAAAATTGGTCTTAACGAAATACCTGTTGGAATAGTGGTTCCTGAAACAATTTTTCACCTTTATGCTTTTTGGCTGGGCAACGGTATAGCTTATCAATACTTAATGGAAGGCAAACTTATGACGGCCGAAGAAGCTAAGTTATCAGGACTTGTAAATGAAACTTGCACATTAGAAGAAGTTGAAAACAAAGCAATTGAGCAACTCAACAAGTACCTAAAATTCAGCACTGCTGTTTGGGCACAAAGCAAACTAAACATAAAAACAACCATTATTCAACGCCTTTCATCTGTTGACTTTAAAACTGCTTACGAACCAACAATTAAACAATGGTGGGCACCTGAAACAAGAGCTATCTTAAGTAAAATGATTGAAGGCTTGAAAAAATAATTTCTGTAATATTTTAAATTTTAGATTCTATTCAGAAATGTATTAATATCCTCATCAACAGCAATGTTTAACTTTTTTCGCAACCGCGAACGACTTACAAAAGCACTAGACGGCTGAATATTTAATAGCTCAGCAATTTCTTTGGAATTCATGCCTATTTTTAAATAAGCACACAAACGCAAATCATGGGTTGAAAGGCTTGGGAAATTGTCTTTTAGCTTTTTGAAAAACTCTTGATGCAATTCATCAATTTGAATTTCAAAGGTGTGATCTTCTACGTTTAAATGCGCATCTAACAATCGTTTAATTTCACCCAACTTAATTTTTGTTTGAGGAGAATCAATAGGAAAACCTTCGAATTTCTCCTTAATAGTAAGTAACAAATGCTTTTTATCTTCATTGTCTTTTGCTTTGTTAGCTAATTCAATGGTTTTGCTTTTTAATTGTTGTTTTAGTAATTCTAACTCATTTTTAAACATTTCCTGCTCTAAGACCAAAACTTCTCTATTGTGTTGTTCTTCTTGCTCTTTAAGTGCTTTTTCCTTCTTTAACAATAGCACATTTTCTTGTCTTTTTAAGATTGCTTTTTTTCTATGGTTTAAAAAATAAATAATAGCTACAAGGCCAATTAAATATAGAATAAACATGTACTTTGTTCTATACCATGGAGCTTCAATAATAAATGAAATTTCTTTTACATTGGTTGGTTTTCCAGCAACTATTGCCTTGGCAAAAACAGTGTGCTTACCTGGTTTTAAGTTTAAAATTTCAAATGTATTATTACTTGAAGGTGCTGTCCAGCTTTTATTTGGATCGGTTTTAAATTGGTAAAAAACATCGCCTTGGTTGGGTACAAGCCAATCAATTTTTACATTATTCTGATGGTAAGGCAATGTTGAATTGGCAAAAAACTGAGTACTTGAATCATTATTAAAACCCAGCAGCTGCCTGAAGATTAACTGGCTTTTATCTATAGTATCTCGTTTTTCATTTCCAAGAAATTGAAGTGCGAAACCATTAAAAATTTTATGAAACTTATATTCAAGATTGATTGCAACCGATTGATTAATATGCTTTACAATTCCATTTAAATTAGAAGGCAATTCACGCTCGGTAATTTTAACAAATCGCTTTTGAGAATCATTATAACGATATTCAAATTTGCTGGTGATTAAAGAAATTGCATTTTCATTTTTTGATAAATAGGCAATGTCTCCTTCAAAAGCTGTTTCAGGAATTATATGTCGTTCTTTGGGTACCAAGTTCTTATCTAATATTGCCCTGATTATTCCGAAATTAGGAATTGCTACCCATAAAACATTGTCTTTTTCTATTATCACTTGGTTGCATGAACCTAGAATGAAATCCATTTTCTTAACAAAACTCCAGGAATTGTTATTCTTTTTGAAAATGCAAATTCCATTGTAATTACCAGAGATTAAAAATTCATTTTTGTAAGTTGTTATGCTCCAAAACCCGGGTTCATTGCTTATTTTTTGTAAAGCATTTCCATTCAAAGTAAATAAACCCTTATCATGACCTATCAAAAGTGTCTTATCTACTTCTTTGAGCGACCAAACCTGCCCTTCCGTACCTGGAATTAATTGAAAATTGTAAAACTCAGCATTGTTGCTTAAATTCTCCCAATTTGTTTGATATAAACCTTGATTGGTTCCTAAATAAAATATGTTGTCTTTTATGCAAGCAGTGTAACCGCTTCCAAAATCGCCCATATAATCATAAATAAAAGTATAATCATTTTGTAAGTCAATATTAGAAAGACCTTGATCCAAGCCCAACCAAAGTTTACCTTTATTGCTGTAAAAAAGACTTAAAATGGTATTGTTAGGTATTCCTTTCTTTTTGTTAATATGATGGATAATGTTTCCTTCCAAATCAGTAATAAAAAGACCTTTTAATACCGTACCAAAAGCTAATTGCTGACTGTTCAACTGTTTGAAACAAAATACCTTTGCAGCAGCTAGTTTTTCTGAAAGTTGGTTATTAACTGGTTTTAAAATTCCATTGCTATAGTAAATTAAACCTGAATTTTTGGTTACTAATATCCTATCCTTGTTGTGATTGTAACAACCTTTTATTTCAAATTTGTTTTGTGTAGAATAACTAAAAACTTGCTTCAAAGTTAAATTGCTCAATACAAACAATCCTTCTTTTTCATCAGCAAAATACACCGAATCGTTTGCAACAAAACTGTCTGTAAACCTGAATGGGGCAGGAATTTTTGTGAGTTGCCCTTTTTTATATAAATATATATTACTGAACGATATAAATAAGATATTATCTTTTACTTGAACTACATTCCAAAACTCTTCATTAATCTCTTTGATATCCTTTTGAAATGGATATAAAGATGTATAATCAAATCTCTGAAACTTATTTCTTTTCCAAACGCCAAAGTCTAAGTCTGAACCAGTATAAATCAAGGAGTCGTTTGATATAAAAAGTGAACGGGTAAATCCGCTACTTCCTTTAAAACACTTCCATGTTTTGCCATCGTATTCGAGCAAACCTTTGTCGGCAGCCATGTAAACAATGCCATTGGGTGCCGAAGAGATATCCCAAATTTTCCCCTTGTTAAGATATTGTTCTGGAGTAAAATTCTCAATTAAAGGCATTCCTTTTAAGGAGAATCTTTGTGCAAACGTATGAGTAGCAATAAATAGAAACGCTAATAAAGAGATTGATTTTATTTTCAATACAACCAAGTTCAAAATTTATATTAAAAAAAAACGAGCCGTCATAAATTGACGACTCGTTAAATGTAACAATTAATTATTTAACTAGTTAATTGCAATTTTTTTAGTGATTACATCACCATTACGGCTTAAAACTTTTATGAAGTAAATACCTTCGCTTAAACCATTTGTATTGATTACTGAATTGTTTGAGGTTGAAATTACTTTACCACTTAAATCAAATAAATCAATTCTGTTTACATCGATATTGTTTACTCTGATATCATTTCCTGCCTTAACAGGATTTGGATAAACAGCTACTGAATTATTTTCAATAGTGTTAATTCCAACAGAGCTATTACGGAAATAAACATTATCAACAAAAACTGTAGATGCTCCTGTTGGTTGCCCTACTAAAATATACTGAGCAAGATGAGCTCTTGCAGTAAGTCCTGTAAAATCAGTAAGTGGAATATCTAAACTAATCCACTCATTTTGAACTGGAGCCGGGAAGTTAACTTGATGTTCAACATCATCTCCTCCTCCTACTACACCATCTGCACCTGCATCAACCAACTTAACACCAAATGAAGTAAAATCAGCTGACCAAACATCAATACGGAAATGTGTCATTTGTGTAGCATCTATTGTACTAGCTAACGTTTCAATTCCAACAAAATCTAAATTTGAATATTTCTTTGTATCATTTCCTACAATTAAAATGTCCTCCAATACTGCGTTAGACCAAGAAGTTCTCCAAGTATCTACAGTAACATTTGTATATGCATTGCTAAACATTGAAATAACATCACCTGCAGCGTGAATAGGTGTTGGAGCAGCAACTAATGGTCCTACAGGAGGCACAACAATTCCATTATAAAAGTAAACATTATCAACAAATACAGTAGATGTTCCAGTTGGTTGACCTACCAAAATGTATTGACCGATATGCTCAAATGTAGTTAAACCAGTAAATTGACTTAAAGGAATATCTAAACTTACCCATTCACCTTGAACAGGTGCGCTAAAGTTAACTTGATGCTCAACATCATCGCTTCCTGCCCCATTATATACTCCGTTAGCTCCAAAATCTACCAATTTCACTCCGAAAAATGTAAAGTTCGGCGACCAAACATCTATGTGCATAGTTGTCATACCAGTTAAATTCACTGTATTTGTAGTTGTTTCGATGCCAACAAAATCAAGGTTTGTATATTTTTTTGTATCATTTCCTTGAATTAAAATGTCTTCTAATGTAGCT
>JAIXYK010000009.1 GCA_027490225.1 Bacteroidota bacterium | reverse complement strand
TAGTACTCGAAATATTTATAATTTTTGATGTGTTGTATTTTTTAGTTTCGAAAGGAGTTTTAGTCATAAATTTAACCATTTTTGAGTTTTGAAAAGTTAATTTTATTTGGTTTAAATTCATTCAAAGCTGAGCAAAACTAAGAAAAAAAATCAATATAGATTTTGAGGAAAATTAATTGAATAGCGCAAATAAAGGATTATTGCGGTTTGTGAGCTTTAAAATAAAGATTGAAACTTCAAAATCTTATGACATTTGATAAGCATGAAGTTTGAGAAAAAATAAACTAAAACGAAGCAATAAAATTTGCTTAATTTTTACCAAAGTAATTTTCTTAAGATAAATCTAACCGATTAAATTTTTTCAAAATCAGATTCTTATCCAACTTGAAGGAATGAGGTCATCCGTGTTTAAGTCATCATGATTAAACCATTTCGAAGGAGCTATAACTATTTTATTTGGTGAGCTATTTAACCATGCACCCCACCAACTAAAGCTGCTGTTTGCGATTATGTGATGACTGCACTGTCTCATTAACTGAATGTCCATATATGCTTCAAGCCCCTCATTACCTGTTACATATACTATTCTATAGTTAGATTCTAAATTTTCCTTACACCAGTCTATATCGTCTGAAAAAACAAAGTAAACTGGATTTTGAACTTCTTTTTCAATTAAAGACATAGCCTTTTTATAGTATGTGAGGTTGCATGAACCATGTTTTTCAGCTACTTCGGGATTTTTAACCATGTCGCCTCTTCGGATATGCAAAGAAACTGCTGGTACATTGAGAATTTCTTTTAGAATTGAATAATTATTATTTAATTCTTGAATTTCTATTGAAAAGGTTGCTCTAATTTCATCTGCAATGTGAAAAAAGTATTTTTCTGACTGCCAATATCCAGATAAAAAGACAGGGCTCTTAGAGAAGAAAAAATATTTGTAGTAATGGAAATGAGGTTCAACAAAAGCCCATTGTTTATGTATTGGAAGACTTCGATTGAGTTTATGTTTGATTCTATTTACTATTCCCTTAGACGAAGGTCTAATCAATGCATCTACTTCAGACTTATTTGCAAAATCTAACTTTATTTTAGGAAATTTATCTAATTGAAAAGAATTGGGAGTTTGGGCTGAAGAAGAATTCTCAAACCAAGAAATTTCGAGTTTGCAGGGCGATTTCAAAAATCTAGCAAGCGAAATACCTGCTGCGTATTGAAACATTTGATTACCTAATCCACTATGTATTTCAACTGTTACCATTCTTTATAGAGTTTGATTTTTTATTTGGTGATTTATAAATGCTTTGTAAATAAGTTCTGTTTAGTTTCAGATAAAAATGTATTAAATCATAATAAAATATCATATGTAATTTGATTTTGTGTAGTATTTAAAAACCGCAAGTTATTGAGTAAAGTCAAGAAAAATTACGCATATTTTATTTTAACAATACCATTTTAAATACATTTTAGCATAGCAATTAATTTAAACTTTTATGGTATTAAAGTAATGATTTAAAATACAATTAAGTTTTTCAAAATGTCGTTAAACATAACATTAGATTAATTTATCATACAAACCAATTATGTTTAAAGATATCGCTAATATAGGCAAGTTTCCCTTATTTCTAATTAATGTATTTATTAATGGGATTTTTTAAGCTATCAAATAAGAATAGATTTTAAAAATTTAACCAATTCGCAGGTTTTATTTTACTGTTCAAAAACCTATCTATAGAATCTAATCACCATTCATATTGGCCTCCTCGCTTAATATTATGACTTCCGTTTCTTTCTTCAATCAAAAAAACTCATACAGAGACTTAATTTATAGCCATTGTTTGATATAAATTTCACGATTTTATCATTTATACTTTTCATTTTAATTGCTAAAATACTTCCTTAATTGTTTTTTGATTTTGTTTCAATTTTAGAATTCAAATGAAAAAATTTACATCACTAATTCCTTGATTCAATAAAAACTCTTCCTTTTGAATTTCAGGACCTTTTCCTAAAATTTATAGCAACAAGCTTTTATTGCATAATTACCATAATAGTTTTTGAGCACTAAAATTAGGTGAAAGCTCTATTTAAAAAGCATTAAATTTATTAACTTGTTACATACATTTAACGCTCCATTTTCGCTTATAAGTTCTGGAAGCTTTTGCATTTGAAATTTTCGTTTCTCGGGATTACGCAGTATTTGAAGCTGGTTTCTTATTTTATCAATAATAGTATCATCAGAATATTTAATTTCTTCTTGTAAAATCCCAGCTTTTAAGTAATATGCTTGATTAAAACGTTGATCTTCACCAGTTAGTATTCCAAGAAAAGGAGTGCCTAAAAATGCAAGCTCATGCAAAGTTTGGCCACAAGCCGATATAACTAAATCTGAAGATTGGAAAAGTTTTATTATCTCATTAGCAGATTGTCGTCCTAAAATCTCAGCAGTTGGAAGATTAGTTTTTAACTCCTCAGCTTCTTTAACATCAGGAAGTATGATTCGTAATTTAACTTCTGGCATTTCTTCAAAAACTATTTTCCCTAATAATGGTAAAATGTTATGTATATCAGAGCCCCCAACAGTGATTGTAATTACTTTAATTTCTGTGTTGAATACTTGATTGGATTTATTCGCGTGTAAAATTTCTTTCCTTAGTAGGACATACTCTTTCCCATAAACAACCGGAGCTATTTGGTTAGAATAATTGATTAATCCAGATGTAATACCAGGGTTTAATACCAAAGAAGCGGGATAACAAAAGCGATTATAATCATCTATTGCGCAAGTATAATTTACCATACTTGAAACCTTTTTATAACTTTCACTCGGTGCTAAATAAGAATCTATAATAGCAATTTGAAAGGAGCCTTTTAGTTCAAGTTGAGGAGTTTCATACCAGTTGTAAACAAGAACATCAAAATCATTGGGAGGAGGCACATTCTTTAAATGTAAGTGAATTGTAACTTCCCAATTAAAATCTCTAAAAGAATCAGCAATGGCGCGACAACGCATAAGGTGACCATATCCAATTCCTTCACCGGCTTCTGTAAAAATAACTAATCTATTATCGGCCATATTGTATGAGTTTTCGAGCATTTTCTAAAAAAACATCATTAATTTCCTTGGCATCAAATCCAATTTTGTTAAACAAATCTTGTTGCTGTTTTAAAGCTTCTTGCACTGGCTCAAAAGGAAAATCGGAAGCAAACAATATTCTCTTTGAACCAATTTTACGATAAGTCGCCATAAAATCTTCTATCAATCTGAAATTCTTGTAGTAACATAGCGATAAACTAGTTTCTAAATAAACGTTCTTGCACATATCGGCCAAAAGCATAGCTTCTATAACTTGCCCTCCACCACTGTGTAAAAGAAATATTGGTGCGTTTTTTATTACATCACATATTTCTGCTGCAAGAGCAAGCGGATTGTGTCTAAAAACTTTTGTAGATCCATAACTTGTATCTAAAGCTATAGATAGACCAAGGACTTCAGCTTTTTTGCAAATGTTAACAATATGTTCAAATTCATGATGCTCAATTGACTGAACATAAGCATGAAATTTTATTGAATGAAATCCTCTTTCCTTGCATTTTTGCAACTCACTTTCCCAATTGTTTTTTCTAAAGTCAAATAATAGTGTAAAAATACTTTCTGGCATTTTTTCACACACCTCTTTCATGAATAATTCTAAATTGCTATCATGCAGGACATCATGATTAAACAACATGAAATTGCCACCAACAAGACCTGCCTCAGTGAATTGGTGACTAAATTCCCGAAAATTCTTTATTAATTCAGCTACAGTTAATTCTGTATCCTCCCTAATACCAACATTAACATCATGAATTGATTTATGGTAAAGATGAATGTTCCAATCAAAAACTTGCATTATTTCATATTTATATCAAACAAAAATAGGTACTATCAATGAAACATTTTGAGTTTGTTCTATATTTTTAAAAGCAAATTTTCACCCACTAATTAGATAGTTGATTTTTTGAATTTCAGCGGTTATAATTAATAAATTTATAAATCTATAATGAGCGCTATAAAAAGGATAACAAATCTTTTTATAGACTTTAGTTTACTAAAACAATGATTTATAATAATACTTTATTTTTTTCAATAAAAAAAAGTATTTCCTAATTTCATGTATAATATATAAAAAGAATTGTGCTAATCTTTTTAATTTATATTTTAGTTGTCAGCAATTTAACCAGTTTAATGGTCATTTAAATTTCAATTCAATTATAAAAACTTTGACCGCTCTAAAGAGATTGTTAGTAATGTTTGAAGTTTTTTTATAAAATTTTATTTATTTTTAAAGAGTAGCGAATTCCGTTTAACTCGAAATATGCAGGATATCTTTCATTGTCACATACTTGTAACAAGGAAAATTGAGATTTTATAGATTTATCAATATCAAGTTTAGAATCGACCATCGTTCTCTTCTGATAAAATGTACTTTCACCAGTTTGCGCAATTGGAGGGTATTTGTTTGGAGAAGAAACAAATTTTACAATCATTGAGGATGTAAAGTGCATTTGTTTTGCTCTTAATTCATCAATTAATTCCGTGCCATCAAGTTCAATGAATTCTTTCAAATAGATGTTACCAGCATCTATGTTTTCAGTTGCTTCAAATAAAGTAATTGGAATTCTTTTTTTACCTTCAATTACCTGCCAAGTTAATGGAGACCAACCTTTTCCTTTTGGTAAATCACTTTCATGTACAACAAGGTTATATTTATTCAATTGTAGATTCGAAAATTTATTTTCACATGAAAGTAAAATCAAAATATCACCTTTTTCAACATCAGATTGCTTGAACAAATGTGTTACTGTATTTCCGTTTTTTTCTAATTCATTCTTTAAGTCAGAAATAAAAGGAACTATCCAAGAATTAGGATTATCAGTTAAAATCTGAATTTTCATTCTTAAAGAATTGTTGTATTGTTAATATAACATACTCTTGTTCTTCATCTTTTAGTGATGGAAACATTGGTAAGCTTAGGCATTTTTCATAGTAATCTTCGGCAAGATGAAAATCTCCTTTTTTCCAACCAAACTGCTTGTAGTACGGCATTGTATGCACAGGAATATAATGTACTTGGCAGAAAATATTTTTGGAGCGAAGGTGGTCGTAAAGTGCTTTGCGATTGTTGATGCGAATCACATATAAATGCCAAGCATGTTGAACACCTACTTGAACAAAAGGGATTTCAATTTCAGTTTTTGTAAAAGCTTCAGTATAGCGATTGGCAATTTCTTGACGACGTTTAAGCCCTGCATCAGCGCGATTTAGTTGACTAAGTGCAAGTGCTGCTTGGAAGTCTGTAATTCGATAGTTGTATCCGAGTTCCTGCATTTCATAATACCAAGCTCCATGGTTCTCAACAAGAAGCTCGCTTTCACGAGTAATACCATGAGTGCGTAAACGCAATAAATGTTTATAAAGCTTTTTATCATTGGTTGTAATCATTCCGCCTTCTCCAGCTGCAATATGTTTTACTGGGTGAAAAGAAAATATTGCAAGTTCGGCATATTTGCCACTCCCACATAATACCTTTTCATTCGAAGAATTTATAAAACTACCTCCTGGAGCATGACATGCATCTTCAATTATCCAGCAGCCAAATTCATCGGCTAATGCTCGAAATGCTTCTAAGTTTATAGGTAACCCAGCAAAATCAACCGGTATAATACCGCTAAAAAAGCCTTTGGGTTTAGACTCAAGTAATGTGCGTGTTTTATCGAGGCTCAAGGTAAATGTCTCAGGGTCAATATCTGCAAACCAAACTTCACCTCCACAATAGCGAACGCAATTAGCAGAAGCAGCAAAGGTTATTGGAGTTGTAATTACCCGAGTACCTTCTTTTACTCCAAGTGCCATAGCACATAAATGTAAGGCTGCTGTTCCATTAGAAATAGCTACAGCATAATTTGCTCCAACATACTTGGCAAATTCACTTTCTAGCTCTGCTATTTTAGGTCCTTGAGTTAAATATTCACCTCGAAGTACATCGTTAACTGCCTGAATATCTTCTTCAGTAATATTTTGTTGTCCGTATGGAATAACTTTTCCTTGCATAAATTACTGTATTTTTCTTTGAATAACATTATGTAGTGCCTCAGCTAACTCAATATCTTCATAGTTATCAATATCTATAGCTGTCTTCCAATCCATTTCCCAGAAAACATGGTCAGGCCCATAGAAATTTTTTGAAAGTTTTAATTCTTCTACGTTAGCAATCCAAATTGCACCTGTAGGAGAATAGAGTTTTGGTTGATCTTGCGAGCGCTTATTTTCGTTTTTTAAAATCCAATTTGGTTTTTGATCTTCGTCTAAGGTCACAGCCCACCAGGGATTCATCCAAGTAAATTTAAAACAAGAAATTAAGAATTTAAGATTTCTATTTTTGAAAAAAACTAATGAATCCTTAATTTCCTCAGCATTTCTCAGAGGGCAAACTGCAAACAATTGCACAACAATATCATATGTTTCTCCTATTTCTTCTAATTGTAATATTGTTCTGAGCGTGCCTTCGGAAACAGGGGTAAAATCATCGGCACCAGAATCTCTTAAAAAAGGAACTTCCGCACCATAAGCTTTACTTACTTCGGCAATTTCTGGATCGTCTGTGCTTACAACGATTCTATCAAAAATTCCAGCTTTTTGAGCTGCTTCTATTGTCCAGGCTATTAATGGCTTACCGAGAAACGGAGTAATATTTTTCTTAGGAATTCTTTTAGAACCGCCCCTTGCAGGAATAATTGCAATTATTTTAGTTGACATTTGATAGTTTTTCTATTATTTCAAGTGTTGAACGTGATTCATCTAAAGTAGAATTATTGGAGATGCCTTCTGATATAAACAATTCAAAATCCTTTAGTTGGGCCGCATACATTTCTTCAGAATCTGAGTTTTTAAAATTATAAATAATTTTAGGAGATTCATCAGAATACCCATAAAAATAAAGTGAATTTAAATCCCAATAATATTTACCCTTTGCAGTATATGCTTCACCTTGAAAAGTATTAGTGGGCGAAAAAAGATCCAATTCGAAATTAATACGACATCCACTTAAAGATTTCATGCTGAAAAATGCATAATCATCAGTATTCATTTCGAGAAATGAAACTTTATCACATACTCCAATAATTGTATCTGGTTTTGGTTTCCCAAACCATTTTACAGCCAAATCAATTTCATGCGAAAGGGTTCTTATTACACCACCGCCTAAATCTTTTCTTGCAACATATTCTTCACGATAATCAGCATAAGGATGCCACTTAGGTAGGTAAAAAGATCTTTTAAATCCAAGTTTAAAAGGAGGGTCGTTTTTTAGAGCAATTTCTAAATTCAAGTAAATAGGTAAAAAACGAAGACAGTAAGCAATCCGAATTAAATGGCTAAATGGTTCTAAGGCTGTAACTTCTTCAGAAGCATACGAAATTGGCTTTTCAATTAGCACTTTAATTCCCGCATTTAGAAATGGCAAAGCCGATTGAACATGATATGCAGTTGGTGTGCTAATAATTACACCATCTGGTTTAAATGCTAAAGCTTCATTTATTGAATAAAACTCAACAATCCCTTCTATTTCCTGCTTAAGACTTCCTTTTCCTGTTCTTAATGCGGCACATTGAATATTAGGATTATTATGCAAAATCAATGCATGACGTCTTCCAATAGAACCTAAACCTATAATTAAAATCTTCATTAGTAAAACAGAACTAGAAATATTTAAAATTTATTGAGCGATTTAATTTATTTATTCCAACATTCCTAATTCTAGAATGCTTACAATTTCATTTGTTTCCTCCCTTGAAATAGGAATTGTTTTTTTTATCATTACTTCTTCAACAAAACAATCGAGAGATTTTTTAAAACAATAAAATGAGTCTTTAAAAATTAGTTTTTCATGATAATTTTCTCCAAAAATTGAAATAGATAACTCAGATGGATGTGCCCCAGAACAAACATATTTCGCTGTTGCATTTTCCCACTTTACCGATATTTCTGCTTTCCCAAGAATTGTTTTTCTTTCAACTTGAAGTAGTTTTCCTCTTTCAGGAATAAACGCAAGCGAAGGTTCTAAAATGTGAACTCCATATTTTTCCCAGCTTTTAGGTGTAACAGCTTCAATCATGTGAATTGGCTGAGTGTTTTTTCCATTTATTTCAAATTCATGTGCATACCTTAATGAAGAACAACTGAATAACATCCAAGATTCAGAACTCGCATCAATCATTGTTTTTGCATCTTTTACTGATAGGGCTAAAGGTTTATCAACAAATACAGGAATACCAGCTTGTAAAAATGGAACCGCTAGAGCTACATGCGATTCAGCATCATCTCTTGCTAACAAAATACCGTCGCACACTTTAAGTTCATCTAAATTTTTGCATACATTTTCAATATTTGCAAAATCAGCAATATGTCTACTTTGAATTTCGTCTTGAGTCCAGATATGAGTAACACTTGCATTTTTTAACTGTTCTTCAGGAAAACTGTGTTGTGAAAGGTATTCAGGAATTACCGGAAAAGGACAAAGATGTGCAAGGTCTTTACGATATCCATTAAAAATGGCAGACCAACTAAATGGATGTCCATTTCCTTCACTTGAACCAATTACACCTAGTTTTAATTTATTTATATTTTTAATGGCCATTTAGATGGATTAATTATTGATTCATTCAGATAAGGTACCCTAGGGAATTCAGAATTAAAAGAATTATTTAGGGAGTTAATATTTATTTCTAATTGTTTTATACTGTTAACTCCAATTACTACTTTATCAATTGCTGGATGATTAACACAATAATTTAATGCTGCTGACACTTGAGCTTCTGATGTAGGAAATGCCTCCTGAAATGAATAAAGCCAAGGTTTTACGGAATTAAAAAAAGAAGATAATTTCTCTGGAGATAAAAATAATAATCCTTGGAGAAATGCTGACCGAGTGTGGATTTCAGTTCCTTTAGATTTTAACTCCAACATTATTTTTTCAAAGCGTTTATCCAGAATGCTGAAAGGCACTTGAACAATATCTGGTGTACCAAAACGAGCAGTTAGATTTTTTAATTGCGAAACTGAACTCACTGAAAATCCAGTTTTGAGTATTAGTCCTTTTTCTTTTGCTTTCTCTGTTTGTATAAACAAATCTGGTTGTTCAATTAAAATATCTGGGTGATGAGAAAGCCAGCCATAAAGTGATTGAATATTTAATTTTTCAAGGCTTTTAATAAGAAAATCAATAGGAAGATTTCCATTTTGAAGGGATGGCCATTTAGAAACAACATTAAAATTACTCAAGTTATTTTGACCTAAAACTTCTTCGCTTGATCCGTAAACAGAAGCGGTATCTAAATATGTAATTCCTGATGAGCTTGCTAAATTTAAAATTCCACTTACTTCAGATGGAATTGTTTTTCCTGAAAAATTACTAATCCCATAATCTAATCCAAATTGGACTGTTCCAATTGCTAAATTTTTAATTTTGGGTTTGATTTGATGATTTATCAATTTTTTATTTAATTATATTTTAAAATCAATATTTCTTACTTTAATAAATCCAAGAAAAATGAAACACTCATTTAAAATAATTGGAATTGGAAAAACAAAATAAATCCTTAACAATTTTAAAATTAGATGTTTAAAAAAAATTAATCAGGAGAAAAATTTGGGTCAACACATTTTTTTATCAAATCTTGAATATCGCTGATATTTAACCATTCTGAATTAGTTCCAGAGTTGTAACAGAATCCAGGTTCTACCATTTTACCTCCATTTTTTTCATAATAATCTTGTAACAAGGGTTTGCCTTGTGGCAGAATTACATAATATTTTCCAACATCTACTGTATTTAAAGAATCAGAACTAGTTATCATTTCTTCATGCAATTTTTCACCAGGTCTTATTCCAACATTTTCGAGTTTTGATTTTGGGGAGATTGCCTTTGCGACATCTGTAATTTTATAAGAGGGTATTTTGGGAACAAATATTTCGCCACCTGCACTATGCTCAGCAGCATACAAAACCATATCCACACCTTCTTCAAGTGAAATGTTAAATCTTGTCATATTTTCGTCAGTAATTGGTAGTACTCCATCTTTTCTTTTGTTCAAGAAAAAAGGTATAACTGACCCTCTTGAGCCCATAACATTTCCATAGCGTACTACAGAAAATTTCACATTTTGCTTTCCTTTTATATTATTTGCTGCAACAAACAATTTGTCGGAGCATAACTTTGTGGCTCCATATAAATTTATTGGGGCAGCGGCTTTATCGGTTGAAAGCGCTACAACATTCGATACATTTGTGTCTAGCGCTGCATCAATTATATTTTGAGCACCAAGTACATTTGTTTTTATAAACTCAAATGGGTTGTATTCTGCGGCAGGAACTTGCTTTAATGCGGCTGCATGTATAACTAAATCAATGCCTTCAAATGCTCTTCTTAATCTTTGAGCATCTCTAATATCTCCTAGAAAATATCGAATACAAGGAAATTCCTTTTCAGGAAACTGCTGACTCATTTCATATTGTTTCAACTCATCTCTTGAAAAAATCACAAGTCGGCTGATTTCAGGATATTTTTTCAAAAGGATTTCAGTTAATTTTTTTCCAAGAGATCCTGTTCCTCCGGTAATTAGAATACGTTTATTATTGAGAGACATTTAAATTATTTATCGTTTGTTTAGATTTTATTTTGTTGAAATGTGAAGTTGTCATCGAAGTATCCAGATGTAAATATATCTTTTGTATCTGGATGTAAACCTATAACAATTGGTGGCATTAAGTTGTCAACTACATCAAATGCAGTGTCAGCATAGGACGAGCCTAACCAGTAGTATGTTTCATAAACACCTGGCCTTAAGTTAATTTTTGGAAATATTATATCAATTGTAAATACATCTCCGCTTGAAATACCTTCCGTATTTACTTTTATTTTGGATGTGCTTGTAACTATATCTCTGGTTTTTCCTGATCTAAATGCAATACTAGCTAGAAGTTCTTTTACCGGATGTATTATTTTAATTTTTAATTTAAATGAAACATTGTCATATTGAAAAAACTCGTTTGTATTATTTTTTGAAACATCGAAGGTATCAATAGCAACAAATCTTACTTCTCCCGTGCCTCTTCTTGTTGTTGCATCATCAATATTGTAATTTTCATTAATGTTAACTTGCATGTTTTGTTGAACGTACGTTTTAATTACCTTGTCTGTAGGGCCGTCAAGTTTAATAATTCCTTGGTTCAATAAAATTGCTCTAGAGCATAAATCATTTACAGCACCCATGTTATGGCTAACGAAAATTACTGTTCTTCCTTGTTCAGATACGTCTTTCATTTTACCAAGGCATTTATTTTGAAATTCTTGGTCTCCTACGGCTAGTACTTCATCAATTATTAAGATATCTGGCTCAAGATGGGCTGCAACTGCAAAAGCTAATCTTACGTACATTCCTGATGAATAACGTTTTACAGGTGTATCAATATATCTCTGAACACCAGCAAATTCTACTATTGCATCAAATTTAGACTTAATTTCACTCTTTTTCATTCCTAAAATTGCTCCATTAAGATATATGTTATCTCTTCCACTTAGGTCAGGATGAAATCCAGTACCAACTTCTAAGAGTGAAGCAATTTTTCCTTTTATTTTAATATTTCCAGATGTTGGAGCAGTTGTTCTTGATAGAATTTTTAAAAGCGTTGATTTACCAGCCCCATTTTTACCAACTAAACCTAGGATTTCTCCTTGCTTTACTTCAAAGTTTATTTCCTTTAATGCCCAAACAAAATCATTGTTACTTTCTACTTCTCTATCATTTGCAGAAGCATTTATGATATATGGATTCTGTCTTTTGGTTATTTTATGCCAAGCAGCTCTGATATCTTCAGTGATTGTTTTTGCACCTACATCTCCAAGACGAAATACTTTTGAAATATCTTCTGCACGTAAAACTATAGACATTGTTTTTTTGAATCGAATGCAAATTTAATAAAATGTCAGTAATTCAGAATCACGTATTTCAGATTAAATATTTAAATAAAAAACAATTAGAATACTTAAAATATATTTATACTCAAATGCTTGTTCGAATGAAGAAGCGAACATTAAAAAAAGAATGTTTAAATTACTATACTGTATCCATAAACGTTTTTTCAGTTTTATTAAATAAAACCAAACCAATTACAAACAAAACAATTGTAAATACGAAACAATAAATTAATTGCCACCATGAAATTTGGTCAGAGCCCAGAAAAATAAAACGAAACGATTCAATAAGCGGTGTTAGTGGATTTATTTGTATGATCCATTTGAACTTTTCAGGAATAATAGAAGATGGATAAATTACTGGAGTTGCATACATTAAAAGAGAAACAGCAAACGGTACTAAATTACTTAAATCTCTATATTTTGTGGTTAATGAAGATATGATTATTCCTATTGCTAATCCATAAAATGCCATTAAAATGATTATAATTGGCAGTAACCATATGTATTTAAATTGGGGAAAAACATTGTTTTCTGTAAAATAAAAGTAACAAACAACTGCTATTAATAATCCAATTTGAATAGCAAATTTCACTAAAGCAGAGGCTACTGAAGATATTGGAACAATGATTCTTGGGAAATACACTTTCCCAAATATGCTTGCATTTGTTCTAAATGTTGTAGATGTTCTGTTGATGCAGTCTGCAAAATACCCCCAAGAAATTACGCCTGTAAGGTAAAATAAAATCGGATTTGTACCGTCTGTAGAAACTTTAGCAATTAAACCGAAAATAATAAAATAGGTAAGAGTATTTAAAATAGGAGGGAGGATAAACCAGAAAAAGCCAAGAAGCGTTTGTTTGTAAACTGTTACAATATCTCTCCTAACTAATAGAAACAACAAATCTCTATATTCCCAAAGTTGTTTTAGTTGGAAGTCAAGTAAATTCGACTTCGGTTTTATTACTAAAGTCCAATCTTCGGATTTTTCTACTCTCATTTAATAAATCTTAATTGTGTTAATAGTTGAATAAGCTATAATCACTTATTTCCCAATTTTTTGAGCATTGAAAGCTTCAATATATTTGAGATTACTGAATAATTGCAAGTCTGAAGCAACCATTTCTTTTACTAGCTCATCAAATGAATATTTAGGTTTCCAATTTAATTTTTGTTGCGCTTTTGTTGCATCTCCAATAAGCAACTCTACTTCTGTTGGCCTAAAATATTCTGGATCAATTTGAATAACTACTTTACCTAATTCTAATTGATAATC